>KL571409.1:31340-31882 GCA_000715855.1 Actinoplanes liguriensis
GATGTGTATAAGAGACAGACACCTCGCGGATGCCGGGTTCGAGCGGGCGCCGCGCGTCCTCGGCTTCGACGGGCACGGACGCGAGATCCTGACGTACCTGCCCGGCGAGGTGATCGGCACGGCCCGCCCGTGGCCGGCCTGGGCGCACAGCGACGAGGCGCTGCGGCAGGTGGCCGGCTGGGCCCGGGAGTACCACACCACGGTGGCCGGATTCGTGCCGCCGCCGGGCGCGATCTGGCGCGAGGGCGGCGCCTGGCGACCGGGTCTGATCATCGGGCACAACGACGCCGCGCCGTACAACGCGGCGTGGTCCGGCACCCACCTGATCGGCTTCTTCGACTGGGACCTGGCCGGCCCCGCGACCGCCGCGGAGGACCTGGCGTTCCTCGCGTTCGGCTGGGTGCCGCTGCACGCGCGGCACGTCGTCGCGGCCGAGGGGTTCACCGCTTTCGAGGACCGTCCGCGCCGGTTGCGGCTGTTCCTGGACGCCTACGGCTGGGAGTCGCCGGCGGCCGGGTTCGTGGACCTGGTCCGCCATCGGG
>KL571409.1:32063-33557 GCA_000715855.1 Actinoplanes liguriensis
AGAGATGTGTATAAGAGACAGGCCATCGGGTGGCCGGGACCGCCCGGCGGCTCCGGGTGACCGCGGCGGGCGGCGACCCGGCGTACCGCCGAATGATCGTCGCCGGTGCCGCGGACGCGCTCGACACCGCGGTCCACGAGCTGGGCGAGTTCCGGCTCTGACCTCCGTCAGGGGCGGGCGCCGGCGGCCCGCAGAGCGGCGAGCATGCGGGCGACCTCGTGCTCGTCGGTGGTCTCGCGACCTGATTGGCCCTGTGCGGCGGTGCCCAGGGTCAGGGCGGCGGCGTCCGGGACGGTGTGCTTCGCGGAGGCGTGCACGGCCGCGACGCCGAGCCGGACCAGCGGCATGATCTCCAGGCGGCCGTCGGCGGCGGCGACCAGCCGGGCCAGGGCGGGAAGGTCGTCGCCGACCGTTGTCGGGCCGCCCGCGGTGAGGACGCGGCGGACGCCGAGAGCGTGCAGCGCCTCGATCGCCTTCTCCGGCTCGGCCAGCAGGTCGAACGCTCGGTGAAAGGTGACGCTCGCGCCGCCGGCCGCCTCGACGACGCGCTCGACCAGGGCCTCGTCGAGCCGTCCGGCCCGGACGCCGCCGATCACCACGCCGGCGGCGCCCGCCGCGACGGCGTGCTCCACGTCCCGGACGATCAGGGCGACCTCGTCCGGCGAGTAGTCGAAGTCGCCCGTCCGGGGCCGGACCAGCACGTGCGCCGGCGGCGCCTCCGGGGTCGAGACGGCCGCCTCGATCAGCGCGAACGACGGGGTGACGCCGCCGAGGGCCAGCGCGGAGCACAACTCCACCCGGTCCACCCCGGAACGGGTGGCGATGCGGAGACCGGGTGCGTCCTGAACCGCAAGCTCGAAAGCGATCATTAAACAATCATTGCAGTAAGGGATCCAGCGACGGCGAGCGGTTCACCAGGACCCGCGCCAGGACCGCGGTGATCAGGCCCGCGACCACCACGATCAGCAGGCCCGTCCGCAGGCCGGCCTGGTCCGCGACGAGACCGACGATCGGCGGGGAGAGCAGGAAACCGCCGCGCAGCAGCCAGCTCACGATCGTCAGGCCGGTGCCGCGCGGCAGGCCGGGCAGCTCGTCGGCGGTGTGCATCGCGGCCGGGACCAGCGTGGCCACGCCGAGACCGGCCAGGGCGAACCCGGCCAGCGCGGTCGGCACCGACGGGAACGCGAGAGCCGCGCCCATGCCGATCGCGGCGATCGCTCCCCCCGTCCGGACGACGGTGCGCTGGCCGAACCGGTCGACGACCCGGTCGCCGGTCAACCGGCCGACGGTCATCGCGACCTGGAGGGCGACCACCGCGAGTCCGGCGGTGGCGGCCGCGGCGTGCAGGTCGGTCAGGTAGAGCGCGCCCCAGGAGGCGCCGGCGTCCTCGACCAGGGCGCCGCAGGCGGCGAGGATCCCGAGGGCGGCCAGCATCCGCAGGGCGGGGCCGCCGAACGACCGCCGGCCGGGGGCGGCCCTGTCTCTTATACACAT
>KL571410.1:0-1187 GCA_000715855.1 Actinoplanes liguriensis
AAGTGATGGTAGAGCGCCATTGCCTCGACGCCGAGCGCGCGACCCAGCTTGCGCATCGACAGCTGGTCGAGCCCGTCCCGGTCGATGAGCTCCAGTGCCGCCGCGACTATCGCCGCCCGTGTCAGATCGCCTCGCACCTTTACAGTGTAAGGACACCGGTTTTACGCTGTAAAGATGCGAGAGAAGTACGGAGTGGACGCACCCGGCGTCACACGGACCTTCGCCATCCTGGGCACCGTGGCCGTTCTGGCGATCTGGCCCGCACGCGCCGCCTTGCAGAGCTGGTCGGTCGTGGTGACGGTGATCCTGGCTCTGGCTGCGGCGATGTTCTGGACGCAATGCTGCTGGATGCTCTTCAGCAGCCTGGTCGCCAAGCGCAGGCTGTGGCGCCGAACGCTGGAGTCTCTCGCCCTTCGAGGTGACGAGCGTGTGCTCGAGGTCGGGCCCGGCCGCGGCGCGGTGCTGCTGACCGCCGCACGTCACCTCCCCGGCGGGCACCTGGTCGGCATAGACATCTGGCGCGCGCAGGACCAGTCCGGCAACGGCCGCGACGCGCTGCTCGCCAACGCCCGCAGCGCCGGGGTCGCCGACCGGGTCGAAGTGGTCGACGGCGACATGCGCGACATGCCCTTTCCCGACCATGCGTTCGACCTCGCCCTGGCAAGTGTGGCCATCCACAACCTGCCACCCGCCGATCGCGGCACAGCGGTGGCCGAACTTCTCCGGGTCCTCAAGCCCGGCGCGAGGCTGGTGATCCTCGACTTCCAGGGCACCGCAAGCTATCTCGAAGCCCTGCGCCACGGAGGCGCCGAGAAGGTGAGCATTTCCGCCCGCAACTGGTCGATGCATCCACCGGTACGCGTGATCACCGCCAGCGCGCCTGCTCACTGAGACGTTCAGGTCCCTCGGCGATCCGACGCCGGCCGCCGCACCTGACCGCCGGCGTGCCCTAGAGTCCGAGAGGTAGCTCCGGACGAACTGCTCCTCGGACCGCTGATCAGGACGTCCCGGGACGAGAAGGAGTGGGGACCGTGACCGTGATCGCGCCGCCGTATGCCGGTGGGTGGCTGGAACGGGAGAGCGCGCGCCGCGCCGACCCGCAGTGGCTGGCGCTGCTCCGGGGTCGTCCGGACACCCGGGTCGTGCCGATCTGGCGTGACGACTGCGTCGTGCACGGCGACCCGCCG
>KL571410.1:1411-4891 GCA_000715855.1 Actinoplanes liguriensis
CGTCGTCGCGACCGGCGCTACGGCACGGCGGCTGCTCGACGGGACCGCCGTCTTCCTCGGCCTCGACGCCGGCGCCGGCGTGTTCGCCGTCGACCTGTCCGACCTGGACCGGGACGCCGCGGTGACGCTGGCCGGCGGCGACGAGATCGCGTCGGTGCGCGCGGTCTACGCCGAGCACACCCCGGCCGAGGCCGCCACCCTCGGGTACGCCCGCGGGCTGCTGCACTGGGCACGCAACCAGCGATTCTGTGGCCGGTGCGGGGCGGCGACCGAGTCCCGTGACGGCGGGCACGTGCATGCTTGCCGGGGTTGCGGCCGGCTGCTGTTCCCCCGCATCGAACCCGCCGTGATCATGCTGGTCGAGTCGGCCGCCGAGCCGGGGCGCTGTCTGCTCGCCCGGCATCGCGCCTCGACGCCGGGGCAGTACTCCACACTCGCCGGTTTCGTCGAGATCGGCGAGAGCATCGAGGACGCGGTGCGCCGCGAGGTGGCCGAGGAGGTCGGCCTCACGATCGGTGCGGTCACCTACACCGGGTCACAGCCGTGGCCGTTCCCCGCCGGGCTGATGCTGGCCTTCCGCGCGACAGCCCTCGACGACAAGCCCACCGTCGACGGGGACGAGATCCTTGACGCCCGATGGTTCACCCGGGCGGAACTCGCCGAGAAAGCCGCGGCCGGCCACCTCGGGCGCGCCGACTCGATCGACCGTCTGCTCCTGCGCTCCTGGCTGGACCAGACTTGACCTGGTGCTCGCGGATCTGTTCCAGAAGCGCGTCACGGGACCGTAACGGCAAGAAGGGCCTTGGCATCTCCAACCGCAACGCGTGAATGGGATCGCGCGCTGTGGTCGAGCACCCAGAACCTCTGGATAATGTCCCGATGTGGCGTGCACGGATGCGACCGCTCACCGTGGTCCTGGCTGTCGTGGCGATGCTGGCGCTGCTGAACTGGGTTCGCTTGCTGTCCGATACCGACCTTGAGCGCGCTGATCAGATTTCGAGCGTCCTCAGTCTGTCGGTCGCCGTCGTCAGCCTGATATTGGCGTGGCGCGCCGATCGGTCATCGGCGGGCGGGGACCTCGATGCGGCAGCCCACGACTACCTCACGGTGCGGACGAGGTGGCTGCTGAGCGAGGAGACGTCCAGCCGGGATCTCCATCCGCCCTACCTGCAGCCGACTCGCTGGGCCGGCGCCGACCGGACCGGCAGCATCGAGGACGTCGCCGGCTATTTCACCGATCTGCCGGCACGCCAGCTGGTGATCCTCGGGGCGGCGGGCAGCGGCAAGAGCTCGATGGCCCTGCGGCTCGCTGTCGACCTGCTGGGCAGTGACACCGCGGTGGTGCCGGCGATCGTTGCGGTGTCGACCTGGGACTCGGCGAAGAGCCTGGACGAGTGGCTGACCTCGACGATGCTGCAGATCCATCCCGATCTCGGCGACGCACGGCGCTTCGGCGGGCAGGCTGCCGCACGCGCGGCTCAGCGCATCCTGCCGATCCTGGACGGCTTCGACGAGATTCCCGCCGAGGCCCGGCCATCGGTCCTGCGCCGGCTCCGTGCTGAACTCGCGGCGGGCAGGCCACTCGTCCTGGTCTCCCAGGAGAAGCCGTTCCGGGAGGCGGTGGAGAGGTCCGGCGTGACACTGCCGAGGACCGCCGAGATCGTCGTGCAACCGCTCCGGCCCGAAGAGGCGGTGCACTACCTGCCGGCCGGGCAGCACCGCGGTGAGGAGCGGTGGCACGACGTCATCGCGCACATCCAGGACAAGCCGCGGGGTGGGCTGGCGGTGCTGCTCTCCTCGCCCCTGATGATCTACCTCGCTCGCACGGCGTTCGACGACCCGCAGACCGATCCGGGCCTTCTTCTCACCTGGTCGGTCCCGCGGGCGCGCGCCGCGCTCATGGACGCCTTCCTCCCGGCTGTCTACCGTGACCGGAGAAACCCGGCGCTCCGGCGATACCGTGCCGAGCAGGCCATCCGCTGGCTGCGGTTTCTCGCCCAGCGGATGGTGACGCACCATCGGGCCACGCTTCACTGGTGGCAGCTGCCCGATCTCAGCCGGGCAGCGATCCTGCCGCTGCGCGCGGTGGTCTTCGTGGTCGCCCTGGAGTTCATGGCCATGCGGTACGGTCCGTGGGTCGGCCTGGTGGCTGCGGTCTTCGTGAGTGGGGTGGTCGGTTCGCTGGTGGTGAATCCGCGGCCGACCCGGCTGGTGCTGCGCAAACCTTTGGTCATCTACGGTGCCGTGACCGGCGGTGCCGTCGGTGCGCTGATGGGCGTATTTTTCGTACCCGACGGTCGCCTGGTCGTCACCGTGCTCGCGAGCGTCGGGATGTGCCTGGGCCTAGCGCTCTTCGCCGGCGTCGCGTTCGGCCAGGCCCCTGACGACGACGGCACCGGCATCGACCGGTCCGTCCGTAACGACCGGAACCTGCTATTGGCGGCGCTGGCTGTGTCCGCACTGGCGGGGCTGCGTTCGGGCGTTCAGTGGAACTGGTGGATGGGCGTGCAGCAGTTCGCCCGCCTCCTGATTCTGCTGCTGATGACTTTCGGCCTCGTCAAAGTCGGCGTGCCGTGGCTGAGGTTCGCCTGGGTGCGGCTGATGCTGGCGATCGCCGGCCGTACGCCGTTCCGGCTGCTGCGCTTCTTGAACGACGCACACCGGCGTGGCGTGCTCAAGCGGACCGGAGCCGGCTACGAGTTCCGCCACTCCACCTTCCTGGCCTACCTCGGCGCCAACGTCCCCGCTCAGCGGTTACCCCAGCCGTCGAACAGCGACCGGGCGCGGGACAGCCGCACGTAGGGCGCCGCGGTCGGCCCGCTTTGAACATCCGTGGCAGGAGCTCACGCCGTACGGGCAAATTGTTTTGATCGGGTTTTTGGTCGAGGCACGCACATTCGCGGCATCGGAGGTTGACCTGGTCGGCGATGATCCTGGGAGGTGACCGGAGCGATGGGGGAAGACGATGTTCGGACAGCGTCAGGATGACCGGCCACCGGTGCAGCGGGCTCTGGAAGCGGCCGCATCGTTGAAGCCGGGCACCTGGGAGAGCGTCGAGGCGCTCGCCCTGCTCGCCATCGAGTGCAGGGGCACCGCGGAGGCCGAGAATCTGTACCAGAGCGCGGCGCGGGCGGCGGCGCAGTTGAAGGCCGGCACCTACGACAGCGTCCGGGCGCTGGCCTGGCTGAGCCGCGCCGATCGGGAGCTGCACACGCCCTGATCTGCCCGCCCGGAACGGCTCAGTGGGCCGCGCTTCCTCAGCCCTGCGCGGCGTGGGAGACGTGCTCCCAGTCGGCCCAGGTCTGCAGGCGCTGGGCGTAGATGTGCTTGACGAGCTGCGTCGGCTGCGAGCCGAACAGCACGCGCAGCGGCGGCTGCTCCGCGTCGACGATCTGCAGCAGGGCGGGGCCGGCGGCGACCGGGTCACCATACTGCGCACCACCGGCGCGGGCGGCCATGGCGTCTGTCTCTTATACACAT
>KL571410.1:5114-8793 GCA_000715855.1 Actinoplanes liguriensis
CCAGGGTTACCTTGATGCCGAGGCCGGCGACCTCCTGAGCCAGCGACTCGGTCAGACCCTCCAGCGCCCACTTCGACGCGTGGTAGCCGCCCAGGCTCGGGAAGGCGCCGACGCCACCGATGGTGGAGATCTGGATGATGTGACCGCTCTTCTGCTCGCGCAGGATCGGCAGGACGGCCTGGGTGACGAAGAACGCGCCGAACAGGTTGGTCTCCAGCTGCTCGCGCAGCTGCTGCTCGGTGATCTCCTCGACCATGCCGAACAGGCCGTAACCGGCGTTGTTGACCACGACGTCGAGGCGGCCGAACTTCGCGTGTGCCGCGCTGACCGCCCCGGTGACCGCGGCCTTGTCGGTGACGTCGAGGCTGATCGGCAGGATCGCGTCACCGTACTTGACGACCAGGTCGTTCAGGCTGCCGGTGTCGCGGGCGGTGGCGGCGACCTGGTCGCCGCGCTCCAGGGCGACCTCGGCGAACTGCCGGCCGAAGCCGCGGGACGTGCCGGTGATGAACCAGACCTTGCTCATGGGGACTCTCCTCCAGACGGCGATGGCACCACCATACACGCTTTCTAGACGCCGTCTAATCTTCGACGGCGTCAAGCGCGGGGTATGATCGGCGCGGAGGCGTCATGACTAATCTGCGGGAGCGCAAGAAACTCGAGGCCTGGCGAGCCATCCGGGCCGCCGCGCTCAAACTGTTCGCCGAACGCGGCTACGAGGCGGTCAACGTCGAGCAGATCGCCGCCGCGGCCAACGTCTCCCGGGCGACGTACTTCAACTACTTCGCCAGCAAGGAAGCGGTCGTCTTCGACCAGGACCCGGAGGAACACGAGACCCTGCGGGCGATGATGGACGCCCGCCCGGCCGGAGAGCCGCTGTGGGACTCACTGACCGCGATCATGATCGGCCTCAACGAACGCCTCGCCGACCGGATGCCGCTGCAACGCCGGCTCAAAGCGCAGTCCCCCGCGCTCGCACAGTCGACGCAGGACTTCGGCGAACAGTTCCGCGCCGACCTGAACAGATGGGCCGTCAACCGGGCCGGCGACGGCGTGGGCACGATCCTGCAGCTCAACCTGATGTCCGCGGCGACCGCCACCGCCTATCAGACCTGGCAGCCGGACGAGCCCTTCGAGACCTACCTCAACCGGCTCCGCGAATGTCTGCGCCAGGCCGGCGCGGGCGTCGCCGTAGCACCACCGCGGTGATTCAGCGGCCTATCGGTGGGTCGGCAGATCCTCGATGTAGCCGTTCATCGTGGTGCAGACGTCGCCGAGGAACCGCTCGAACTCCTTGAGCACCTCGGGTGGGTAGCGATCCATCATCGCGCCCATCCGGTCAGTGAGGGGATCGAAGAAACGGTCGACCATCTCGTCGACGCCCGGGGTGGCGTGCAGGGTGACGAGGCGGCGGTCGACGTTGTTGCGAACCCGCTCGATGTGCCCGGCGGTCTCCAGCCGGTTCAGCAGTGACGACGTGGCGCCCGGGGTCAGACCGATGCGTTTACTGAGCTCCGCCTGGGTCAGCGGCGTGCCGTTGTCGTAGGCGCCCAGGATCTCCACCAGCGCGTGAGCGTCGGTGTGGTGCAGGCCGGCCGAAGCGCCCAGACGCCTGCCGAGCTCGCTGAAAAGCGTGCCGTGGTCGCGCAGCAGCATCAGCAGTCGATCGCGTTGAGCATGAGCGTCCTGACCTGCGTCGGCCACGCGGTTCCCCTCGGTGAGCAGCATCGTCGCCCTCACTTTACCAGGATCGAACTGTCACATGGTCAAACCTTTACAGCGCGGGTCCGTTTGATGCTGTGATAGTTTGATCGTGAAACTAGTTGAGGGGATGGTCATGGCGGCACAGTCAACAGGGGCTCGCAAGTGGTGGGGCCTGGTAGCGATCGCGCTCGGGGTTTCAATGATCGTGGTGGACACGACGATCGTTAACGTGATCACCCCGTCGGTCATCGAGGACCTCGGCATCAACTCCTCGCAGGCCCAATGGATCCAGGAGTCGTACGCGATCGTCTTCGCGGCGATGCTGCTGGTCTTCGGCCGCCTCGCCGACCTGGTCGGAGCGCGCCGCATCTTCGCGGCCGGCGTCGTCGTGTTCGGCGTGACCAGCCTGCTCGCCGGGCTCGCGCCCAACGGTGAAGTGCTCATCCTCGCGCGGTTCCTGCAGGGCGTAGGCGGCGCGATGCTGCTGCCCACGTCGCTGTCCCTGCTGAACCAGACGTTCAGCGGCAAGGAACGCGGCCAGGCATTCGCGGTGTGGGGCTCGACGATCGGCGCGGCCACCGCGGTCGGCCCGGTGATCGGCGGCTGGCTCTCCGAACACGCGAGCTGGCGCTGGGCGTTCGGCATCAACGTGCCCCTGGTCGTACTGATCTTCATCCTGACGCTGATGTTCATCGCCCCGTCGCCACGCACGGCCGGCCGCGTCGACATCCCCGGCGCGCTGCTGTCGATCACCGGCCTGGGCGCGCTCGCCTTCGGCCTGGTCGAGGGCCGCACGTACGGCTGGGTGACCGCCAAGAACGGACACACCGACGTCGCCGGCCTGTCACCGGTGCTGCTCGCCCTCCTGGCCGGTGCCCTGCTGCTCGCCCTGTTCGCGTGGCGGCAGACCCGGCTCAGTCGCGGCGACGGCCAGCCGCTGATGGACACCCGCCTGTTCCGGATCTCCTCGTTCCGCAACGGCAACATCGCCACCGTGATCATCGGCCTCGGCGAGTTCGGCATCATCGCGGTCCTGCCACTGTGGCTCCAGTTCACCCTCGACTACAGCTCGCTGCAGGCCGGCGTCGCCCTGCTGCCCCTGGCGATCGGCAGCTTCGTCGCCAGCGGCATGAGCTTCGCCCTGGCCGAAAAGCTCTCCGCGCTGACTCTGGTCCGGCTCGGACTGGCCCTGGAAGCGGTCGCCCTGGCCGGGCTCGGCGTGGTCGCCGCCACCACCACGGCGCCGTGGTGGTCGATCGCGAGCACGCTGTTCGTCTACGGCATCGGCGTCGGCTTCGCCACCGCGCAGGTCACCAACGTCGTGCTGGCCGACGTCCCGGCCACCGAAGCCGGCCAAGGCTCCGGCATCCAATCCACCTTCCGGCAACTCGGCTCCGCGCTGGGCATCGCCGTGCTGACCACACTCTTCTTCTCCACGCTGAGCCACGACATCAAGGACGCCCTCGGCGGCGGCCAGCTCCCGCCCGGCCAGGTCGACAAGCTCGCCGCCGCCGTCACCGACAGTGCGGGCGCGGCCATCGCCCCGCTCGCCGGGGACCCTGGCACCGCCGCGGTCGCCGATGCCGCCCGCGAGGCCATGGCCAACGGCATCGCGATCGGCTCCTACGTTGCTGCGGGGCTGCTCGCTCTCGGAGTGCTGGCCACCGTGCTCATTCCGGCCCGGCCGGCCCGGTCGTCCCGCGAGGACGAGCCTGTCGATCAGCTCGCGCACTGATATTCGTACGGCGAAATGTGAATTTGACTGTCAGCCGAGTTCGAGTAGGAGGTGGGCATACCGTTCGCGGCTGACCTCCCGGGACGAAGGCGGGGTGCCGGGTCGCGGTTGCCAGATCGCGCCACATCCGTTGTGCCGGGTCGGACTCGGCGAAAAGGCCGGCGCCGCCGCCGCAAGAGGTCGCAGCGCGGGTCACCCTTGCCGGCTGGCGCTCACCGTGGTTATCGGGCACTGATAACC
>KL571410.1:9071-10868 GCA_000715855.1 Actinoplanes liguriensis
CAGATGCGCCGGAATCCGCCCCGTCCGAGCGGGCCACTGATGACCGAGATCTGGCCACTCTCGCTGACAATCCATGGCCGGTAGGGTGCCGGACGTGGGGATCTATCTGGTTGACATCGCTGCGGAGGACTGGACGCAGGGAAGGCACGCGCTGTTGCTCAACCAGGCGCTCGCCGCACGGCACCTGCCGCCCTACCCCGGTCCGCCGGCCCCGCGCAGGGATTTCGAGGAGAAACTCATCCCGCCCATGACAGAGTTCGGCGCGCTCTGCGACCGGCACGGCGCCGGTGACATCCTCAGCGCTTCGCTCATCGTGCCGGTCGACTTCACCGGCCTGATCGAGCTTCCCGCGGAGAACTCGTTCGACGACGTGACGGTCGTGCTCAGCGCGCACCGGCTCCGCGAAGCTGTCGCACCCATCGCCGTCGAAGCCGGGCTCCCCGCCGACCTGCCGATCGGCCCGATGGCGTTGACCAACGAGTTCGACGACCCGATCACCTTCTACACCGCATTGTTCCAGCAAGCCGCCCAGCACTCGCTGGAACATCACTGCCCGCTGACCTACGTCTGACGGGACCGATCAAGATCTATTCAAACCGCAGTTCCTCGGTACGGGTCACCCGGCGCACCGCGGGCAGCAGCACCGCGACCGTGGTGATCAGGACCAGGCCGGCGCCCGCCGCGACCGGGCCGAGGACCGTGCCGGCGGTGAACCTGATCGGCAGCTGCGACATCCGCATCAGCAGCGCCCCGATCCCCACCCCGGCTCCGACCGCCAGTGCGAGACCGGCCAGAACCGGTACGGCCACCTGCAGCAGCACCGACCAGATGATCGTGGCGTCGCGGGCGCCGACCGCGGACAGCACGCCGAGGATGCGGCGGCGCTCGTGAAGCCGGGCGGCCACGTCGAGCAGCAGCCCGGCCGCCATCAGGAGCAGGATCAGCAGCGATCCGATGTCGAGTGCGACCCGCAGCGGCCCGAACGCATCGGCTTCCGGCGCGATGGCGGTGAACAGGGCCAGCGGATCGATCTCGGCGGCCACCCCGCGGACCTGTCCGGCCACGGCGGCCGGTTCCGCGCTGGTGAAGATCCTGGTCTCGACGAACGACGGTGTGACGCCGGCCAGCTTCGCGGGCATGGTGGTCAGCAGCACGCTGGGTCCGCTCGCCTGTGCCGCCGATCCGGTCAGCGTGGCGCGGCGGGTGTGCGGCGGGATCGGGAGCGTGGGGCCTTCGGCCGGGTCGGACGCGCCGATGTCGACGGTCATCGTCCGGCCCGCCGGCCCGGCGGTGAAGGCGTCACCGGCCTCGCATCCGTCCACGACGGCGATCTGGGCCAGCGACGGGCAGTCGCCGACGAACAGGTAGCGGTTGTAGGAGCCCTCGCCGAGCAGCGTGTACTTGGCCACCGTGCCGGCCCGGACGCCGCCGACCCGCTCGAAGGCGGCGGTGCGCTGCCGCATGCCGGCCATGCTCTGCCGGCCCGGGGCCTGCAGCAGGAATGCCGGATCGGCCGGGTCATCCGAGCCGTACCGGTGCCCCGCGGCCGCGCCGAACAGCGATTGGAGGGCGATCGCGCCGGCCACGGCCACGACGATCCCGCCGATCGCCCGGGTCGAACCGGCCGGGTTGCGGCGCAACTGCTGGGAGGCGAGCTGCCAGGACACCGTGCCGGTGGGCAGGACCCGGGCGACCAGCGGCACCAGGTAGGGCAGCAGCGGGACCAGCGCCGCGATCAGCAGCACCACGCCCAGCCCGGTCCGTTCCTCGCCGACCTCCTTGCGGCCGGCCAGGACC
>KL571410.1:11116-12401 GCA_000715855.1 Actinoplanes liguriensis
ACTCGACCGCCACCCCGCGGAAGCCGAGCAGGGTGACCCCGGCCGAGAGCGCGACGATCAGCAGGACCACGAGCAGGGCCGGCACCGGCGCCGGGTGCACGTCGGACGGATAGACGCTGACGTCGAAGAGGTGGAAGCCGGCGATCCGGCTGCGCACCACCAGGAATGCCATCGTGCCCAGGAGCAGGCCCAACGCGGCCGGGACGAGGCTCTCGCCGATGGCCATGCGCAGCACGGCCCGGGTGTCCGCGCCGATCAGGCGGATTGCCGCCAGCCGCCGGTCACGGGCATCGCCGCCGAAACGCAGCGCGGCGCCGATGAAGATCGCCACCGGCATCAGCAAGGTGACGACCAAAACCACGACGACGACGTACGTGCTGGTGCCGGCCTGGTCGTCCTCCGGGAGGCCGAACCGGTCGACCCGCCAGGACCCGCGCTGGACCAGCGTCGTCACCCGCTGGTAGCCGGCATAGTAGGCAAGCTCGTGCGGCCCGGACAGCCCGGACGGTGCGATGACGCCGATCACCCGGTACGGCATCTGCCGCCGCAGCGTCGCTCCGCCCGGCCCGTCCAGCGCCCTCTGCAGCGCGGGGGAAACGTACATCTGATGCTCGCCCGGAAAGGCCGGCAACCCTGGAGGCAGGGGCGCGTCGCGGGCTTCCGGCCAGATCAGCCGCGCGCGGATCTCGTTGTCACGCCACTGCCCGTCCACACTCGCGACGATCGTGGTCCGGCCGGCCGGAATCGCCTCGCCACGGACAAGGTCGGAGCGGGCCTCGGTGCGTGCGTGCCGCGCGGCCAGCATCACCGGCGCCGACGCGGCGAGCAGCAGCCCGGCCGCGCCGAGGGCCACGCCGGCCGTCGCCATCGCGGTGCGCAGCCGGCCGCGCCACCCACCGGCGAACGCCAGGCGGATGCCGAGCGCCAGCTCGGCCAGGATCCGCCTCATCGGGCGCCCGCCCGCATCGTGCTGCGCCCGTCACGCACGACGATGCCACGATCGGCGTACGCGGCGACCCGCGCATCGTGCGTGACCAGCACCACCGCCGCGCCGGCCTCGCGGGCCGCGTCGGTCAGCATGTCCATGACCTGCTCGCCGGAGACCGAGTCGAGGGCGCCGGTCGGCTCGTCCGCGAAGATCACTTTCGGTCCGGTGACCAGGGCGCGAGCCACCGCGACACGCTGCTGCTGACCGCCGGAGAGCTCCCCCGGCCGTGACGACGCCTTGTCGGCCAGGCCGAGCCGGTCCATCAACCCGGCGGCGCGACGTTCGGCCTGACGGCGG
>KL571410.1:12630-18228 GCA_000715855.1 Actinoplanes liguriensis
ATGTGTATAAGAGACAGCGGCAGGGCCACGTTCTGCAGCGCGGTCAGCTCCGGCACCAACTGCCCGAACTGGAACACGAACCCGAACTCGCGCCGGCGCACCGCACTGCGCTTCACGTCTGTCATCGCAAAAAGATCATTTCCGCCGTACGTCACCAGCCCGGCATCCGGTGCGATGAGCCCCGCCGCGCAGTGAAGCAGCGTCGACTTGCCCGAGCCGGACGGTCCCATCACCGACACGATCTCGCCGGCGTGCACGGCCAGGTCGGCGCCGGCGAGTGCGGTCGTCGGCCCGTACGTCTTGTGCAGTTGCCCGGCCACCAGCAGCATGCTCATCGCCGCACCTGCGCGGCCAGCTCGTCGAGGACCGTGCCGGTGTGCTCCAGCCAGCGCAGGTCGGCTTCCAGGTGGAACAGCGCGTGGTCGCAGATCAACCGGTCGGCCAGGTCACCACCGCGCTTGCGCCGGGTCAGCTCGCGCATCACCGCCAGGTGCTCCTCACGTTGCACGTCCAGCACGTCGGCCGCCGGCCGGCCGGTCAGCAGGGCGCCGATCACCTTGGCGTAGAGCACGCTCTGCAGATATTGATCCGGCTTCTCCGGCTCCCCCAGCCAGCGCTGCACATCGGTGACACCGGCCTCGGTGATCGTGTAGCGCTTCCGGTCGGGACCACCTTCGCCATCCGTCCCGTCGACGGTCACCAGGCCGTTCTTGAGCATCTTGGCGAGAGTGGTGTAGACCTGCCCGTAGTGCAGCGGCCGATCGTGCCCGAAGTGCTGGTCATAGGCGCGCTTGAGGTCGTAGCCGTGCTGCGGCCGGCCCTCCAGCAACGCCAGAAACGCGGTGGCGATCGTCATGGCGGGCCACTATACACACAGGTGAGTAGTCCTATGTACGGCAAGCGAGCGACCACGCGCCTCGCAGGATCATGAGCGCGGCCCCTCCGGGTGACGCTCGCCGGCGTCGGCACCGCCGCCCGACGGGCCGCCTATCTCGGGCACCTCATCCTGGGTGAAAAAGTAACTCTCCAGGTCACGGACGTAGCGAAGGGTGGCGGCGACCCGGCTGTTCTCCTTGGACTTGTCGATGCCGAACTTCATGTAGATCGAGTTCAGGTGCCGGTCGACGGTCTTCTCGCTGAGATTCATCCGCTTGGCGATCGCCTTGGTCGGCAGGCACTCCCCGACCATGTACCGCAGAACCTGCGTCTCCTGCGGGGTGAGCGCCTCGGCCGGGTGCATCCTGTTCTGCAACGGCGTGATCTCGGCGAAGACCACGTCGTCGAAGTAGTTCTTCCCCGCGTGCACCTTGGCGACCGTGTCGAGCAGCCGCTGGTCCGTCGCCCTGGTCTTCAACAGATAGCCGACGCCGGTCATGCCGGTCTCGGTCGCGCCGATCCGCATCAGACGCAGCAGGTACGACACCTCGTCGAAGTTGGTGTGCATGATGATGCCGACCCGCGCGTCGGCGGCCCGGATCCGGCTGACCACTTTGAGCCCGTCGACGTTCCGCTTCGTGTGCCGCAGGCCCAGATGCACGTCCGCGATGATCACGTCGACTCCGGCAGTCGGATAGACCGCGTCGAACTCCTCCGACGAACCGGCCTCGGCCACCACCTCGGCACCCCATTCGGTCAGCCGGGTCACCAGGTCACGGCGTTCCTTCGGGGCGTTCTCCAGGATCGCCACGCGAACGCCGGTCAGTGTCGTCGTCACTCCGCCTCCTCAGGCTCGGCCGGCGTCAGCCGGGGCAGCTTCACGTCGGGAAGGGTGAGTCTCAGTCGGGTGCCCCACCCGGGTGGACTGTCGACCTGGAAGGTGCCGCGCAGCATCTCGGCACGCATCCGCGCCCGGGACAGCCCCAGCCCGGTGCCGGACTCCGCGGCGCCGCCGACGCCGTTGTCGACGATCTCCACGATGATGACGCCGCCGTCCTGCCACCCCTTGACGGTCACCACGCTCGCGTGCGCGTAGCGGTCGGTGTTGGCCAGCGCCTCGCTGATCGTGAAGTAGATGACCGCCTGCAGGTCGGGATCCCATGTCACCCGATGCGGGATGTCCACCCGGCAGTCCAGCGGCATCGTCAACAGCAGCTGCTTGACGGCGGTGAGCAGCCCTTCAGTCCTCAGCACGCTCGGATACGCCTCCGCGATGAAGGCCCGCAGGTGGGCGGCGTGCCGCTCGACCAGGCCCGCCAGCGCGTCGAGGGTCGCCGGGGCATCCCGCGCGGGACCGGTGCGCAGACGCTCGACCAGGTTGTTCATCGCCCGGATCTCGTGGTGCGCCTGGTCGTGCAGCCGGAGCTGGACGCGTTCCCGCTCCGCGAGTTGCTCCTGCACCATCCGGATGTCCGTCGCCCGGCGCAGCGCCTCCCGCTCGCGTTCGGCGGTCCGCCGGGCGATCAGGGTGACGACCAGTCCGGCGCAAACACGGACCGTGGACGGCTGGGCGGCCAGCGCACGGTCGTGCACCATCAGGGCGAGGCTCCCCTGCGGGCCGGTGATCAGGGTGGACCAGTCACCGGGCCCGACGTGCACGGCGACCGGCACGCCGCGGTCGTCCAGCCACCGGTCGCCGGCTCGCTCGTACAACCGCAGGCCAGGATCGCCGACGGCGACCGCGATCATGCGGCTGAGATCGTCGTCGCGGCCCGCGGCGAGCAGCTCGACGACGTCCCGCAGGCCGTTGCGCTCGGCCAGCGACCCGTACAGCACGCCGACCGGGGCGACGGTCACGGCCACCACGTACCCGAGCAGGGCGAGCTGCTGCGGAAGGTCGCGGTCGGTGAATTCGGCGGCCACCGCGACCAGCGCGACCACGCCGACGCCGGCGGCCGCGTACCAGAAGATCCGGTACGCGCGGCGCTGCGCCGACGACGACGCCCGCCAGTGCCGGACGATGAGCACCAGCGCGATCAGGATCAGCGGCGCCGCCGTGTACGTTCCGACCCGGGCCCAGACCGTGCTGTACGCCGTCACCTGCCCGAAGTGCTGCCGGTCGATGTGGTCGCGCACGCCGAGGTATCGCAGCAGCTGGATGCCCGGGAAGGTGAGGTACATCGTGGCGAAGAGCGCGACCTCCACCCTGCCGCGCAGCCGCCCGGTCGGCAGGGAGAGCGCGAGATGGGCGAGCACGATGACGTTCGTGTGGAAGAAGACGAACCCGATCGCGTAGACCACCTCGATCGGGATCGCCTGCAGAATCCCGATGTACCAGACGACGCCGAAGATCACGAGATAGATCGAGAGCGGATTGCTCGGGCGGGCCACCAGAAGGATCAATCCGCAGATGAGTGCCGACAAGCCCGCGCAGAGGATCGGCAATTTCAACCAGACCGGTCCGACATAGGCGCTCCACGCCTGACCGATCAGAATCGTCACCACGGCGAAAAGGAATGCCCAGGCCGAGGCCTTGATCGGCATCCAGCTGCGGGACGGCGCCGGCTCGGCGCCCGGCGGTCCGGAACGCGTCGTCACCACGAGCCTGCTCTCCGGGCTGATCATTCCAGCACGGTGGCACAGTTACCGCGCCCTGGACCAGGGTGATTTCCCGCCTCTTTTCGCGGGATATCCCGCAATCGATCATCGACTCGTTCACGGTTCGATGAGAGCCAATAGCCCTTCAGCATTTTCATGGAGGTTACTGGTATGGCTGATGAGGAGTACGACGACATCGTCCGCACGGCGGCAGCGGCCGCGGCGGCCACCGGTCCGCTCGCCATGTCGCCCATACCGGCGACGGACACCCTCGCGATGGCCGGCATCTGGACCGCCATGATGACGGCGATCGCCCAGCGCACCGGCCACGGATTCGACACGGAAACGGCCAAGAAGGTCGCCGTCGGGGTTTCCGGCGCGGCAGGGGGCTATTGGGTCGGCTGTAAGTGGTTCACCTGGCTCCTCGCGAAGATCCCCGGTGTCGGCATGGTGACCGGATCCGGGATCAACAGCACCCTCAACGTCGGCTTCACGCTCTGGCTCGCCTACTCCTTCATCGATCTGTTCGAGGAGGACGACATCGACCTGACCGACTGGGAATTCCTGATCACCCAGCTCAAGGGCGCCATGAAACCGTCGATGAGCTCCGGCAAGATCGGCCGGATCCGAGAGTTCTTCGGCCGCTTCACCCAGTGAGAACAACCGTTCCGGGCAGAGAAAGGTCAACTGATGGCGGGACCCGCGGACGAAGCAGCCCAGAAAGCGGCGGAACTGGCCGCGAAAGCACTGAAGGAGGCACTGACCTGGGTTGCCAATATCATCTCGAAGGACCCTCGTTCCCCGAACAAGCCGTTCTGACCCGATGGCAAGAGCGGCCACCAGAAAGAACGAACCGTCCGGGCCGGCGAACGGCCAGGACGAGCACCTGACGAAGAAGAGCTTCCTCTGGTCGGCCTACCTCTACGACGAGGTCAAGTCGGAGCGGGAGCGCGCCACGTCGTTCGAGCAGCGCGGCGTCGGTGTGCTCTCGCTCTCCGGCGTGCTCATCGCGCTGCTCCTCAACGTCAGCCGCGACATGCCCTCCGCCCGCTGGTCGACCGCGTCCCTGATCCTGCTGCTGACCAGCCTTGCCTTCCTCGTGGTGAGCGCCCTGCTGGGCCTGCTCTGCGCGACGCCCCTGCGCTACCGCGGCCTGGAGGAGACGAAGCTGCTCGACATCATCGCCGGCAACTGGATGGACCCGGATTTCACGGCGAGTACCCAGATCGCCGCCGTGCACTTCTCCGTCATCAAGCGATCCCGCAAGCTGAACTCCCACAAGGCCCGCTGCCTGCGGTCGGCGACCGCGGCCGTCGCGCTCGGCATCCTCCTCGCCGCCGCCTGCCTGATCCTCGACGTGATCGGCCGGACGTCCTGAGCCTCGGCCCGCGAGGGCCTTGGCGTGCCTTGACAAGCTGAAACGGGTTTCAGGAACGGGGGGCCGCGGGCTGGCAGGATGGCCGGGTGCGGTTGCTGATTGTGGAAGACGAGCGTGAGCTGGCGGAATCCCTTCGTCGCGGTCTGACGGCGGAGGGTTACACCGTCGATGTGGCCCACGACGGGAACACCGGGCTCGACCTCGCCCTGAGCGAGGGCTATCAGGCGATCATCCTGGATCTGATGCTGCCGCAGATGAACGGCTATCGGGTGTGCGCTCGGCTGCGGGAGCTGCGAGTCAGTACGCCGGTGCTGGTCCTGACCGCCAAGGACGGCGAGTACGACGAGGCGGAGGCCCTGGACACCGGGGCGGACGACTACCTGACGAAGCCGTTCTCGTACGTCGTCCTGCTGGCTCGCGTACGAGCCCTGCTGCGCCGCGGCGGTGAACCCCGGCCGGCGCTGCTGCAGGTCGGTGACCTGGTCGTCGACCAGGCGCAGCGGGTCTGCTCGCGCGGGCCGACGCCGATCACGCTGACCGCCAAGCAGTTCTCGGTCCTGGCGTGCCTGGCGCGCCGGGCGAACACGGTGGTGAGCAAGGCGGAGATTCTCGACGAGGTGTGGGACGCGGCCTACGAGGGCGATCTGAACATCGTCGAGGTCTACATCCGGGCGCTGCGCCGCAGTATCGACGTGCCGTTCGGCCTGCTGAGCATCGAGACGATCCGGGGCGCCGGCTACCGGCTG
>KL571410.1:18525-19293 GCA_000715855.1 Actinoplanes liguriensis
CGCGGCGCTGGCGGCCGCCCTGTGCCTCGGGGGCGGGGCCTTCTGGCTGCGCCAGGTGATCTACGCGAACAGCGTGGCGGGGTCCCTCGCGACCGCACAGTCACAGGCCCGCGCCATCGCCTCGACGTACGACACGCCCGCAGCGAGGATCAACGCGGACGGGGGCGTGCTGGCCGTCGCCCCGACGGACTGCGATGTCGAGAACGATCCCGCGCGCTGCGCGTACGACAAGTGGTACGAGTTCCCCTACTACGGCATGGGGATCAGCTTCGCGGTGGTCGACAACCACGGCAAACTGCTGCTGGCGCAGAATCAACTGGCCTACTACGTACGGGAAAGCGGTCTGGCCTTTCCGGTCATTCCGCCACCGATGGACGAGGCGTTCTTCGGGCGCGTCGACGTTCACCTGCGGCCTGCCCGCAGCGGCGCGCCGGGCCAGCTCGACGATCGCGACGTCACCCTGGTGACCTACAACGTCAGCCCGTCGGGTGCGACGGTCTACCTGCTCATCTCTCCGCTCGACGCGGAGGCCGCGGTGGCCCCGGTCGACCACTGGCTCCGGCGGGTTCTCCCCGTCGCCGTGCTGTTCGTCGCTGCGGTCGCCTGGTGGGCGGCCGGCCGCGCGCTGCGCCCGGTCGAGCGGATGCGCGACGAGCTGGCCCGCATCACCGCCGCGGACATGAGCAGCCGGGTGCCGCAGCCGCGCACCGGCGACGAGATCGCCCGGCTGGCTGTCACCATGAACGAGACCTGTCTCTTATACACATC
>KL571410.1:19484-20092 GCA_000715855.1 Actinoplanes liguriensis
CCGGCTCGCCGACGCGGCCGAACGGCAGCGTCGTTTCGTCGCCGACGCGGCCCACGAGCTGCGCAGCCCCCTAGCAGGCCTGCGCAGCATCGCCGAGGTCGCCGCCACGCACGGCGGTGCTGTCGACCCGGAGGTGCTGCGCACCGGCACCGAGCGGCTGCAACGGCTCACCGACGACCTGCTGCTGCTCGCGCGCCTGGAACGCACGGCGCCGGCTCGCGGGAAGCCGGTCGATCTCGCCGCGATCGCGGAGGAACTGGCCGGCGAGCGGCGCTATCGGGTGCCGCCGGACGAGCGGTTCGTCGTGGTGGCCGATGCGCCCGCGCTGGTGATCGGGCGCGAGGAGGAACTGACCAGAATGCTGAGCAACCTTCTGGACAACGCCTCCCGGTACGCGCGCGACCGCATCACCGTGACCGTCACGCAACCCGAGCCGGGCATGGTCCGGGTGGAGGTCCGCGACGACGGCCCCGGCATCCCGCACGCCGACCGGGAACAGGTTTTCGAACGGTTCGCGCGTGTCGACGAAGCCCGCGATCGCCGCCACGGTGGCGCCGGTCTGGGCCTGGCGATCGCCCGGGACATCGCGGTACGCCACGGCGGCCGCC
>KL571410.1:20289-21598 GCA_000715855.1 Actinoplanes liguriensis
AGCCCTTCAGGTGAGTTCAGGCCCGGTTCAGCGGCGGTGCCCGAATCTCGCCGCATGTCCGCAACCGCTGTCCGTCCCCCGGCCGCCGTCGTGCAGGCCACCGCCCGCCGCGGCGCCGCCGCACCGTATCTGCTGGCCGCCGCGCTGTTCCTCGCCTACACGGGCTGGTCGGTACATCGACATCTGAGCCTGGACACCAGCGGTTACGACCTGGGCATCTTCGAACAGGCGGTACGCGGTTACGCCCACTTCGGCGCCCCCGAGGCGACGATCAAGGCGCCCGGATTCAACCTGCTGGGTGACCACTTCCATCCGATCCTCGCCGTGCTCGCCCCGCTGTACCGGCTGTTCCCGAGCCCGATCACGCTCCTGGTCGCGCAGGCCGCGCTGATCGCCGCGTCGTCGATCCCGATCACCCGGCTCGCCGCCCGTGTGGCGGGACGCAAGGCCGCGGTGAGCGCCGGACTGGCGTACGGGATGTCCTGGGGTTTGCAGTCGGCGGTTGATTTCGACTTCCACGAGGTGGCCTTCGCCGTTCCCCTGCTGGCGTTCGGGCTCGCCGCCCTCGCCGAAGGGCGCTTTCTCGCCGCCGTCGCGTGGACGCTGCCGCTGATCGCGGTGAAGGAGGACCTTCCGGCAACGGTGGCGACGATCGGCCTGCTGGTGGCGCTGCGCGGCCGGCGAGCGCTCGGGACGGCGACGATCCTGATCGCGGTCTGCTCGGGTCTCGCGATCGTCGGCGCGATCCTGCCGGCGCTGAATCCCGCGCACGTCTACCCGTACGCCGAAAGCGCGGTCCTCGACGGCCAGGACCCGCTGCACCGCCTGTTCCTGCCCGCCGTCAAGCTGCGCACCCTGCTGTGGCTGCTCGCGCCGACGCTGTTCCTCGCGCTGCGCTCACCGCTGCTCCTCGTCGCCGTGCCGACGCTGGCCTGGCGGTTCTGGTCGGCGAACCCGCTCTACTGGGGCACGGACTTCCAGTACAGCGCCGTCCTGATGCCGATCATTTTCGTGGCCTTTCTCGACGCGCTCACCACGACGGGGGCCGGACACCGGGCGCGGGCGGCGGCCCACGCCACCTGCGTCATCGCCCTTGCCGCGACGCTGCTGGCGCCCTTGCCTCTCCGCGGCCTCCTGAGCCCGGGCACCTGGGCCGCCGACGCCGAGGCCCGGCAGGTACGACTGGCTCTGGCCGTCTACTTCTTCCCCGCGTACCCGCAGGCCGACGTCCGGCCCGACTGGGTCGCCGTCAGCGACCCGCCGGACACCACGATGGCGGCCTCCGTGACGATGGCCGCCGCCCTCGACC
>KL571411.1:0-4112 GCA_000715855.1 Actinoplanes liguriensis
GTCCTGGAGCGGCGTGGACTGCTCCTCGGCCGGCCCGTTCTCGCCGCGCGCCTCACGCCGGGCCTGGTAGCCGAAGAGCACCAGCGCCATCACCGCGAACAGCCACCACTGAACCGCGTACCCGCCGTTCTGCCAGGCGTCCTCGTGATCGATCGGGATCGGGGAGAAGGCCGCGTCGTTGGCCGGCGTCTGCTCGGTGAGCAGCACGTACGCCCCGTACACCGGGAAGGGCAGTTCGTTCGCCAGCTTCGGCAGACTGACCCGGCGGGTGTCCAGCCGGCCGTCACGTCGCTCGATGGGGGCAGGTCGACTTTCCGACAGGTGCACCTGTCCGACAACGGTCACCTCGCCGCTCGGCGCGGCCGGAGCCTGCGGCGCGGCGAGGGCGCCGGCGCCGGCCGGGGGCACCCAGCCGCGGTCGACGAGAACGGTCGTCCCATCGGCGAGCACGAGTGGCGTGAGGATCTCGAACCCGACCTCGCCGTTCACCGTGCGGCCCCGCGCCTGGATCTCGTGCGTGGGGTCATAACGCCCGGTGACGGTCACCTTTGTCCAGGCCAGGGCCTTGCCGGGGGAGGCACCAGCGGTGCCCTGGGCGGTCGGCGCGGCCAGCACCGAGGTGAGTGGGACGGCCTGCACCGAGTCCGCCGCATCGATCCGGCTGTTGATGTCGTGGCGCTCGTGGTACCGCCGGAGCTGCCAGTTGCCGAGCATCACCATGATCACCGAGGCGACCACGGCCAGGACGGCAGCGGCCAGCCAGCGCGGCGTCAGCAGGAACCGGTACACCCCCCGAGGCTACCCGGCGTGTCGGCAACCGCCGTCGCAGCCGGGTACTGTGCGAATTCCGTCGGCCAATAGCACGTGACCGCGGGTCCGCGAAACCACCGGGGGATACATTGATCACCGCCCAGCCTCGTCTGGTCGTGAGTGCGCCGTCATCCGGCCACGGCAAGACCGCGATAGCCGTCGGTCTGCTCGCGGCGATGGCGGCTCGCGGCGTCCCGACGGCGGGCTTCAAGGTCGGCCCGGATCACACCGACGCCGCCTACCTCGGTCTCGCCGCCGGCCGCCCCGGCCGCAACCTGGACCCGCGCCTGGTCGGCGCGCAACGCATCGCCCCGCTCTTCGGGCACGGCGCCTCCGGCGCGCAGCTGTCCGTGATCGAGGGCGCGATGGGCCTGTTCGACAGCCTCACCGGGCAGCCGGAGATCGACGGCACCGCCGCGGTCGCGGCCGCGCTGCGCGCCCCGGTGGCGCTGGTGGTGGACGTGGCCGCGATGGGTCACTCGCTGGCCGCGCTGGTGCACGGCTTCCGGATGTTCGACGAGATGGTCCACCTGGGCGGCGTGATCCTGAACCGGGTCGCCTCGCCGCGCCACGAGCAGATGCTGCGCAGCGCCCTCGACGACATCGGCATGCCGGTGCTCGGCGCGCTCCGCCGCGGTGACCTGCCCAACGTCCTGCCGTCCCGGGCGCACGGGCTGGTGCCGGTCGCGCACCGGACGGTCGAGGCCGGCCGCGCCGTGCGGCGGCTCGGCGAGGCCGTCGCGCAGTCACTCGACCTGGACCGGCTGATGGCCCTGGCCAATTCGGCGCCGTCGCTGCCCGGCCCGCTCTGGACCCCGGCCGAGGCCGGTGAGCCGGTCGAGATGCGCCCGGTGATCGCGCTCGCCGGTGGTCCCGGAGCCCCTTACACGTACGTCGAGACGGCCGAGCTGCTGGCCGCGGTCGGCGCGGAGGTCGTCATCGTCGACCCGCTCCGTGACGAGGCGCTCCCGCCGGGCACGCGGGCGCTGATCGTCGGTTCCGGACTTCCCGAGGGGTACGCCGAGGAGCTCTCCGCCAACCGCCGGCTCTGTGCCGACGTGGCGCAGTTCGCGCGCGACGGCTGGCCGGTGGTGGCCGAGGGGATCGCGCTGCCGTGGCTCGGCCGTGAGCTGGACGGGCGAGCGATGGCCGGGGTGCTGGACATCACCGGTGTGACGGGCGAGCAGACCGTCGCCGGCTATCGGGAGGCGACCGCGCCGGGCACGTCGGTGCTCGCGCCGGCCGGGGCCCGGATCACCGGGTACAAGCAGCACCGCGCGGTGGTGACCCCGCGGGCCGGGTCCACGCCGGCGTGGACCTGGTCGGGCGGCAACCCGGAGGGGTTCGTCTGGCGCCAGGTGCACGCGTCGCAGCTCGGGCTGCACTGGGCCGCCGCGCCGGAGATCGCGAAGCGCCTGGTGGCGGCCGCGGTCGCCGGGCCGGCTATGTCGTCCGCTCCGCAGCAGCAGCAGATGGCTCCGCCCGGGCCTGCGCAGGGGATTCCGGTCCCGGCGGGGATGCCGGTGGCGGTGCCCGCGATGGCGCACGGCTCCGGGCCGATGCCGGCCGGGATCTCCGGTGGTGGGGCGACGCCGCCCGGCGCCCATCCCGGTGCTGTCTCGGGCCCGGTGGTGCATGCCGTTTCCGGTGCGATGCCGAGTTCGATCTCGGGACCCGTGCCGGCCGGTCCCGCCTCCGATCTGGCGCCGACGACCGGCCCGGTCCCCGGCATGCCGCCGCCGGACGGCTACGGCGCGATGCCCGGCCCTGTGCCTGATGGCTACGGCCCGGGTCCTGAGGGCTACGGCGCTGTGCCCGCCCATGGTCCCGAGGGCTACGGCGCGATGCCCGGCCAGGTCCCCGACAGCTACAGCGCGATGCCTGCCATGGCGCACCAGCAGGACGGCGGCTATGCGGCGACGCCCGGCATGGCGCACCAGCAGGACGGCGGCTATCCGGGGATGCCCGCCACGACGCAGCAGGACGGCTACGCGGGGATGACCGGTATGGCCCAGCAGGACGGCTACCCGGGGATGACCCGCATGCCGCAGCAGGACAGCGGTTACGCGGGGATGCCCGGCATGGCGCACCAGGACGGCTACGCGGCGGCGCCCGGTATGGCCGCGCAGAACGGTCCCAGCGCGCCCGTGCCGAACGGCCCCGTTCCGCCGCGCCCCGGCTCGGGCATGCCGAACGGCGGCCCCATCCACGGCGCGCCCCACCCCGGCAACGGCGGCGCCGCGGACAACCGGCCCACCTCGGACGTCCAGATCCCGTCCTGACCTCGCTCGTTCTCTTGATCAATTCCCGCTGAGGGCTGACCGATTGTGGTCGCCCCCGCGAGGCATGTCCGGACGCTGACCGAGGGGGCCGCGGCGGTGATCTCGCGAAGATCCGGCGAGCCGATCGCCGGAAGCCGCCCACCGTGCCAAAACGGCGTCCGGTGGTCCGGGAACTGTCGTACCCGCCTCGTAACGTGAGGGGACGACAACCGAAGGAGGATGATCGTGGCCGCTCGTCTGCCGCTGGATCTGGACCCGCCGGTTCGTCAGATCAGGGCGCTGCTGCTCGGCGTCGACGACCGTGAGCTGATCGCTCCCACGCCGTGCCCGGGCTGGTCCGTCGCGACCCTTCTCGATCATGTGATGAGCCTGGCCGAGGCGTTCACCCAGGCCGCCCGGAAGGGGGCCGACGCGTCCGGTGAGGCTCCGCCGCCGGCGCCGTCCGCGGCCCACCTGTCACCGCAGTGGCGCAGCCGCCTGCCGACCCGGCTGGAGGAGCTGGTCACCGCGTGGAAGGAGCCGGCCGCCTGGCTCGGCACCGCCCGCGCCGGTGGCGTCTCGATGCCGGCCCGCGAGATGGGCATGGTCGCCGCCAACGAGCTGGTCATGCACGGCTGGGATCTGGCCCGCGCCACCGGCCAGGATTTCGCCGCCGACCCGCGGGTCCTGACCGCACTGATCGACTTCCTCGCGGCCGGCCCGCCCGGTGGCGTCGCGGGTCTGCTCGGCCCGCACCTCCCGATCGATCCGGAGGATGCCGACGACGATCTGCCCCGCGCTCTGGCCCTGGCCGGTCGCCACCCGTCGTGGCGACCACCCCGTACCCGCGACGTCCCGTCGGCCCAGCTGCACCGCGAGCTCCCACCGGCCGCCCGCTCAGCGTGACAGCGCCCCGAGGCCGGGGCGAGCGGGGCCGGGCGAAAAGGGGCGAGCGGGGCCGGGCGAAAAGGCGCTGGTGGGGTCAGGGAGACCAGACCGGAGGGGGTGAGCGGGCCGGGTCGGAACCTGTCTCTTATACAC
>KL571411.1:4333-9910 GCA_000715855.1 Actinoplanes liguriensis
TCGCGCCATCAGAGATGTGTATAAGAGACAGGGCTTGTCCGAGGGCGGCGTGAACTTCTCCTCGGGCAGCCCCTTCAACGCGTCCCGCAGCGTCTGCGCCACCGTGTACTTCGAGATCGTCGACCGCCCGTTGCCCACGTAGTGCTCGGGATTGTCCGGATCCGCCACGAACGCCGACGCCGCCAGCTGCGGGGTGAACCCGCTGAACCACGCGGTCTTGTTGTTGTCCGTGGTGCCGCTCTTCCCAGCGACCGGCCGCCCCAGCGTGCCGTAGACCATCTCGGACGTCCCCCATCCGCCGCAGCTGCCGCGCGCCGCGCCGTACCCGGTCGGGCAGCGCGCCGCATCGGTCGCGGCCCGGGCCACGTCCTGGCTGAAGACCCGCTTGCAGCGCGGCGCCGCGACGAGTTTGTCCTGGTAGATCGCGTCTTTGCCGTCCGAGGTGCGGATGGACAGGACCGGCAGCGGCTCGCAGTACCGGCCTTCCGCCGCGACCGTCGCGAACACGTTGGCGATCTCCACCGGGGTGGCGTCGCTGACCCCGAGCGTGAACGCCCCCCACCCGGCGGCGTGTTCCGGCCCGGCCAGTTTCTTGTCCACCTCGGTACGCCATTTCAGGCCCAGTTTCTCCGCCATGGCCACCGCCTTGTCCGCGCCGACCCGCTGTTCGAGTTGCACGAAGTACGTGTTCACGGACTTGCCGAACCCGCTCCACATGGTCTGTTCCCCGGTCATCGACTTGCTGGAGTTCTTCGGGCACCAGTGTGTCCCGCAGGTCGCCGGCCCGGGCGCGGTGATGTATTTGGAGACGAACCGTTCCGGGGCGTAGTACGACGTGGACAGCGGCAGCCCCGCGTCCAGCGCGGCCAGCAGCGTGAAGATCTTGAACGTCGACCCGGCTTGATAACCGGCCATGTCCCCGCCGCCGAGCAGCGGGTTGACGGTGTTCGGGTAGTTGCCCCGCACGTCGTGCTGTTTCCGGTCGCTGTGTTTGCCGTTGTCGTCCTGCTGCAGGGAGTACCGCCGGTTCACCGCCATGCTGACGATCCGCCCGCTGCCCGGCTGGATCACCACCTCACCGTGCGCGAACGGGCTGTTGCGCCCCTCCTTGCCGAGGATGTGCTCCATCGCGGCGGCCTGCACCGACGGGTCGATCGAGGTGACGACGCGGTAGCCGCCGCGGCGCAGGTTCTCCTCGCGTTCCAGGACGTTGCGGCCGAAGGCGGGCTGTTCGCGCCACCAGTTCTTGAAGTAGTCGCAGAAGAAGCCCCAGTCGTTGTGCTTGCGGGTGATCGAGACGCAGTCGTTCGGTGGCATGCTGAGCTTCAGCCTGATCTTGGATTTCTTGGCGCCGGCCGCCTGTGCCGCGGTGATCGAGCCCATCTTCAGCATCTGGTCGATCACGTAGTTGCGCCGTTGCAGCGCGGCGCCCTGGTCGCGGATCGCCGGGTCGTACGCGGACGGCGCCTTGACCAGCCCGGCGAGCAGCGCCGCCTCGTTCAGGGTGAGGCTCTTGGCGGGTTTTGAGAAGAACACCTCGGACGCCGCGTAGATCCCGTAGGCACGGTGCCCGAAGTACGCGTTGTTCAGGTACCGCTGGAGGATCTGCTGCTTGCTGAGCCGCTGCTCGACCTCGATGGCGAGTCGCATCTCGCGCAGTTTCCGGCCGGCCGTCTGTTCGGTGGCCTCCAGTGCCTCCTTCGGGGTCCGGGCGCTGTCCCGCAGCGCCATCCGGACGTACTGCATGGTCAGCGTGGAAGCGCCCTGGGACACCCCGCCGGCCTGCTGGTTGGCGACGAACGCACGGGCCACCCCTTTCGCGTCGACGCCGTGGTGCTCGTAGAAGCGGGTGTCCTCGGAGGCCACGATGGCCTGGGTGATGTAGGGCGACATGTCCTTGAGCGGGACCTGCCGCCGGTACTCCTCGTAGAACATCGTCAGCAGCGTCTTGCCGTCCTTGGCGTAGACGTAGCTGGTCTGCGCCGCGGGCACCTCGACGAGCTGTTCCGGCATGTTCTCCAGGGCGTCGGTGCCGGCCTTGACACCCATCCCGGCGAGCGCCGTGAACGGATAGGAGAGGCCGGCGATGACCAGGCCCGCGATGAGCCCGGCACGGATCAGGAGGGCGACTCTTCCGGCTACGGTGGGACGTCGGTCAGTCACTCTTTGAAGGTATGACAAATCGCCTCATGTTCCCCAGGAATCAGCAGGAGAACGCGTGCGGCATGCTGGGCGCATGACGTTCGACCTCGATCATCACGGCGACGCGGAGGTGGGCGCCGGCCTGATCGACCTCGCGGTCAACGTGCGCCGTCAGCCGATGCCGGCCTGGCTGGCCGATCCGATCCGGGACTCGCTGGGCCGCCTCTCGGCCTACCCGGACGCGGCCGAGGCGACCGCCGCGGTCGCCGCGCGGCACCGCCGGGACCCGTCCGAGGTGCTGCTCACGGCCGGCGCCGCGCAGGCGTTCGTGCTGCTCGCGCAGGCGTTGCGCGGGGCGCGCCGGCCGGTGGTGGTGCATCCGCAGTTCACCGAGCCGGAGGCGGCGCTGCGGAACGCCGGGCACGTGGTGGACCGGGTGCTGCTGCGCGAGGAGGACGGCTTCCGCCTCGACCCGGCGCTCGTCCCGGACGACGCCGACCTGGTCTTCGTCGGCAACCCCACCAACCCGACGTCGGTTCTGCACCCGGCCGGGGATGTGGCGAAGCTGGCCCGCCCGGGCCGCGTGCTGGTGGTCGACGAGGCGTTCGCCGACACGACGTACCGGGAAGATTGCGGGAGCGAGCCGGAGTCGCTCGCCGAACGCCGTGACCTGCCCGGGCTGGTCGTCCTGCGGCTGTCTCTTATACACCCCGCGGAGCTGCTGCCTCGCCTGGCCGCGGCGCAACCGCTCTGGGCGGTCTCCACGCCGGCGCTCGCCGCGGCGACCGCCTGCGCGTCCCCGGTCGCGGTGGCCGCGGAACGCGAGATCGCGGCGGCGGTCGCCGCCGAGCGGATCCATCTGGTGGAACGCCTGCGACAGGTGCCGAAGGTCACGGTTCCCGGTGATCCGGCGTCCGCGTTTGTTCCGATACGCCTGGAGAAAGCCGACGAGATCCGCGTTGAGCTGCGGAAACGAGGATTCGCGGTACGTCGTGGCGACACGTTTCCGGGCTTGGGCCCCGACTGGCTCCGGATAGCGGTGCGCGACACTGCCACCACGGACCGATTCGTGCAGACTCTGCGAGAAGTGATCCGCGACCGCGGCGACGAAGTGACCGAGGAGCGACCGTGACCCTGGAGACCACCCTGGCGGCCATCCGCCCGGCCGACGAGCCGTCCATGGCCGCCGCCCGCGAGCTGCAGTCCCGGCTGACCAAGCCGGCCGGCTCGCTGGGGCACCTGGAGGAGCTGTCGGTGCGCCTGGCCGGCCTGGCCGGGGTCTGCCCGCCGCCGCTGCCGGAGCCGGCCACCGTCGCGGTCTTCGCCGGCGACCACGGCGTGCACGCGCAGGGCGTCAGCCCGTGGCCGCAGGAGGTCACCGCCCAGATGGTGGCGAACTTCGTGGCCGGCGGCGCGGTGGTGAACGCGTTCGCCCGGCAGACCGGCGCGGACGTGATGGTGGTCGACGCCGGGGTGGCGATCCCGCTGCACGGCGGGCCGAACCTGCTGGACGCGAACATCCGCCGCGGCACCCGGGACATGACGGTCGAGCCGGCGCTGACCCGCGAGGAGGCCCGCGCGGCCGTCGAGCTGGGCATCGCGGTCGCCGGCCAGCTCGTCGAGTCGGGCGCGAGATGCCTGCTCACCGGGGACATGGGGATCGCGAACACGACCCCGGCGGCGGCGCTCATCGCGGTCTTCACCGGCTCCGCTCCGGCGATCGTGACGGGCCGCGGCACCGGCATCGACGACGAGACGCTCGCGCACAAGACCGGCGTGATCGCGGCGGCGCTGGCGAAGCACACCCCGGACCCGGCCGACCCGCTCGGCGTGCTCGCCACGGTCGGTGGCCTGGAGCACGCCGCGCTGACCGGGTTCATCCTGGGCGCGGCCGCGCGGCGGGTGCCGGTGATCGTGGACGGCGTGATCGCCGCCTCGGCCGCGCTGGCCGCCGCCGCGTTCGCGCCGGACGCGGTCGCCGCGATGGTCGCCGGGCACCGCTCGGCCGAGCCGGGCGCCGGTGTCGCGCTCGCTCACCTGGGCCTGGAGCCGCTGCTCGACCTCGGGATGCGGCTCGGCGAGGGCAGCGGCGCGGTGCTGGCGCTGCCGATCGTCGCGGCCGCGGTCCGGGTCCTGCACGAGGTGGCGACGTTCGACAGCGCCGGCGTTTCGGAGAAATGAGCAGCGTCATGAGTTTGTATCCGCTGGGACAGCCACCCGCCGGGTCCCGGCGCTGATCGCGGCCGGCGCCCGGGTCGACATCGTCGCGCCCGAGCTGACCCCCGCCCTGCAGGCCCACGTCGACGCGGGCCGGGCCACCTGGACGCCCCGGCGGTTCGCGCCGGCCGACGTCGAGGGCGCCTGGCTGGTCCACGTCGCGGTCGACGATCCGGAGGCGGCCGCCCAGGTCAGCGCGGCCGCGGAGGAGCAAAGAATTTTTTGCGTACGGGCGGACGACCGCGACGCCGCGACCGCCTGGACCCCGGCCGTGACCCGGCACGGCCAGGTGACCGTCGCCGTGACCGACGGTGGCGACCGCCGTCGCGCGATGGCGGTCCGTGACCTGGTCGCGCACGCGCTGGAGGCGACACCCCCGGCCTCGCCCGAGCTGAAGGGCGTCGCGCTGGTCGGCGCCGGCCCGGGCGACCCGGAGCTGATCACGATCAAGGGTCGCCGCCTGCTGGCCGCCGCGGACGTGGTGGTCGCCGACCGCCTGGTCCCCGGGATGCTGCTCGGCGAGCTGCGGCCGGAGGTCGAGCTGATCGACGCCGCGAAGATCCCGTACGGGCCGTCCGCCGCGCAGGGCGAGATCAACCGGATCCTGGTCGACCGCGCACAGCAGGGCAAGTTCGTGGTCCGGCTCAAGGGCGGCGACAACTTCGTGTTCGGCCGTGGCGGCGAGGAGGCCCTGGCCTGTGCCGAGGCCGGTGTCCCGGTGCTGGTCGTGCCCGGGGTGACGAGCTCGATCGCGGCGCCCGCGCTGGCCGGCATCCCGGTCACGCACCGCGGGGTGGCGCACGAGTTCACCGTCGTCTCCGGGCACATCCCGCCCGACCACGCGGACTCGCTCGTCGACTGGCAATCCCTGGCCCGGCTGCGGGGCACGCTCGTGATCCTGATGGGCCTGAAGAACCTGCCGAAGATCGCGGAGCGCCTGCTCGCCGAGGGCCGCGACCCGGCCACCCCGGTCGCGGTGATCCAGGAGGGCTCCACGGCTCACCAGCGCTCCCTGCGCAGCACTCTCACCGAGGTCGCCGCCGCGGTCACCACCGCCGGGATCCGTCCCCCCGCGGTCGTCGTCATCGGCGACGTCGTGGCCGTGACCGAGGCCTTCACCCCCGCCGCGGGCTGATCGGAGTCCCGCGAGCCGGTCCCGCGTCGAGGTAGCGGCCGCGCGGCGCGGTGCCGGCTGGTTCTCACGGTGGTTATGAGGGA
>KL571411.1:10148-12789 GCA_000715855.1 Actinoplanes liguriensis
CTTGGGTTCAAGGACTCGTTGCAACACCTGACCTAAGCAGGAGTTGCGGCATGCCGATGACCTATCCACGTGAGGTTCAGCGGCAGTTCTGGGCGGCGGTTCGGTCCGGGTTGGTGGTTGAGGCAGCGGCCGGGGTGGCCGGTGTCGGGCCGCAGACGGCTCGTAGCTGGTTCGGGCGGGCTGGCGGCGTGATCGCTAACGGGGCCCAGCCGGTCGGTTCGCGGTATCTGTCGTTCGCCGAACGCGAGGAGATCGCGATCGGGCGGGCCGCTGATGAGTCGATACGCTCGATCGCGGCCCGGCTCGGCCGGGCACCGTCGACGATCAAACGCGAGATCGACCGGAACACCACCGACCGGCGCGGCTACCGCGCCGGGCCGGCCGAGACCCGGGCCGCCGAGCGGGCCCGCCGCCCGAAGCCCACAAAACTGGCTGCCGATCCGGTACTGCACACCTTGGTACAGGACCTGCTCAGATGCTGGTGGTCACCGGAACAGATCGCGTTGTGGCTGCGCCGCGAGTTGCCCGACGACCAGAGTATGTGGGTGTCGCACGAGACGATCTACCAAGCGTTGTACGTCCAGAGCCGCGGCGAACTACGCCGGGACCTGACCGAGTGCCTGCGCACCGGCCGAGCCCTGCGCAAGCCCCAGCGCCGCGCCGGCGAACGCCGCGGCCGGATCCCCGGCATGGTCAACATCAGCCAACGCCCCGCCGAGGCCGGCGACCGGGCGGTGCCCGGCCATTGGGAAGGCGACCTGATCATCGGCAAGAACGGCAAATCCGCGATCGGCACCCTGGTCGAGCGCCAGACCCGGTTCTGCCTGCTGCTGCACCTGCCCGACAGCCACGACGCGGCCACCGTCGCCGACGTCATGATCAACACCATCCACAGCCTGCCCGCCCAGCTGCGCGGTTCGCTGGCCTGGGACCAAGGCTCCGAAATGGCCGCACACACCCAGATCAGCACCGCCACCAACATGGACATCTACTTCTGCGACCCACACAGCCCCTGGCAACGCGGCACCAACGAGAACACCAACGGACTACTACGCCAGTACTTCCCGAAAGGCACAGACCTGTCCCAGCACACCGCCGAACACCTCGCCGCAGTCGCCGCCCAGCTCAACAGCCGCCCCCGCAAAACCCTCGGCGTCCGCACCCCCGCCGAGGCCCTCACCGAACTACTATCACAACCACCAGCAGAAACACCCTCTGTTGCAACGACCCCTTGAATCCGCCGGACGAATAACCACCGTGAGAACCAGCCCGCAAAGCCGGCGGCGCGCTGCGGGCCCGGCGCCGGGATCAGCTCGCGTGCGGTGCCGGGGGACCGGGCTCACGACGTACCACAGCAATCGGCGCCGGACCCGAAGCGGCCCGGCGCCGAAAGGCATGGTTTCAGTCCTCTGACGGTTTCTCGTTGTCGTCGGCGCCGAGCTCGTCGAGGAACGTGCGGGCCCAGCGGGCGACGTCGTGCGTGCGCAGGTGCCGCTGCATGACCCGCATCCGGCGCTTGAGCTCGGTCGGCTCCGAGTTGATCGCCCGCAGCAGCGCGTCCTTCACGCCGTCCGGGTCGTGCGGGTTGCAGAGGAACGACTGGCGGAGCTCCGTGGCGGCGCCGGCGAACTCGCTGAGGATCAGCGCGCCCCCGGTGTCGCCGCGGCAGGCGATGTACTCCTTGGCGACCAGGTTCATCCCGTCCCGCAGCGGGGTCACCATCATGACGTCGGCCGCCGCATACATCGCGGCGAGCTCCTGCTTGTCGACGGACTGGTGCAGATAGTGCACGGCCGGCGTGCCGACCTTGCCGAACTCGCCGTTGATCCGGCCGACCTCGCGCTCGACCTTGATCCGCAGCGTCTGGTAGTGCTCGACCCGTTCCCGGCTGGGCGTCGCGACCTGCACCATCACCGCGTCGCCGACGTTCAGCTTGCCGTCGGCGAGCAACTCGCGGAACGCCTTGAGCCGCAGCTCGATGCCCTTGGTGTAGTCCAGCCGGTCGACGCCCAGGATGATCGTCTTCGGATCGCCCAGCTCGGCGCGGATCTGCTTGGCGCGGGCCTGCACCGCCGGGTCGGCGGCGAGCCGTTCCATGTCCTTGGTGTCGATGCTGATCGGGAACGCGCCGGCCTTCACCTGGCGCCCGTCCACCTGGATCGACTGGCCCACGTAGCGCAGGCCGAGCAGGTGCCGGGCCAGCCGGACGAAGTTCTGCGCGGCCAGCCGCTGCTGGAAGCCGACCAGGTCGGCGCCGAGCAGGCCGCGCAGGATCTCGGCCCGGAACGGCATCTGCATGAACAGCTCGATCGGCGGGAACGGGATGTGCAGGAAGAACCCGATCCGCAGGTCGGGACGCATGTCCCGGAGCATCGCGGGCACCAGCTGGAGCTGGTAGTCCTGCACCCAGACGGTGGCGCCCTCGGCCGCCACGTCCGCCGCGGCCTCGGCGAACCGCTGGTTGACCGCGCGATAGGAGTCGCGCCAGCGGCGCTTGTAGACCGGGGTCTCCACCGCATCGTGGTAGAGCGGCCAGATCGTCGCATTCGACTGGCCCTCGTAGTAGCGCTCGAGCTCGTCCGCGCTGAGCGGAACCGGGTGGATGTGGATGCCCTCGAGGTCGAACGGCTCGGGGGCTGGG
>KL571411.1:13034-16290 GCA_000715855.1 Actinoplanes liguriensis
AGCCCAGCCGATCCAGGTTCCGCGGTGCTCGATGAGCACCGGGTGCAGCGCCGTGACCAGGCCGCCCGGGCTGGGACGCCACTGGCGTTCCCCGTCCGGTCCGGTGACCTCGTCCACGGGCAATCGGTTGGCGACGACGACGAAGGAACTTCGTTGGGCCACGCTGAGTACACCTCCGGGTGGTTTCTGTTCCCAAGGCGAGCCTACTGTGCGTAGCCAGCCCGGGTCGTACCCGTCTATGAGTCGTGCGGTTTTGACCGGGGTGCCATCCTGTGCCGGTGGCATCCCTCGATGATCATTCCCAGCCGCGGCGCCCGATCTTCTTTCCTGTGGTGATTGCCACGGTCATGCTCACGATTGTGGGCATGGTCGGTGGGTATTTGCTCAGTCAGCGCCGCGACCGGTCGACGTCGTCGTCCTCCTCCGCCTCGGAGCCGGCCACCGCTCACGCGAGCCCCGAGGTGTCCTCGGGTCCGCCGCTGCTGCCCGTCGAGGGCGAGTGCACCGAGCACACCCAGGAGATGGCGCACGAGGCCGGGGCGTCGGGAACACTGTCGCAGGTCCTCCGGATCACGACGGACATCGGCACGGTGGTGTGGATCTGTCAGGACCAGGCAGGAAACCTCTATTACCACGCCAATCAGGGTGGCGAGGACGCCAAGTGGGAGGAGGGCGTGACGGCGCTCTTCATCCCGGACATGCACCGGCAGCCCGACGGCAGCTTCCAGGGCACCGCGCCGCAGGACGGCGCGATCTTCAATCTGACGCCGGAACGTCTGCGGATCCGGAAGAAGAACGGGTCGGAGAAGGTTCAGGAAGCGGTGCCGAACTGACCGTCCGGGGTTGGCGTTCGCGGTGACCGCGGGACCTGGAAAGATTGTCCTTTGATTCCGGCACCGACAAACTCACGATCGCGGAGGTAGGGCACACCGTGGCCCAGTACATCTACGTCCTGGAAAAGGCGCGCAAGGCGCACGGCGACAAGGTCGTGCTCGACAACGTGACGCTGAGCTTCCTGCCAGGCGTCAAGATCGGCGTGGTCGGCCCGAACGGCGCCGGTAAGTCCAGCCTGCTCAAGATCATGGCGGGGATCGACCAGGTCAGCAACGGTGAGGCCCGGCTGATGCCCGGCTACACCGTCGGCATGCTGGCCCAGGAACCACCGCTGAACGAGGAGAAGACCGTCCTCGGCAACATCGAGGAGGCGGTCGCCGAGACCAAGGCCAAGCTGGAGCGGTTCAACGCGATCGCCGAGCAGATGGCCACCGACTACACCGACGAGCTGATGGACGAGATGGGCAAGCTCCAGGAGGAGCTCGACCACTCCAACGCGTGGGACGTCGACTCGCAGCTGGAGCTCGCGATGGACGCGCTGCGCTGCCCACCGCCGGACGCCGACGTCACCCAGCTCTCCGGTGGTGAGCGCCGCCGGGTCGCGCTGTGCAAGCTGCTGCTCGAGGCGCCCGACCTGCTGCTGCTCGACGAGCCCACCAACCACCTGGACGCGGAGAGCGTCTCGTGGCTGGAGCAGCACCTCTCGAAGTACGCCGGCACGGTCATCGCGATCACGCACGACCGGTACTTCCTGGACAACGTCGCCACCTGGATCCTCGAGCTGGACCGCGGGCACGCGTACCCGTACGAGGGCAACTACTCGACGTACCTGGACAAGAAGGCGGCCCGTCTCGCCGTCCAGGGCCGCAAGGACCAGAAGCTGCAGAAGCGCCTCACCGAGGAGCTCGAGTGGGTCCGGTCCAACGCCAAGGCCCGGCAGACCAAGAGCAAGGCCCGCCTCGAGCGGTACGAGGAGATGGCCACCGAGGCGGAGAAGACCCGGAAGCTGGACTTCGAGGAGATCCAGATCCCGCCGGGCCCGCGCCTGGGCAGCACCGTCATCGAGGCCAAGGACCTGGTCAAGGGCTTCGACGAGCGGGTGCTCATCGACCACCTGTCGTTCTCGCTGCCGCGCAACGGCATCGTCGGCATCATCGGCCCGAACGGTGTGGGAAAGACCACACTGTTCAAGACCATCGTCGGGCTGGAGCAGCCGGACGCGGGCTCGGTGCGGGTCGGCGAGACGGTCAAGCTGTCCTACGTCGACCAGAACCGCTCCGGTCTCGACGGCACCAAGACGGTGTGGGAGGTCGTCTCCGACGGGCTCGACCACATGATGGTCGGCAAGGTCGAGATGCCGTCCCGGGCGTACGTCGCGGCGTTCGGCTTCAAGGGCCCGGACCAGCAGAAGCCGGTCAAGGTCCTGTCCGGTGGCGAGCGCAACCGGCTCAACCTCGCGATGACGCTGAAGATCGGCGGCAACGTGATCCTGCTCGACGAGCCGACGAACGACCTGGACGTGGAGACGCTGTCCAGCCTGGAGAACGCGCTGCTGGAGTTCCCGGGCTGCGCCGTGGTCATCTCCCACGACCGGATGTTCCTCGACCGGGTCACCACGCACATGCTGGCGTGGGAGGGCACCGAGGAGGACCCGGACAAGTGGTTCTGGTTCGAGGGCAACTTCGAGGCGTACGAGAAGAACAAGATCGACCGTCTCGGCGCCGACGCCGCCCGTCCGCACCGTGTCACGTACCGCAAGCTGACGCGTGACTGACGGACGTTTCGTCTACGACGTGCCCGTGCGCTGGTCCGACATGGACGCGTACGGGCACGTCAACAACGCGCGCTTCCTCACCCTGTACGAGGAGGCGCGCGTGGCGATGTTCTTCGTCGGGGCGCGTGAGCGGGGCCTCGGCTCGTTCGAGGAGGGTATCGTCATCGCCCGCCACGAGATCGACTACCTGAAGCCGGTGGACTTCGGCGAGCCGGTGCGCGTCGAGATGTGGATCTCCGATCTGCGGGCGGCGGCGTTCACCGTGTCGTACGAGCTCTTCGACGACGGCGTGCTGGCCAGCCGTGCGCAGTCGGTCTGCGTGCCGTACAACCTGGCCAACGGCCATCCCCGGCGGCTCTCGCCGGAGGAGAAGGAGTTCCTGAGGCCGTACACGGGCGGCGGGTCATGAGTGGGCACGGCCTGCTCGGGGTTCCCGACGCAGGCGCGTTCCTGGCCCGCCTGACCCGGCTGGACCCGGGAGCACCGGTCCGGCTGCGATCGACCGGCGGCCGGACCGCCCTGTGGGCGCATCTGCCCTGGGACGTGCTGGTCACCCGCGAGGTGGCCGGCCCCGGGCCGGGTGACGCCACGGTCTCCGCGGCCGGTCTCCTGGCGACCCTGGCCGCCGGTGGCGCGGATCTTCCCGAG
>KL571411.1:16425-17598 GCA_000715855.1 Actinoplanes liguriensis
GACACGCAGTGGCGCTGGCCGTTGCCGCCGCCGCTCAGCACCGCCATCGAATCGGTCTCCGGCGAGGAGCTGACCCGGCTCGCCGCGGCGGCCGCCGGGACGCTCCGGGAGATCTCCGAGGGCGGGGTCTCCGGTCGCGTGGTCGGTCAGCGGGCGGTCCGCGACGCGCTTCTCGATCATGTCGCTCTGGTCGTCACGCCGGAGGGCGGCGGACCCGTCGAGGTCTCCCAGAGACTCGTCCAGGCGGTCGCCCGAATGGGTTTTCTGGGCCCGCGGGGCGCCGAGCCGGGGGAGGCTCGGGTGCGGACAGCGAGCGCGTGGGTGGGAATTTCAGCACCATATGGAGTCGCGTGGCGACAGAGCGCCCACAAATTGACCGTTATGCCGATGGCAAGTCACCCGAAAGGGTGAGGCTGTATCGGCCTTCCGGTCCCGCCCTCCCGTTGGGGGGATGACCTTTAGGAAACGGTTGGGTACCGTCGGCCCTCGGATCTACTGCAACGTCCGGCAGCGGGTCTGTTGGGGAGCGAGGTGCGCACAATGCCGTGGTGGTCTTGGCGTCCGGGAACGGCCGCGGATAACGAATCGGATACCGGTGGCGAGGTGGCGGTGCAGAGCACCGTCCGGGTAAGCGTCCCGGCCCAGCGCGAGCCAGGCAGGTTGAGCCCGCCGGCCGAGCTGCCGTCGACCGGGTCCTCCGACGAGGTCGAGCAGGTGTCGCTGGCGCGCATCGGCAAGGCCCTCGACCTGCTCGACATCCGGTTCCTCGCCGACGGCGGGGGCAGCCTCCTGGCGATGTGGGAGCGGCACGCGGTGCTGTTCACGCTGGAGGGGCCGGAGGACGAGATCCTGGTCATGCGGGCCCGTCCGCACGCGACCGTCCCGCCGGACTGGGCTGACCGCGCCTACCGGATAGTCAACGAGTGGAACCACACGCGCCGTTTCTGCAAGGCCTACGTGGGTGACCCGACCGAGCGCGGGCAGCTGCCGATCTATGCGGAGCTGCAGGTGCCGCTGGCCGCCGGAGCCCACGACCCGCTGCTGGTCGAGCTGCTGGACTGCGGCGCCGCCGTCGCCACGTCGTTCGTCGACTGGCTCCACGACGAGGGCGCGCTTCTCTGATCAGAGCAAGAAGATCACGTTCAAGATCTTCATTGCCTGTCTCCGCTGTGG
>KL571411.1:17877-20754 GCA_000715855.1 Actinoplanes liguriensis
GCCCGAAAGGGCGACCTCCGTGGGTGGTTGCGGTCAGAGCACAAGGCCCGCGTGGTTGTGGGCTGCCGGCCACGCCATCTGTGCGGTGAGCGTCGTCAGAGCACCGAGCCCCGCGGTCAGTCCAGCGGGAACATGCCGATCCTGCCGTGGTACTCCTTGCCGAGCTCGTCGGTGTCCGAGCCGACCAGCAGGCCGCGGGGGACCGTCAGGAACGCTCGCACGCCAACTCCCCGGGCCCGGGTCGGGTTCCAGGAGAGGGCCCTGCCGGTGGTCGGGCTGACCGCGCCGATGCCGGGGCGGGAGACCGCGCCGGGGCCGGGGCCGTTGCCGTCGGTGCCGTAGGGGTTGTCGAACCACCGCTGGTGCCCGCCCAGGTAGACGGCCGGCCCGGTGATCGCGACCGCGTAGAGCGAGTCCCCGCCGGTCCGCTGGACCCAGGTCGGCCGCTGGTCGCCGCTGCGGTTCGTCTCGAACCGCGCGGCCGAGTCGCAGAGCTTCTGCGCCGACGACGCCCGGCCGGTCGCCGCGACCACGAAGTAGGACCCGTCCGGCGAGAACTTCACCTGGCGCAGGTAGGTGTCGAAGCCCTTCATGCACTGCGGCTCGTAGGCCCGGGTGTACCAGCTGGTGAGCTGCGCGGACGAGCCGCCGACGTCGAACTGCGCGATCTGGGTCCGGGTGTAGCCGCCGGCCTTGAGGAACGCGCCGACCGCGACCAGCTTGCGCCCGTCCGCGGTGACGTCGAGGTGCTCGACCCGGACGCGGCTCAGCCCCGGTCCGGCCAGGCGCGCGTCGAAGCCCTGGTCGACGGCGCCGGTCTCGGCGTCCAGCCGGGCCAGGCCGACCCGGTCGGTGCCGTTGATCGCGGAGAACGTGCCGCCGGCGTAGAGGTGGCCGCCGCGGGTGACCAGCGCCCGCACGTCCCCCCAGTTGACCTTCGCCCGGAACGACGTGTCCCGGTTGCCGCTGCCCAGCCAGAGCCGGGTGATGCCGCGCTGGCTCACGCCGTTCACGCTCTTGAACGCGCCACCGGCGTAGACCGTCCCGTCGTCGCCCGGCGCGAGCGAGTAGATCGCGCCGTCGACCTCCGGGGCGAACGACCGGATCGTGCCGTCGTTCAGGTCGAACGCAAAGATGTTCTTGCGGGCCAGCGTGGTGCGCCGGCTGCTGTCGGCGACCTTCGTGAACGCCCCGCCGACGATCACCGTGTCACCGACCAGCGCGAGCGCCCACACCGTGCCGTCCAGCACGTGCGGCGTCCAGTCCACCGGGTTCGGGGAGACGATCTCCGACTGGGTGATGTCGGCCATCGCCGGCGGCGGGGAAGCGGCCAGACCAGCGACGAAAACGGTGGCGACGGCCAGCAGGCGACGACGCATGGGGCGGCTCCCGGTTGGTTGACGGACAACCGATCAACGAGCCACCGGCGGCGGCGTCACGATCAGATCATCGGCTCCGTGGGATCCATCGTGTTCACCATGAAATACGCCGCGCGCTCCAGATAGTCCCAGAGCATGGTGTGCTGCGGCTCGGGCAGCGCGAGCGAGTCGACGGCCGTCCGCATGTGCGCCAGCCAGGCGTCCCGCTCGGCCGGGCCGACCCGGAACGGCGCGTGCCGCATCCGCAGCCGGGGGTGGCCGCGGCTCGCCGAGTACGTGTTCGGGCCGCCCCAGTACTGCATCAGGAAGAGCGTCAGCCGATCCTCGGCCGGGCCGAGGTCCTCCTCCGGGTACATCGGCCGGAGCAGCGGATCCTCCGCGACGCCCCGGTAGAACTCGGCGACCAGGCGGCGGAACGTGGGTTCGCCGCCGACGGCGGTGAAGAAGCTGGCCTCTTCCGGTACGGGTGCACTCACCCGTCCATCCTGCCAGCCCGTCCTCAGGCGGCCGGTCCGGCCTGGGCGGGGGACGTCGGGGCGGCGGCCGCCGGATCGGCCGGCGCGGGGGCAGAGAGGCGTGCGGCCTGCCCGACGGCGTCGAATCTGTCCCGGCTCGGCCAGGACGCCGCGACCACGACCATCAGGATCGTCCCGGCCACGCTCCACAGGCCGACCACCAGTGGAATCCGGAACCGCTCGGCGAACGCGCCGTTGACCACCACGGCGAGGAACTGGCTGGCCTGGATCCCGCTGCTCATCACCCCGAACGCCCGGCCCCGGTGGCTGACCGGCAGGACCAGCGCGAACGACGCGTTGAGTGCCGGCAGGCTCGCGCCCTGCGCCAGCCCGGAGAGCGCCACCAGCACCGCGACCACGGGAGCGGGCGGGCCGGCCAGGAGCGGGACCAGCACCAGCGGGGTGGCGACGGCGAGCGCCGGGATCAGCCGCCAGCGCCACTCCTCCCGGACCAGGCGGCTGAACATCAGCGCGCCGACGGCCAGGCCGAGCGGGCCGGCCCCCATGATCAGGCCCTGCTCCACGCCCTGCGGGATGTGGTTCGACGTGTCCTGAGCGGCCCAGGAGGCGGCCAGGCTCTCCGGAACGATGCTGAACGCGATGGTGGTGAACACCACTGTCGCGATCGAGCGCAGCACCCGCTGCCCGAAGACCACCTGGAAGCCCTCGGCGGTCTCCCGCAGCAGGTGCCGGCGCTGTGCCGGGGCGATCGCGGCCGGCCGGAGCCGGACCCCGAGGGTGATCAGCAGCGCGGAGAGAGCGAACGTGCCCACGTCCACCCCGAGGGCCAGGTGCGGGCTCAGGCTCACCGCCAGGGCGGCGCCGCCCAGGTAGCCGGCCACCTGGGCGACCTGGCTGGTGGTGTGCAGCGTGGCGAGCGCCAGGGCGAGACGCTTGCGCCCGACCACGAGCGGCATCTGCGCGGAGCGGGCCGCCTGCGCGGGTGGGCTGCCGAGGCTGGCCAGCAGCACCACGAGCAGGGC
>KL571411.1:20931-22398 GCA_000715855.1 Actinoplanes liguriensis
GCGGCAGCCGGCGGCAGGCCGGGGATCAGCAGGACCGCGGTCAGCGCCATCCGGTACAGGTCGGCGCCGATCAGGACGCGCCGGTACGGATACCGGTCCGCCAGCGCGGAGAGCACCGGCCCGAGCGTGATCCACGGCAGGTAGCCCACCGCGAACGAGATCGCGGAGAGCAGGACCGAACGGGTCTGCTGGTAGATCAGCAGGGTGACGGCAGCCCGGGTCAGGTAGTCGCCGATCCAGCTGATCAGCATCGACGTGTAGATCGCGCGGAACTCGCGGAGCGCAAAAAGGCTACGGAAGGTTACTTCTTGATCACCTTCCGTAGCCTTCTGGTCCGGTTGTGGACCCCCCGGGTCGTTGGCCACGTGTCCTCCATCGACCGGCGCGAACGTGCAGATGCAAAAGCTGTACCGGATTCTGCCCGATCGTCCGAGTGGACGCTAGCGCGGTTGGTCCGGTTTCCAGCCGTTCGGTGGAGGGTGTAACCGATTTGTATCACGTATGCGCAGGTCAGGCGGATCCGCCCGGCCGCCGCTCATCAATCGAAGATGAGGAATTTTCGGGGCCCGGGTACCAGGCCGGAGGCACCGCGGAGCGCGGCGCGAGCCGGGACGCGGCGATCCGCTCGGACAGCCCGCTCGTCTCCAGTGACTCGGCCAGCGCCCGGCGCAACTCCCGCTGCACCGTCACCTGGCTGTCCGCGGTGGTCTTGGCGATCGTCCGGATCGTTGCGCCGTCCACGGTGAGCTGCTCCACGCCGATCACGTCCGGCGGCTCGATGAACTCGGTCTGATGCTCCGGGTGCTGGGCGATCGCGTCGGCGGCCTCCTTCAGCACCCCGATCGCCTCCTCCGAGTTGACGAACCCGATCGGGATGTCGATCACCACCATCGCCCAGCCCTGGCTCTTGTTGCCGACCCGGACGATCTCGCCGTTGCGGATGTACCAGAGCACACCCCGTGAGTCGCGGACCGTGGTGATCCGCAGGCCGACGCTCTCCACCACGCCGGTGGCCTCGCCGAGGTCGACGGTGTCGCCGACGCCGTACTGGTCCTCCAGGAGCATGAAAAGACCCGCTATCAAGTCCTTGACCAGGCTCTGCGCGCCGAAACCGAGCGCGACGCCGACGATCCCGGCGCTGGCCAGCAGCGGCGCCAGGTTGAACCCGAACTCGCCGAGCACCAGCAGCGTGGCCATCGTGAACACCACGGCGCTGACGAAGCTGCGCAGCACCGACCCGATCGCCTCGGCGCGCTGCCGGCGGCGCTCCGGGATGAACTGCGCCTCCTCCGCGGTGACGTCCGGGCGCTCCTTCAGCGGCTTCAGCAGCGCCGGCATCGCGGCCCGCGAGGTGCTGGCGGTCAGCCGGCTGATCGCCCGGTGCAGCAGCCACCGGATGAGCATCGCTATCGCGATGATGGCGAGGACCCGCAGCGGCTTGACCACGATCACGTAGCCACTCTGGGC
>KL571411.1:22582-24090 GCA_000715855.1 Actinoplanes liguriensis
GGCTTGACCACGATCACGTAGCCACTCTGGGCCAGCCAGCCGCTGACCCCGTGCTGGGTCAGCCAGCTGCACACCGAGTCGGCCTTGCAGGATGCGGTCAGGTCGATCGTCGGGACGGACACGCTGGGGGAGGGCGTCGAATCAAGGAGCAACACGGAGAGTCAAAGTACCGGGTTCGGCTGAGGGCGACGACGTCAGACGTTTACCGCCCGGCCACAGATTGTGCTCGCAATTTGGTCATCCATCAGGGACTATTGGCGCACAGGCTTCGTCTGCGAGGCCCAGATCACACACGGCTGAGCTACAGGAGCGCTACACAGCAACTGACACCGGAAGGGTGATCGCGATGCCTGACATACGACCCATAGTGGGCTCTTCCGCGTTAGTGCTGAACGCTACCTACGAGCCTCTGTGCGTCGTATCGGTGCGTCGAGCGACCATCCTCGTCCTGACCGCCAAGGCGGAGTGCGTCTCCGACGGCGACGGCATTCTGCACAGCGCGCACGAGGAGCTTCCGGTCCCCTCCGTCGTCCGTCTCACGCGGTATGTGAAGGTTCCCTACCGCACCCACGTCGGTCTCTCCCGCCGGGCCATCTTCGCCCGCGACGGTGGCCGCTGCGCCTACTGCCGGGGCTCCGCCGAGACCATCGACCACGTCTTCCCGCGCAGCCGAGGTGGCCTGCACGCCTGGGAGAACGTCGTGGCCGCCTGTGCCAAGTGCAATCACAGCAAGGGTGACAAGACCCCCGCCGAGCTCGGCTGGCGGCTGCATTCCATACCGCAGGCGCCACGCGGGGTGGCCTGGCGGGTGCTCGGGCACCGGACGCCCGATCCCCGTTGGATGGACTGGCTGGACATGCCCGACCACGCCGCCCCGGCAGGAGCCGAGGCGGCGTAATCATTTCCTGGAGTCGATGAGGGACGCGTAGACGACGATGTTGTCGCTGTAACCCTGGTCGCCCCCGAGCCACTTGCCGCCACAGGTCATCAGGCGCAACGAGGGCCGGCTGTAGTCACCGTAGACACGGTGCACGGGCAGCCGGTCCTTGTCGTAGTGCTCGACCGAGTTCACCTCGAAGACCGCGGTCGTCCCGTCCGCGCGGCGCACCTCGATCAGCTGTTTCGGCTTGAGCCGGCCCAGGTCGTGGAAGACCGACCTGCCGGTCCGGGTGTCGGCGTGCCCGACGAACAGCGCCGGCCCGAACTGCCCCGGCGTCGGCCCGCCGTCGAACCAGCCGACCTCGTTGTGCCGCGCCGGCGGGGGCACGGCCACCGTCCCGTCGTCGGCCAGCCCGACCTCCAGGATCGGTGCGTCGACCTTCAGCTCCGGGATGGTCAGGCGTTCCGGGCGGCTCGGCTCCAGCACCGGGAACGCGCGCGGCGGCGGCTCGTCCGGGCCGTCGAACAGGTCCAGGTCGAAGCCGCTGGACACGCCCAGGCCCATGCCGACCGCGAACAGCCCGAGGAAGAACAGGGCCAGCGCGATCCAGCCGCTGTCTCTTATACAC
>KL571411.1:24345-24539 GCA_000715855.1 Actinoplanes liguriensis
GGCGGCTGGGCTGCGGCCGCGGGGCCGGCATCCGGCGGCGGGGGCGGGGCACCCGGAAGGGTGACCGGCCACCCTGCGGGCGGGGCGCCGGCAGCGGGCCGGTCACCACCCCCTCGGGCGGGGCGCCGACCACCTGGGCGGGGCGCTTGCGGGCCACGGCCTCGGGCACCCCCTTCTTCCTGTCTCTTATACAC
>KL571412.1:0-2171 GCA_000715855.1 Actinoplanes liguriensis
GGCTGGGCTGGGCTGGGCTGGGCCGGGCCGGGCCGGGGCTCAGCTCCGGGGACGGTTGTCGACGATGCGGCGGGCCTTGCCGATCGAACGCTCCAGCGTGTCCGGTGGGACGACCTCGACGCGGGCGGAGACGCCGACGTTCTGTTTGATCAGTTCGCGGAGGGTGTGGGCGGGGTCGTCGGCCGCGGCCGCGGAGCGGGACTCGACGCGGACCGTCAGCTCGTCGAGGCGGGACGGCCGGGAGAGGACGCACTGGTAGTGGGGCGCCAGCGCGGGCACCCGCAGGATCAGCTCCTCGATCTGGGTCGGGAACACGTTGACCCCGCGCACGATCATCATGTCGTCGCTGCGGCCGGTGATCCGTTCCATCCGGCGCATCGGGCGGGCCGTGCCGGGCAGCAGGCGGGTCAGGTCCCGGGTGCGGTACCGGATGATCGGCATCGCCTCCTTGGTCAGCGAAGTGAATACCAGTTCGCCCAGCGAACCGTCGTTCAGCGGCGCGCCGGACACCGGGTCGATGATCTCCGGGTAGAAGTGGTCCTCCCAGATGTGCAGCCCGTCCTTGGTCTCGGCACACTCCTGGCTGACGCCCGGGCCGATCACCTCGGACAGCCCGTACAGGTCGACGGCGTCGATGCCGGTGCGGGCCTCGACCTCGCGGCGCATGTCCTCGGTCCACGGCTCGGCGCCGAACATGCCGACCTTCAGGCTGGTGGAGCGCGGGTCGATGCCCTGGCGGGCGAACTCGTCGAGGATGGTCAGCATGTAGGACGGGGTGACCATGATGATGTCCGGCTCGAAGTCGACGATCAGGCGGACCTGCCGTTCGGTCATGCCGCCGGAGACCGGGATGACGGTGCAGCCCAGCCGCTCCGCGCCGTAGTGGGCGCCGAGGCCACCGGTGAACAGCCCGTACCCGTAGGCGATGTGCACCCGGTGGCCGGGGCGCCCGCCCGCCGCGCGGATCGAGCGCGCCATCACCTCCGCCCAGGTGTCCAGGTCACGCTGGGTGTAACCGACGACGGTGGGACGGCCGGTGGTGCCGCTCGAGGCGTGGATGCGGGCGATGCGCGACCGGGGGACGGCGAACATGCCGTACGGATAATTGTCTCGGAGATCTTGTTTGGTGGTGCAGGGAAAACGGGTCAGATCGTCGAGCGTCCGGCAATCGCCGGGGTGCACGCCGGCCGCGTCGAACGCGCGACGGTAGAACGGCACGTTGTCGTAGGCGTGCTGCAGCGTCCAGCGCAGCCGCGTCAGTTGCAGGGCGCGCACCTCGTCCGGGGAGGCGGTCTCGATCGGGTCGAGCAACGGAGGCTCCTTCAGGAGCTGGCGGCGGCGGACTGCTGGGCCTGCCAGATGGCGATCTGGACACCGACGACGAAGACCTGCAGCGGCAGCGGGAGACTGGGCAGATCGGCCTCGATCGCGCCGCTCCACGCGCTGGTGCGCCGCAGCGAACCGGCCGGGACGCCGCCGATCAGCAGCTCCTGGCGGTTGCCGAAGAACGAGGCGCGGCGGAACTCGTAGACGCGGCCGTCGGCCTGGACCGTCCAGTGTTTACGACCGGCCCGCTCGACCAGCGCGATCTCGGTGCCGCCCTCGTCGGACATCCGGTACTTCGTGCCCCAGCCGTTGGCCCGCACCTGGAAGTGGTGGCCGTCGATCTCGAAGTTCCCGCCGCTGCGCCACCAGGACGGATCCCAGACAGCGACCGGGCGGCCGTCCGCCTCGATCTCGTAGCGGCCGCGCCACATGCTCGTCTTCCTGGCCGTCAACATGACTCGACAGTAGCCAGGTCCCTCCAGGATGGCGACGTTCCCGGCGAGAGCGAGCGCAACCCGGGCGGGGGACCTGCGCGGCACCGGCCGGCGGGAGAGCAACCCGGGCGCGAGACCTGCGCAGCGCCGGTCGGCGGCGGCGAGCGCAACCCGGGCGCGGACCTGTGCCGTGGTCTCGCGTGGACGGTGGCGGGCGGGATCAGCGGCCGAGGATCACGACGCGGCCGCGGGCCTGGGCGAAGGTGCTCGCTATCTCGCCGCCGATGCCGGTCGCTCCGCCGGAGACGACGGCGAGACGGGGGAGGGGGTCATGTGGTCGGGGCGGCCGGGCGGGCCACCGGGGCGGACGAGGGCGGCGGGAGTGTGGCCGGGGCGGATGGGGACGGCGGG
>KL571412.1:2370-2889 GCA_000715855.1 Actinoplanes liguriensis
GGCGTGCGCCGAGCGGGTCGCGTGCAGGCTTGCCAGCAACTGCAGGCGGTCGGCGTCGGGACTGCCCGGCTCGGCCGTGAAGACCAGCAGGAACGGGCCCGGGCTGCCGGGCAGCGGATAGGTGTCCCACCCCAGCTCGATGTCGCCCACCTCGGGAACGCGGAACGTCTTCGTCCCGCTGACCGACTCGCGCACGTCGTGCCGGGCCCACAGCCGCCGGAACTCGGCGCTGCGGATGCTCAGCTCGCCGACGATCGCGGTCGCGCGGGGATGGGTCGGATCGGTGGCGACGGCGGCGCGCATCATGCCGATGTACTCCAGGGCCTGCCGCTCCCAGTCGGGGCAGCTCCGCCCGCCGGTCGCCGCGTCGTCGAAGAGCAGCAGGAGCATGTTGAGCCGCTCGGCCGGAACGTCCGCCGGGTCGCCGAGCAGCGCCTCGGCCATCGGGTTCCAGTCGAGCAGGTCGAGGTGCCGGCCGAGCACGACCGCCGGGGTGTCCAGCACCCGCAGCAACCGGCG
>KL571412.1:3108-8677 GCA_000715855.1 Actinoplanes liguriensis
TCCGGATCGCGCCGCACCTCGCCGGGCATCGGGCGCCGGGCCGCGCGGGCCAGCGCGAACAGGTGCCGGCGCTCCTCGTCGTCGAGGCCGAGCGCGCCGGCGAGCGCGTCCAGCACGTCGTCGGACGGATGCACCGGCCGGCCCTGCTCCATCCGCTGGTAGTAGTCGGTGCTCAGCCCGGCCAGCAGCGCCAGCTCCTCGCGGCGCAGCCCGGTGACCTTGCGCCGGCCGCCGGGCTCCAGTCCGACGTCCCGCGGGCTCAGCCGGCTGCGGCGGGCTCGCAGGAAGTCGCCCAGCTCGCGCGCGTAGGGATGGTTCATGCCGCAAGTGTGCCGCCATTCGCGGCGAGGAAGGTAGGACCGGGAAACCTAGGCAGAGCGGGGCGACGGTGACGGCCCGGATCACTCCTAGCGTGGGCGGCCTGACGCACCGCCGACCCCGGAGGACCTCATGGACCACATCCCCGCTCAGCATGGCCGGATCGCCGTCGTGACCGGCGCGAACTCGGGCCTCGGCCTGGTCACCGCCACCGAGCTGGCCCGCCGTGGCGCCCGGGTCGTGCTGGCCGTCCGCAACACCGCCGCCGGCACCGAGGCGGCCCGGCGGATCCCGGGAGACGTCGAGGTCCGCGAGTTGGATCTGGCAGACCTTGCGTCGGTACGGGCGTTCGCCGCGAAGCTGGCCGCCGACCACCCGGCGATCGACCTGCTCGTCAACAACGCCGGCGTGGTGCTGCTCGGTCCACGCCGTACCACCGCCGACGGCTTCGAGCTGCAGTTCGGTACGAACCTGCTGGGCCACTTCGCGCTGACCGGCCTGCTGCTCGGCACCCTGGCCGCGGCGCCCGGGGCCCGGGTGGTGAACCTGAGCTCGATCACCCACAAGGGCGCGCACCTGGATTTCGACGACCTGATGTCCGAGCGTGATTATCGTGCGGCGCCCGCCTACGGCCGGTCCAAGCTGGCCACCACCGTCTTCGGCGTCGAGCTGGACCGCCGGCTGCGCGCGGCCGGGTCGCCGATCCTGAGCGTGCTGGCCCATCCCGGGCTGACCCGCACGAACCTGACCCCGCGGGCGTGGGAGCACCGTGGCCGGCTCGGCCGGATGATCTCGGCGGTCGGCCTGCTGGCCACCCAGTCGGTCGAGCAGGGTGCGCAGCCGCAGTTGCGGGCCGCGACAGCGCCGGGCGTGCGGGGCGGGCAGTTCTTCGGACCGGCCCGGCTGTGGGAGACGCGTGGCCCGGTGACCGAGGCGCGGATCAGCCGGGAAGCCGTCGACCCGGCCGTCGGCGAGCGGCTCTGGGCGGTGGCCGAGGACCTGACCGGGGTGAGCTATCTGTGAGCACGGGCGGGCTGACGACGTACGCCGAAATTCTTGTGATTCCGGGGTTGGGTCGTCACCCGAATGCGGGACATGCGCAGCGTGACAGAGTGATCACGGCGCGTTAGAAGCGTGGCGAACTCGCAGGTCAGATACGTTCCGACGAAATCAAACCTGATTGTCGGAGGAAATTTTCGTGGCTGAGATCATTGAGACCTGTTCGCCCTACGTGCGACGCGTTCCCGCCTCGGTGTGCGAGCAGGCCGCTGTCGAGGAGCGCGTGGACAACGTGCGGGCCGGCAGCGCCGGTTTCAAGAGCGGGTCCGGCGTCGTCGTCGTGACGATGAACCTCTGGGACAACGGGCGCACGCTGCGGGTCGCGTTCCTGGACGGCGACCCCGAGGTGCAGGCCCGGGTCGAGGCGATCGCGAAGGAGTGGGAGCAGGTCGCGAACCTGCGCCTGGTCTTCGGCCGCGACCGGGACGCGGAGATCCGGGTCTCCTTCGCCCAGGAGGGCTTCTCCTGGTCCGCGATCGGCACCGACGCGCTCACCACCGAGCGGGGCGAGCCCACCATGAACTTCGGCTGGCTCGACCGGCAGACCGGCGAGCGGGAGTACCAGCGGGTGGTCCGGCACGAGTTCGGCCACGCGCTGGGGATGGGCCACGAGCACCAGAGCCCGGCCGCGGCCGGGAAGATCCCGTGGGACCGGCCGGCCGTCTACCGGTACTACGCCCGGCAGGCCTGGAGCGAGGCGGACGTGGACCACAACATCTTCGACGTCTACAGCGAGGACTCCACGAACTTCACGACCTACGACCCGACCTCGATCATGCAGTACCCCATTCCGGACAGCCTGACCATCGGCTCCTACTCCGTCGGCTTCAACACCGAGCTGTCCACGATGGATCGCCAGTTCATGCGGCTGCAGTACCCGCAGGGCGCCCCGGGGATGCGGGAGCTGGTGCCGAACGGCGACCCGATCAAGGCGGACCTGTCGCAGAGCGGCGAGGTCGACACCTACCACTTCACGGCGCCCGAGCCCGGCGTGTACATCGTCGAGACCACCGGTCCCAGCGACACGGTGCTCCTGCTGCACGGGCCGAACGACCGCGGCGCCGTGCTGACCTTCGACCGTGACCGGGGGATCGACCGCAACGAGCGGATCGTGCGCACCCTGGTGCCCGGCGAGTACTGGCTGTCGGTGCGGCACAGCGACCCGGCCGCGATCGGGACGTACGCCGTGACGCTGCGCACCCGGAACGCCTGACCGCCGGCCGGCACCGGTCAGTCGTCGTGAACCCAGCGGTCGACCAGCGCCTCGTGCGCCTCCAGGCGTTCCTGGGTGCGCAGCGGGTCGGTCTCGGCGATCGCGTCGAGCAGGCCGATCGCGAGCGTGACCACGGCCGCGTGGGAGTCGAAGACCAGACCGGTGCCGACTGGCGCGACCAGCAGCACGTCGGCCTCGGCGGCGAACGGGACCAGCGCGGTGTCGGCGATCACGACGGTGGCCATGCCGAGGCTCCGCGCCAGCCGGATCGCCGCGACCGTGGCCGCCGGGTACCGCGGCATGGCGAAGAACAGCAGCGCGCCGGCGCCCTGCCGGCTCCACTGCAGCACGGCGTCGTCGGCACTGCCCGCGTCGGTGCAGACGCTCACCGCGGGCAGGACCCGCCGGGCGAAGTAGCCGAAGTACTCCGCGAGGGCGGCCGAGGCGCGCAGGCCGACCACGCCGAGCGGGGTGGCGCCGGCGAGCAGGCGCACGGCCCGGCTCATCGGGTCGCCGCCGAGCACCCGTTTGAGGCTCTCCAGGTTGGCGCGTTCCTGGTCGATCGCGGCGGCCCCGGACTCCTGCCGGACGGGAACGCGCTGCTCCGGGATGCCGGCGAGGACCGCGTCGCGCAGGGCGGCCCGGAACTCGGTGAACCCGGCGAAGCCCAGCGCGGTGGCGAGCCGGGTGACCGTCGGCTGGCTGACGCCGGTGCGCTCGGCGATCTCGATGGTCGACAGGAAGGCCACGTCGGGGAACATGCCGAGCATCCGCTGCACGATCCGGCGCTGTGCGGGGGAGAGCCGGTGTGCCTGCGCCAGGTCGAGCAGCCATGCCCCGGCCCCGTCCCGCTCCATCGATCTCCTTCGTCGTGCCGCCGCCCGTGAATACTCTAAAACACACGGGAGATATGGTGCATGTGATGATTCACGAGCAGCGGGCGATCTGGTTACGGTTCCTGTCCGGCGCCGACATCGACGGGCTGAGCATCGGCACGGACGAGGTCATCGCCGCCGTCGAGGGGGTCGTCGACGCGCACGGCCGCGGGCGGACGGTCTTCGAGCCCCGTACCCACCTGGTGCCGGACAACGGCGGCGCCGGGCACTTCAACATCCTCCGCGGGCACGTCTCCACGCTGGGCGACCACGGGCTCAGCGGGGTGAAGGTGGTCGGCGACTTCGTCCCGAACTACCTGCAGGGGCTGCCGAGCGAGCTGGCCATGATGACGCTGTTCGACCCGGCCACCGGCGTCCCCCTGGCGGTCATGGACGCGACGCTGATCACCGAGGTCCGGACCGGGGCGATGACCGCGGTCGGCGCCAAGCACCTGGCCCGGCCCGACTCCCGGATCCTGGGACACGTCGGCGCGCGGGGCACCGCGTTCGCCAACGTCACCATGCTCGACCGGCTCTTCCCCCTCGACGAGATCCGGGTGACCAGCCGCCGCCCGGAGTCGCGCGAGGCGTTCGCCGACCGGCTGCGCGAGGTCACCGACACGCGCGTCCGCGCGGTCGCCACCGCCGACGAGGCCTACGACGGCGCCGACATCCTGGTCGAGGCGTCCCGCTTGGAGGAGCCACAACCCCTGCTGCGTACGGCGGTGGTCAAGCCCGGCGCGTTCGTGGTGCCCTACGGCACGGTCAGCGCCGTCGAGCTGGACCTGCTCGACGTGATGGACAAGGTGGTCGTCGACGACTGGCGCGAGTCCCGGTCCGGCCGGTTCGGGGCGCTGCGCGCGCACGTCGACACCGGACGGCTGACCGAGCAGTCGCTGTACGCCCAGATCGGCGAGATCGTCAGCGGCGCCAAGCCGGGACGGGAGACGCCGGACGAGCGGATCCTCTTCTGGCACCGGGGCCTGTCGATCCTCGACGTGGCGCTGGCCCACCTCATCCTGACCAGGGCGGAAGCCGCCGAGGCGGGCACGATGCTGCGCTACCGATGACCGGCGAGCTGCGGATCCGGACGGCCGCGGACCTCGGTCGTACCGAGATAGCCCTGGTCGCTCGCGAAGCGAAGCGGATCGTCCTGGATCCCGCCCTGCTGGCGGAGGTGGCCGCGAGCCGCGCCGCGATGCTGGCGTCCCTCGACGGCGACCAGCCGGTCTACGGCGTCAACACCGGCATGGGCGCGCTCGCCGGGGTACGACTGGACGCCGAGGCCCGCGCGCGGCACCAGGACACGCTGATGGCCGGCCGGGCCGTCGGGTCGGCGCCCTGGCTGCGGCGCGATCGGGCCCGGGCGCTGCTGGCCGTCCGGCTGCGGACCCTGCTGCACCCCGCGGCGGGCGTCTCGCCGGAGCTCTGCCTTCAGCTGGCCGCCCTGCTGAACGCCGACGTGGTGCCGGCGATCCCGGCGCGGGGCGTCGGTGCGGCCGGCGAGATCATCCCGCTCGCGCACGCCGGGGCGGTCCTGATCGGAACCGGTCAGGTCCTCGACGACGCGGGCCGGGCCGTCGACGTGAGCGGGCCGCGTCCGCGCTCCTTCGAGGCGAAGGAGGGCGTCGCGTTCCTGGAGGGCGTGCCCGGCCTGACCGGGCTCGCGGTGCTGGCCACCGCCGAGGTCCGGGTGCTGGTGGACCAGGTGGTCGCGGTGGCGGGCGCCGCACAGGCGGTCGCCGGGGCCAGCCCGGACACGATGCGCCCGGAGCTTTCCGCCGGAGACCCCGATCTGGGTACGGTCGATACGGCCCTGCTCGCCGCGCGAGGTGACGCCCCCGCCCGGGCGCTGCAGGCGCCGGTGTCCTTCCGGGTGACCGGCCCCGCGCTGGCCGTGGTCGTCCGCGCGGCCCGCGAGCTGGACGCGGCCGCCGAGCGGGCGCTGACCGGGGTGACCGACTCGCCCGCGCACCTGGACGGCCGCTTCTACGGCACCGCGGGTTTCGCCGGCACCGACCTGGCCGCCGCCTGCGGGACACTGACCACCGCGCTCACCCACCTGGCCGAGGTCGGCACGGCACCTGTCTCTTATACACATCTC
>KL571412.1:8905-9235 GCA_000715855.1 Actinoplanes liguriensis
GGTCGGCACGGCCCGGCTGCACCGGCTGCTGGACCCGGCCGTCACCGGCCTGCCGAAACAGCTGTCGGACGCGCCCGGCCTGCACGCCGGGATGGTGTCGGTGCACAAGCGGGCGGTGGGGGTGGCGCACCGGCTGCGACGGTTCGCGATGCCGGCACTGGTCGGCGCGATGGAGACCTCGGGCGGGCAGGAGGACGTGCAGAGCTTCGGGTTCGAGGCCGCCGAGTGCCTGGGGGAGACGATCGACGGGCTGCGCGAGATCGTGGCCTGCGAGCTGCTGGCGGTGCACCAGGCGCGGCTGCTGGCGGGGGATCCAGCCGGGATCCTGCC
>KL571412.1:9439-10345 GCA_000715855.1 Actinoplanes liguriensis
TGTGTATAAGAGACAGCCGGAACCCTGCCGAAGGGGACCGCGGACCGGCCGTTCGGGCGCGACCTGGACGTCCTCATCGAGCTGCTGAGAGAGGGCTGGTCGAGTTCCGCACGATGACCTACGGTCCTTCTTGAAGGAAGCTGGTCGAGCTCCGGACGATGAGGTCGGGGCGGAACATCGGGGCGTTTCCCGGCTCGTCGAGCTGAGCGACCGCGGCCTCCACGATGGCGTCCTCGTCCCACGCCATCGTCGTCAGGCCCGGGTCGACCAGCGCCGCCAGCTGGTGATCGTCGTAGCCGACCACCGACAGGTCGGCCGGGACGCGCAGGCCGGCCTCGCGGGCGGCCCGGTACACCGCGAAGGCCAGCGAGTCGGTCAGGCAGAAGACGCCGGTCGGACGGCCGGGACCGGCGAGCATCGCGGCCACCACGGCGACGGCCTCGGTGGTGGCGGCGGGCGCGGCCACGGTGGTCAGCTCGACGCCCAGGCCGGCGGCGACCTCCCCGGCGAGCACCTCGGCCGGGCGTCCGGGGGTGGTGGGCAGCGACGGCGCGAGCAGGCCGATCCGCCGGTGACCCAGATCGGTCAGGTGGGCGAGGGCGGTGCGCACGCCGTAGTCGTTGTCGAACAGGACGCTGCCCGAGCCGGGGCGGGCGACCAGGGCGTCACCGATCGAGACGACCGGGATCTCCGGGACGAGCAGCCGCCAGTAGTCGGCGGCCGGATCGACCGGGGAGACCAGCGCGCCGTCCACCCGCTGGGCGACGAACTGCTCGACGATCAGGCGTTCCTGCTCGGGGTCGGCGTCGGCGTCGGCGATCGTCGCGTACCGCCCGCGGCTGCGCAGGGCCCGGGTCAGCATCACCGAGAGGTCCTGCTGCCACAGGTCGCGCAGGGAGCCGCTGA
>KL571412.1:10560-12122 GCA_000715855.1 Actinoplanes liguriensis
CCGTGTAGCCGAGCTCGGCGGCGAGGTCGCGGACCCGGCGGATGGTGGCGGGGGAGCCGCGGACGCCGCGCAACGCGTACGAGGTGGCGGCGAGTGAGAGGCCGGCCGCAGTCGCGAGGTCCTGCAGCGTGCGACGGGATTGCCCTCGTTGCATCGGCCGAGGGTAACACCGGGTTGATGGGATCCCCTTGCGCGAACGGTGGGTGAAGCGCTTCACTTAGCATCCGGGTGAAGCGCTTCACTCGGTGGTGAACGACGGCGAACGGAGGTGCCGGCATGCTGATCGACTGTCATCAGCACCTGTGGCCCGCGCGCTTCGTCGCGGCGCTGCGCCGGCGGGACTCCTATCCGTACCTGCGGGGCTGGACGCTGCACCTGCCCGGCGAGCCGCCGTACGAGGTGGACCCGGCCGCGCACGACGTCACGCTGCGCCGCGAACGCGAGCTGGCCGAGGGCCGGGAACAGGTGCTGCTCTCGCTCTCCAGCCCGCTGGGCATCGAGCACCTGCCCGGCGCCGACGCCGCCGAGCTCGTCGACATCTGGCACGAGAGCGCCCTGGAACTGCCCGACCCCTACCGGATCTGGGCCGCCGCCCCGGTCGCCGGGCTCGACCCCGCGGCGCTGGGCAAGGTGCTGCGCGAGGACCGGGTCGCCGGGCTGCAGCTCCCCGCGACCGCGCTGGCCGAGCCGGACGACATCGCCCGGATGCGTCCGCTGCTGGACGAGGCGGAGAGCGCGGACAAACCGGTGCTGGTGCACCCCGGTCCCGCGCCGGCCTGCGCCCCGGACCTGCCGTCGTGGTGGCCGGCCCTGGTGCCGTACGTCGCGCAGCAGCACCGGGCGTGGCTGGCCTGGCACATCGCCGGGCGGCGCCGGCACCCCCGGCTGCGGATCGCGTTCGTCGCGCTCGCCGGGCTCGCGCCGCTGCACCACGAGCGGCTGGCGGCGCGCGGGGGAGCGCTGGGGCCGCTCGATCCGCACGTCTACTACGAGACCTCGTCGTACGGCACGCGGGCGATCGACGCGCTGGTCCGGGTGGTCGGTGTAGACCCGATCGTGCACGGGTCCGACCGTCCGTACGCCGAACCGGCCGACCCCGGTCTGGGCGAGGCCTTCACCCACGCCATGTTCACCGCGAACCCCCGCCATCTGTTGACAGGAGCAGGCCGATGACGACGGGCGCCGTCGCCCTTCCCGCACTGCCGGGCCGTGTCCTCACCCTCAAGGAGCTGCAGCTCTGGGTCGCCGAGCTGGCCGCCCGGCCGGAGCTGTGGGAGCACCTGGTGCGCCACGACACCGGTGGGCGGCACTACGCCTCGCTGTACCGCGACGGCGACATCGACGTCTGGGTGCTGTGCTGGAACGTGCGGGACGACACCGGCTGGCACGACCACGACGTCTCGTCGGGCGCGGTCGCCGTCACCCGCGGCGCGGTCACCGAGGCCACCCCGCGCATCGGTGGCGACCCGGTGTCCCGCGTCGTCCCGGCCGGCCGGACCTTCGCCTTCGGCCCCGACCGCATCCACCGGATGGGCGGCGCCGTCGACGGGTCGGTGTCGCTG
>KL571412.1:12299-12729 GCA_000715855.1 Actinoplanes liguriensis
ACTCGCCGCCGCTCTGGCGGATGGGGCAGTACTCGATCAGCGCCGACGGCGTCCTGCGGCGCAACTCGGTCAGCTACGCCGACGAGTTGCGCCCCATCGACGGCTGACATCGCCTACGGTGCCCGCATGCGGCGCGCACCGATCCTCACGGCAATGATCGTCATGATGTCCGTCTCCGGGTGCGGTGCGGCCGATCCCGCGCCCGCCGCGGCCCCACCGGCGGTGTCCGCCACGGCGTCGTCCGCCGCTACCGGGGCGACCGCCACCACGGAGGCGATCGCCGCCTGCGAGCTCGCGGCCGGCGCGCCCCGGCCCGGCGAGGCGATCGAGATCGACGAGCAGACCATCAAGGACATCGTGGCGAACGCCGGGAAGTCGGGCGTCGCGGGCATCCAGCAAGCCGGTGCGACGGTGCAGGTCAGGTACACGG
>KL571412.1:12931-13806 GCA_000715855.1 Actinoplanes liguriensis
GCTGACCGCGGTGGCCGGGGTGGGGAGTGCCTGCGCCGCGGCTGCCGTGCCGGTGCGCTGATCGGGCGTACGCGCAAATGGGTCGAGAATGTATGGTGTCGACCAGCCGCGCAGTGATCGTCATGAATCGCGGTCATGGGGGAGCTTATGGATGCCGCTGTGCTGGCCGTGCAGCAATGGGTCAACGCCACCTACGCCGGTGTCCCGGGGTACGTGGCGATTCCCGAGGACGGCAGCGCCGGCCGCCAGACCATGGCCGCGCTGACCCGGGCGCTGCAGCACGAGCTGGGGATCACCGCGCTCGCCGACAACTTCGGCCCGGCCACGCTGGCGGCGCTGACCGCGCACGGGTCGATCGGTCCCGCCGAGACGAACCCGAACCTGGTCAAGATCGTCCAGGGTGGCCTGGTCTGCAAGGGCTATGCGACGGTCGCCCTGGACGGCAGCTTCGGTCCGGCGGTGGCCGCCGCCGTCGCCGCGTTGATGACCGACGCCGGGCTCGCCGAGCGCATCGACGGCACCGTGCTGCCGAAGGTGTGCAAGGCCCTGCTCTTCACCGACGGATACGCCCTGGCCGCCGGCGGGTCCGTGGCCCTGCGCGCCGCCCAGCAGTGGATGAACGGCCGCTACCTGAACCGGTCGGCCTACTACGTGCTGGCCTGCGACGGCCGGCGCTCCCGCGAGTTCCTCACCGCCCTGATCTTCGCCGTGCAGTACGAGGGCGGCCTGACCGACGCCCAGGCCAACGGCAACTTCGGCCCGCTCACCCAGGCCGGGGTCAAGGCCCGCGGCCTGATCAAACCCGGCTCGTCCGGTCCCTGGGTGCGGCTGTTCTCGGCGGCGCTCGCGCACTACCCGGCCGCGCAGGTCTTCAC
>KL571412.1:14018-15353 GCA_000715855.1 Actinoplanes liguriensis
CTACCCGGCCGCGCAGGTCTTCACCGGCGACTTCGACGAGCCGCTGGCCGCCGGCGCCCGCGCGTTCCAGGCGTTCTGCCGGCTCACCGAGAACGGCGAGGGCGACTTCCCGACCTGGGCGTCGCTGCTGATCAGCACCGGTGACCAGGCCCGTCCGGGCACGGCCGGCGACACCGTCGACGAGGTCACCGCGGCCCGCGCCCAGGCGCTGCGGGCGGCCGGCTACCGGACCGTGGGCCGCTACCTGACCAACGTGGAGGGCAGCGACTTCGACAAGAAGCTCAAGCCCGGCGAGCCGGCGACCCTGGCCGCGAACGGCCTGAGCCTGTTCCCGATCTTCCAGACGTACGCGGACTCGGCGAGCTACTTCACCTGGGCCCAGGGGTACGCGGACGCGTCCACGGCCCACGACGCCGCCGCCGGGCACGGCATCGACGCGGGGGCGGTCGTCTACTTCGCCGTCGACTACGACGCCACCGACACCGAGGTCACCCAGCGCGTGATCCCGTACTTCCTCGGCGTCGACTCGGGGCTGCGCCAGCGCGGCGGCCGCTACTCCCACGGCGTCTACGGCGCCCGCAACGTCTGCAGCCGCCTGGCCGTCGAGGCGTTCCCGCGCTGGAGCTTCGTCAGCGGCATCACCTCCGGCTGGACCGGCAACGTGACCTACCCGCTGCCCGCCAACTGGGCGTTCGACCAGATCTCCACCCTCACGGTCGGCACGCTGGAGATCGACAAGTGCGTGCAGCGGGCCGGCACCGACCCGGGGGAGCCGGCCTTCGGCTCCGCCGCCACCGCGCTCGGTGACTACCACGACTGGATCGACCGGCTGCAGGAGCTCGCGGTCGCCTACGGCCAGGGCGATCCGGCCGAGCGGGTGCTCGAGTATCTGCGCGCCGGCCGCTACGACAACTGGCAGAGCGGAAAGCTCTCCGGGGGTACGGACTCAGCGTTCGTCACCTACGTCGACGCGACCGGGCTGCCGCGGGTGCGGACCTATCGCGACCCGGTCGCCGGGGTCGACGTGGACGTGAGCCGCTTCGGGGCGGCGGCGCTGGCCGCGCTGCGCGGCAGCGGGGACGCCGCGGGGTGGGGCGGGGACCTGATCGCGTTCTACGGCGGCTGGCGGTTCACCGAGCCGGGCACCCCGGCCGCCGACTACTGCGCGGCCCGTCTGGCCAGTGCCGGAACCTCGTCGGCGCTGGACCTCGCGGGGCTGGTCGCCGACGTGGACGCGTACCTGGCCGCCGAGGCGCTGCGGGCCGGGGGCACGCTCGGCGCCCACCTGCGCGCGGCCGATCGCGGGGTCCGGTTCAGCCTGTTCTACCGCGGCCG
>KL571412.1:15591-16528 GCA_000715855.1 Actinoplanes liguriensis
GCGCAGAGCCTGCTCACCGACGGCGGGGATGACGTGCTGACCGGGTACCGGGCGCTGCTGCTGCGCGGCCTGGCCACCACCCCGGTGACCGTGGACGATCAGCTGCGGCAGTTCTGCCGTGGCTTCGCCGACCGGCTGGCCGCGCTCTCCGAGGCCGAACAGATGCGGTTGCGACGACGGAAGGTGTCCTGATGCGACGGCGAACCCTGCTGGCATCCGCCGGAGCGGGAGCCATGCTGACCCTGCCCGGCCTGCCGGCCCCGGCCCAGGCCGCACCCCGCGCCGCCGGGCTGCGGACCTTCCCGGTCCAGGGCACCGACCTCTCGGTGGATCTGCTCCCCGGGGCGGCCGCGACGGTCCTGCTCTACGCCGTGCGGCGCTTCCACTACGAGATCGGCGCGCTCCACGCGGGTGACCTCGCCGGCGACCCCGGCGGCACGATCGTGGACATCCGGCCGGGGTGGTATCCGGCCGGCGGGCGGGGCAACCTGCTGCCGCACGAGTTGACCGTGGTGCGCGACATCGTCGCCCAGTGCGACGGGCTGCTCGCGTGGGGCGGCGACGATCCGCGGACACCCCGGGAGGGGCGCTTCCGGGTCGCGGTGGCGCCGGCCGGCCACGGGCTGCGGGCGCTCGCGGGACGCCTCGACGCCGACGCCGTGCACCCGGGGCGGCGGGTCGGTGCGGGCATCGCGCTGCCGTTCACCCCGGCGCGGGTACGCCGTGCGGAGTCGATCCGGCGCGGGGCTGGGCCCGTACAGTAATCGGGTGTTGACCTGGTCCTTCCGGAGAGTGACGGCCGGCGACTTCGCGCTGCTCGGGCGCTGGCTGGCGCAGCCGCACGTCGCGCGATGGTGGAATCACGAGTGGTCCGCCGAGGCCGTGGAGCGTGACTTCGGGCCGTCGGCGCGCGGCGAGGAGCCTGTCTCTTATACAC
>KL571412.1:16748-19793 GCA_000715855.1 Actinoplanes liguriensis
GTGTATAAGAGACAGGGTCTACCCGGTGCCGCCGGGTGCGGTCAGCCTCGACTACCTGCTCGGCGAGCCGGGTGACGTCGGTCGCGGCCTGGGCCCGTCGATGATCGCGGCGTTCGTCGCCCGCACCTGGGCCGACCTGCCCGAATCGACGTGCGTCGTGGTGCCGGTCGTCGCGGCGAACCGGGCGTCGTGGCGGGCGCTGGAGAAGGCCGGTTTCGTGCCGGTCGCCGAGGGCGAGCTGGAACCGGACAACCCGATCGACGACCGCCTGCACCGGGTGCTGCGGCGCGACCGCGCTTGATACCGCCTCCCGCTGGTGCGACCCGAGCGGCGCTCCTTCACGTCCGCCATGCATCGGCTCTAGAGGAGCGCGGCCAGGGCCGGCAGCACGGCGAGGGCCTTCTCCAGGTCCTGGCCGAGCGGCCGGTCGTCGAAACCCGGGTCCAGCTCCTTGGCGGCCGCCTCGAAGGCGTCGCCGGCGATCCCGTCCGGCACCCGGCCCGGCGCCATCCGCAGCGCCCGGACCGCCGCGACCAGCTCGACGGCGAGCAGTGTCGGCGCGAGCCGGGCCATCCGGCGCAGCGAGCGGGCGCCCTGGGTGGCGAAGCTGGCGTGCTCCTCCAGGCCCAGCGAGATGGTGAGCGTGCCGGCGGCGGTGGGCTGCATGCCGACCCGGATCTCGGTGAGGACGTCCTGGATCACGTACTCGCCGATCATCAGGCCGGAGCTGCCGGCCGGGCCGTCGGCGAGGAAGGCCCGCAGGCCGGTCATGTCGGGGCGCATCAGCAGGCCGACCCGGGCCGACGAGAGCGACAGCACCGGCAGGAACGCGCTGCGCAGGGCGTCGAGCCCGGCGGCCAGGGTCGCGGTGTGGAACTGACCGTGATGCAGCACACCGTCGTCGGTGACCAGCGGGTTCTCCACGGCGGCGTTGATCTCGGCGGTCAGCACGTCGTGCAGGGACCGGGCCGCGTGGATCGCCGGCGCGGTGACCTGCGGCACCACCCGCAGGCCGAACGGGTCCTGGATGCGCACCGGCGCGGCGCACCCGGCCACCAGCGCGCTGAGCTTCGCGGCCACCTCGACCTGCCCGGGATGGGCACGCGCCTGGTGGACCGCCGGATGATAGGCCTCGGGGTTGCCGCGCAGCGCCAGGAAGGACAGCCCGGCCACCACGACGGACGCCCGGATCAGCTCCTCCACCTGCGACAACGCGAGAACGCCGGTCGCGACGGTGAGCGCGCTCGAGCTGATCATCGGCAGCGCGTCGGTGCTGTCGATGGTGATGACCGGGCCGTTGCCGGAGCGCCAGGGGCGTTCGCCGGCCAGGGTGAGGCCGAGCTCGGCGAGCGCGGAGAGGTCGGCGGTGCCGATCGCGCCCCACGGGTGCAGGCTCGGCACGGCGCCGTCGCGCAGCGCGGCGGCCAGAGCTTCGGCGACGCGCCGGGACACCCCGGAACCCCCGGTCAAAATCTGATTGAGGCGTACGGCCATGGCCGCGCGCGCCGTCACGTCGTCCTCCTCGGGCCCGACGGCCGCGCAGTGGCTGCGCAGCAGCCGCAGCCCGTGCTCGGCGGCGTCCCCGGTGCCCTCGTGCCGGTTGGCGCCGACCCCGGTGTTCGCCCCGTAGACCGCGCCGCGCTCCCGGGCCGCCTGCAGCCGGGCGTGCCGTGCCTCGACGAGCCGCAGCGCGGCGGGGCCCACCTCGGCCCTCGCCCGTCCGGAGGCGACCGCGAGCAGACCGGGGATCGACAGGTTTCGTCCGTCCAGCGCGACGCCGCTTGCGGTCTGCATGTAGCCTCCTGCCGGTTGTTAAGGGGCAGTAACACCTCTCACGTGCCCGTTGACTTGTTATTCACCACCGCACAAGTATGAATAGCAGTATTCACGAGAACGTCAGCCGTCGCCAGGAGCGCCATGATCACATTTGAGGACGTCGTCAAGGTCTACCCCGGCGGGAGCACCGCGGTGGACCACCTCTCGATGGAGCTGCCCACCGGGAAGACGACGGTCCTCGTCGGGCCCTCCGGTTGCGGCAAGACCACCTCGCTCCGCATGATCAACCGGATGGTCGCCCCCACCTCGGGCCGGATCCTCATCGACGGCCGGGACGTGGCGGGACAGGACGAGGCGCTGCTCCGGCGGGGGATCGGCTACGTGATCCAGCACGCCGGGCTCTTCCCGCACAAGACGGTGCTGGACAACGTCGCCACCGTGCCGATGCTGCTCGGGAAGACCCGGCGCGAGGCCCGCACCGCGGCGCTGGAGCTGCTGGAACGGGTCGGGCTCTCGGCCGAGTTCGCCAAGCGCTACCCGGCTCAGCTCTCCGGCGGCCAGCAGCAGCGCGTCGGCGTCGCCCGGGCCCTGGCCGCGGACCCGCCGGTGATGCTGATGGACGAGCCGTTCAGCGCGGTCGACCCGGTGGTCCGCGAGGGCCTGCACCGCGAGTTCCTGCGCCTGCAGAAGGACCTGGGCAAGACCATCGCGATGGTGACCCACGACATCGACGAGGCGATCAAGCTCGGCGACCACGTCGCGATCCTGCGGGAGGGCGGGCACCTCGCCCAGTTCGGCACCCCGCAGGAGCTGCTGGACCAGCCGGTCGACGACTTCGTGGCCGGGTTCGTGGGCCGCGACCGCGGCCTGCGCAGCCTCTCCTTCGACACCGCCGCCGACCTGCCGGTCCGTCCGCTGACCTCGGCCGAGGATGCCGAGCTGGTGCTCGACGACGCCGGACGGCCGCTGGGCTGGCGGCGCGGCGGCGCGGGCCCGCTGGAGCCGACCGCCGGGGTGTTCACCACGGACGACTCGCTGCGGATGGTCACCGACCTGGCGATCACCTCGCCGGTCGGCGTCGCGGTGCGCGTCGGCGCCGACGGCAAGGCTGACGGCCTCGTCCGCCACCACGACCTGGTCGACTTCCTGGCCGCCCGGCGCGACCGGCGGGCGGCGGAGCGCGGCGCATGATCCAATATCTGACCAACAACCACGAGGTGGTGCTCGCCGCGCTGCGGCAGCACATCTACCTCTGTCTCTTATACACAT
>KL571412.1:20035-22192 GCA_000715855.1 Actinoplanes liguriensis
GGTCAACGTCTGCGGCGTGCTCTACTCGATCCCGTCGCTGGCGCTCTTCGTCTTCCTGCCGGTCCTGCTCGGCACCAAGATCCTCGCTCCGGCGAACATCGTCGTGGCGCTGACGATCTACACAGTGGCGCTGCTGGCCCGGACGGTCGCGGACGGCCTGCGCGCGGTCGACCCGGTGATCACCCAGTCCGCCACCGCGATGGGCTACCGGCGGATGCGCCGCCTGGTCGACGTCGAGCTGCCGGTCGCGCTGCCGGTGATCCTGGCCGGCCTGCGGGTCGCCACGGTCTCCAACATCAGCCTGGTCAGCGTCGGCGCCCTGATCGGCATCGGCGGTCTCGGGCAACTGTTCACCCGGGGCTTCCAGCTGTTCTACCTGGAGCCGATCATCATCGGCATCATTCTGTCCGTGCTGCTCGCCGGCCTGGCCGACCTGATCATCGTGCTCGTCCAGCGGGCGCTCACCCCGTGGACGAAGTACCAGCGCGGAGGCGCCGCGTGAACCTCTCCTACCTCTTCGACGCCGCGCACTGGGACCTCAGCGCGCCCGGCGGCTTCCCGCAACTGATCCTGGCCCACCTCGGCTACGTCGCCCTGGCGCTGCTGATCGGCACGGTCATCGCGCTGCCGGTCGGCCTGTACATCGGGCACACCGGGCGCGGCTCGTTCATCGCGATCAACTCCGGCAACGCCGGCCGGTCGCTGCCCACCCTGGGCCTGCTGATGCTGATGGTCACGCTGCTCGGGCTCGGCCTGACCCCGGTCCTGATCGCGCTGACCGTGCTGGTCATCCCGCCGATCCTGACCTCGGCGTACGCCGGTATGCGCACCCTGGACCACCGCGTCGTCGACGCCGCCAAGGGGATGGGCATGCGCCCCTGGCAGGTGCTGTTCAAGGTCGAGGTGCCGATGGCCCTGCCGGTCCTGATGAGCGGCCTCCGCAGCGCCGCCCTGCAGGTGGTCGCGACCGCCACGGTCGCCGCCGCCGTGGGCCTGAGCGGTCTCGGCCGCCTGCTGATCGACGGCCTGGCCGTCAACGACTACTCCCGGGTGCTGGCCGGCGCCATCGTCGTCGCCGTCCTCGCCGTCCTGCTCGACCTGTTCCTCGCGCTCGTACAGCGCTGGATCGTCTCACCCGGCCTGATCGGACGGGCCCAGTCCCGTCCGCGTCGCGTCACCACCTGAAACCGCACCGGAAGGTCGAACATGTCCCGCATACGCACCATCGGCGCCGCCGTCGCCGGCATCAGCCTGGCCCTCTCCCTGACCGCCTGCGGCGCTGACAGCGACCCGCTCGCCGACGACAAGAACAGCAGCGCCGCCCCCGGCACGATCACCGTGGGCTCGGCCAACTTCGCCGAGAGCGAGCTGCTCGCCGAGATCTACTCGCAGGAGCTGGAGGCCAAGGGCGTCCAGGTCAAGCGGCAGTTCAACATCGGCGCGCGGGAGCTGTACCTCAAGGCCCTGCAGGACGGCTCGATCGACCTGCTGCCCGAGTACAACGGCGCGCTGCTGGCCGCGCTCTCCACCGGCGGCGTGCCGGAGAACATCAGCAGCCCGACCGACGTGCTCGCCGCGCTGAAGAAGGTCCTGCCGAGCGGCACCGAGGTGCTGGAGCAGTCGGCCGCCGAGGACAAGGACACCCTGACCGTCACCAAGGCGACGGCCGACAAGTACAAGCTCACCAGCATCGAGGACCTCAAGGCGTCCGCGCCGACGCTGAAGGTCGGCGCCGGCCCCGAGTTCCAGGAGCGCCACCAGGGCCTCAAGGGCCTCGAGTCGGTCTACGGCGTGAAGTTCAAGGAGTTCAAGGCGCTCGACGCCGGTGGCCCGCTCACCATGAAGGCCCTGGTCGACGGCGACATCGACGTCGGCAACATCTTCTCCACCGACTCCGGCATCAAGACCAACAACCTGGTCGTCCTGCAGGACCCGAAGAACCTCTACACCTCGCAGAACGTCCTGCCGCTGATCCGCACGACGGCGAACAACACCACGGTCTCCGGCGCCCTGAACGCCGTCTCGGCGAAGCTGACCACCGAGAACCTGACCACCTACCTGGCCAAGGTCCAGGTCGACAAGCAGGACAGCGCCACGGTGGCGAAGGCCTTCCTCACCGACAACGGCCTGCTCTGACCCCCTGACCGTGCCGGCCGG
>KL571412.1:22427-25880 GCA_000715855.1 Actinoplanes liguriensis
CAGAGATGTGTATAAGAGACAGCTCGTAAGGGTCACCGCCGGCCGGGCCGAGGAGAGCGCGGGTGCTGGAATGGCCTATCCCCCGCATGGCGGAGGTCTCCGATTTGAACGGAGATAGAAGGAAGCACCCGCATGGCCTCGGCAGTCACCGTCACGCCGGGATCAGCTCACCCAGCCTGTCCAGCGCGTAGACCTCCGAACCCGCCGGCAGGCCCTCCGGCGCCTCGACGCCGATGAACGTGACCGGCTCGTCCGGCAGCCCGCCGTCCCAGACCGTCACCGCAACCTTCGCACGCCAGCGGTCGAGCAGGTACGACATCGTCAGATACCGCCGCTCGATCAGCGCCCGCACCCGGTCGGCCGTGGTGAACGCGTTGCCCTCCACCCGGTTGAACGCCGGCCGCCCGCTCAGGTACAGGTGCAGCCACACGGCCTGCCACCCGTCCGCGCCCCTGGCGAAGACGATCGGCAGCGCCACCCGCCCCGGCCCGCGCATCTCCGAGCGGGCCCGCACGGTCCGCGCGTCGAACGGCGCCCCACGCTGCTCGGCGCCGCGCGTCTGGTAGCCGAACATCGACTCGGCGACCTGGTCGAACGACTCGCCGGAGAAGATGTTGACCTGCGGAACCACGTACGGCCCGGCGATGGTCAGCGGCACGTCGACGAACTCCGTCGCCCCGTTCGGCGCGTCGGTGATGTCACCCGAGTGCACCGCCCCGTCCTGGTGGTAGTTCGTCCACGACACCTGGCCCGCCGCGTGGAACGTCTCGTCGAGCAGCAGCACCGACAGGTCGTAGTCGGTGCTGCGCTCCGTCTGCCGCCAGTACGTGAAGAACCGCAGGAAGTCCCCGGAGACCGCGGCCCGCGAGCCGCGCGGCAGCACCGCGAAACCACCCTCGGACGCCTTGTGTATAAGAGACAGCTCGTCGACCAGCCCGGCCGGCAGCGGCGGACGCTCGTCGGCCGCGACCCAGGCCCGGCGCGAACGGCTCGCGTACATCCGGGCGGAGGCCGGCGCCAGCCGGTTCGCCACGTGCTCGCGCAGGGAGAGCAGCACCCGGCCGGACGCCGAGTCGAGCGCGCCGGTGATCGACGCGACCACCGCGGACCGCTCGGACTCCGGCGCGAGCCGCAGCAGCCGGTCCGCCGACCGCAGCAGCAGGCCCGGCGCGGCCGACAGCACCGTCGCCGCCGAGCCGATCGCCCCGTCCCGGAACGCCGCCTCGGCCCGGCCGGCCAGGTTGCGGACCCGCTTCTCACCGCGCGCGACCGCGAACACCGACCGGGCGTGCGGCCACTGCCCGAACTCGTGCGGGTGCAGCCGCTCGCCGAGCCGCTTCCACCGCTCGCCGTAGCGCGCGACGTCACCGAGCTTGGCCGGGCTCGCGCCGACGATCGCGTCCAGCGCGGCCAGCAGGACCCGCCGCTCCGGTCGCCGGAACGACCGGAACCGGGTCGGCTCCGCCAGCGACACGTCACCACCGGAGACCTGGCAGGCCAGCCGCAGCACGTCGGTCGTGGTGTCGACCGCCACCAGCGGGCGGCCCAGCACCAGGCGGACCCCGTTGAGCACGGCGCGGTTCTCCCGCACCGGGATCTCGGCCGGCTGCTCGCCGTCCGCACAGGCGACCGCCAGCTCACCGAGGATCGCCAGGTCGGCCTCGCCGTGCGGGGTGGTGCTGCCGGCGAGAGCCAGGTAGAGCCGCTCCGCCTCCACCTCGGCGCGGTCACCGAGATGCAGCGTCGTCAGCCGATCGCCGGTCGAGGCGATCAGGTCGTCACGGCGGGAGAGCATTTCGGCGTACGTGTGCTGGTAGGTCCCGTAGCCCGGAAGGGTGAGCAGGTCGATCGTGCCGGCGGCCACCGCGTCCCGGACCTGCTCGGCCGTCGCCGTGCCCCCGCCGAGCAGGACGGCAGCCCGCAGCCGCTCGGCCCAGAACTCGACCGTGTCCGGCACACCGGCCGGGAAGTCGATGAAGTACGGGTTGTGCCGCACGTGGTCGCCGACCAGCTCCCGCACCGCGGACACGACGGTCGCGGCGAGATCCATCGCCGGCCCGGGCGCGAGCCCGCCGACGTGGCCGAGCAACGCCCGCGACGCGGCGAACCCGACGTCGAGCAGCACCGCGTCCAACTGGCGGGCCACGGGCGCCCCGTCACCGGACGCGCCGGCGCTCGCCGGCACACGCAGAGTCTTCTGGATGATCAGCTTCTCGAGCACCTGGTACCCCCGTTCCGAACTGGAGTGGGCCGCCGGGGACTCGAACCCCGAACCCTTCGATCCAAAAGGAGAAGGAAGTGCCCCCATGACCGCGCGAGCGGAGGGCGAGCGCACTATCCATTCGAATGCTCTGCCAGTTGAGCTAGCGACCCGGCGAGGATCCTTCCACGTCCCGTTCCGCGCAGGCCACCGGGTTTCCGCTCACCCATGCGACGGGCCGGGCCGCGCCGGGGTGGTGACCGCGGGCTGCGGGTTGTTGCGCCGCTGCTGTTCCTCGTTGATGCGCTTCTGCTTCTGGAAGGCGCCGTAGACCGCGATCGCGGCGATCACGATGGCGACCGCGCCGATCCCCGCGATGACCGCCGGCCAGATCCGCGCTGTCCGCCTCCAGCAGGTAGCGCTCGGCATGGGGGGCGCTCTGCCTCCGTGGCTCCGGACCCTCGCCGGGGCCCGGTCCGGTCCAGGAGCTCACGACGGCCCGCTGGGGCGCCGGGGGAGGCCCGGCGGCGGTGGCAGCGCGCGCGGATCATGGGACGGCACGGCCGCGACACCCCGCGCGTTCCGGCCGCCCGGCGCCACCGGGACCGGGACGATCGACTCGCCGGGATCGGCGATGGCGCCGGCGATCCGGAGGTACGCCTCCCGCGTCGCCGGGCGCAGCAGAGCGGCCCGCATCGGCTCGCCGGTCGCCAGGTGCGGGTCGTGGGGCACCGGGATCAGCCGGCCGGGGCCGAGCCGCAGGTCCGCGTAGAGCCGGCGCGCGGTGTGCCGGAACTGCCGGGCGGTCAGGCAGACGACGGCCACCACGATGGTGTCCAGCCGCTGCGGGTCCATCTGGTAGATCCGCCCCAGCGTCGTCCGGACCGCCGACGCCGCGTCGTGGTACGGCGTGGTGACCAGCACCGTCCGGTCGGCCCGGGCGAGCACCGACTGCCCGGCCCAGTCGATGTCGTTGCCCAGGTCCGCGAGGATGAAGGCGAACCGGTCCCGGAGCTGGTCGAGGAGCTGCACGACCCCGCGGCCGGGCGCCGGCCCGAACCACGGCATCCCGTCGACCTGTCTCTTATCCAGCCGCTGCCCGAGCGACGGGGTGCCGTGGCGGGCATCGACCACCGCGGTCAGGTCGGTGCGCAGCGCGGCCAGGGTGAGCGCGGCGCCCAGTGCGGTCGTGGTCGCCCCGACGCCGCCCTTGCCGGCGATGAAGGCCACCGTCCGGCCCTCCCGCCGGCGGG
>KL571412.1:26154-26373 GCA_000715855.1 Actinoplanes liguriensis
CCGGCGGCCCGCCACCCGGGCGACGAGGTCCCGCTCGCGTTCCATGGCGGCCGCGGCGCCGGGCTGCGCCAGCCCGAAGGTCATCGCCCGGACCGCCCGGTGCATCCGGGTCGGGAGCACGATCGACGGCGACGCCGCGGCCCGGCCCGGCTGCGGAAGGTCCCCGGCGGCCCCCGGCGGGCGGCGGGCCGGCACGCCCGGCGGCAGGCTCCCGCCGAG
>KL571412.1:26564-26964 GCA_000715855.1 Actinoplanes liguriensis
CGAGCACGGCCGGGTCGATGCCCATGCCGGCGAGTTCCCCCGCCGCGGCCTGGGCGGACTGCCGTTCCTGATCCGGTGACGTCTCGTCGTCGTGTTCCGGCATCCCGTCCACCTCCCCGTGTGCGCGGCTCAGCCGGCGATCCGGTCGACCCACTGGTAGACGCCGATCGACCCGGCCATCAGCACGACCATGGCGACCACGACGAGCCGTTCCAGCCGGTTGAGCGCCTCCTTCAGCCGCGCGCGGGTCACCTCGGACAGCGGCACGGCGCTGACCGCCAGGACGAGCGCGGCCGCGGCGCCGCAGAGCAGGAGCAGGTACGGCCGCAGGGCGGGCGTCTCGCGGACGTACCGCAGCCCGTGCAGGGCCAGCACCAGCAGCCCGGCCAGCCGCAACGGC
>KL571412.1:27147-27642 GCA_000715855.1 Actinoplanes liguriensis
GCAACGGCAGGATCGACGGGACCCGGGAGAACGCCCGCGAGCGCAGGATCAGCCCGGCCCCCACGGCGACGCCGAGCCACTGGTCCCACAGCGTGCCGCGGACCAGCAGGGCGCCGCACCCGGCCGCGGTGACGGCCGCCGCGAGCAGACCGCCGTGGAGCAGGTCGCGGCTCTGCCGGAACCGCTCGCCGATCTCGTCGGCCGAGACCGCGCCGAAGTTGCGGATCCGGAAGTCCGCGCCGGCGAGCCCGCCGGCGGTCAGCGACAGCCGGGGCATCACCCCGACGGTCAGCACAGCGAGGACGGCCAGGACACGGACCCCCGTCAGCGTGTCGAGCCCGGCGATCCCGCAGGCCGCCACGACCGCGCCGGAGACGTCGAGCAGCAGCCAGAAGGCCAGGTGCGCGGTGGCGTGCGGACTGGCGGCCCGCGCGGCGCAGGCGATCAGCAGGCCGCCCAGCAGGGCGACGGCGATGGCGGTGGTCGGCACCCAGG
>KL571412.1:27818-30748 GCA_000715855.1 Actinoplanes liguriensis
GGCCAGCGCTCCCCAGAGCGTGCCGGTGGCGAACATCAGCGGTACGGCGATCCGGTGCCCCCGCAGGCCGGCCCATCGCCCGGCCCCGACGCAGAGGGCGGCGAGCAGGACGGCGCCGGCGACCGTGTTGCCGTCGTGGGCGGTGCGCGCCTGTGGGACCGCCAGCAGCGCCGTCAGCCCGGCCGCCACCGCCAGCAGCCCGAACGTCTCGGTCGCGCGCGGTTCCCAGACGTGGCCCGCGGCGTCCACATAGTCCTCGACGGCGTCGCGGACGTCCTCCACGTAGGCCGGCCGCGGGGACGCGGCCGTGGACCGCAGCTCGAGGACGTCGCCGTCGACGACGCCGCTGTCGACCAGGGTGCGGGCGGGGTTGATGTTCGGCCCGCCGACCGGTCCGATGCTCCACGCCGCGGGGGTGACCACATCCTGCGCCGGCGCGCACAGGCGCAGCAGCTGGGGCATCAGGTCGGCGACCGGGAGCACGGTCGGCAGCGCGAGGTCGACCCGTCGAGCGCCGTTGACCAGGGTGACCCGACTGTACGCCGTTGGCACGCTCCGGCTCCGTCCATAGGTAGAGGGCTACCGATGTCACGCTACGGTATGAATGCCATCGCATCGAGTGATCTTGATGTCGGGTGCGGCCGCGGCAGCGATCATCCACGGGGAGCCCATGACCACGACACTGGTGAAACGGCCGGCCCGGACCATGCCGGCCGGAGTCCCCACCTCCGAGATCGTGATCGCCGAGCCGCCGAAACCACAGGTCGCGCCGCCGACCGCGGCCAGCGCGTCGATGGTCGTCATGCCGGTGATCAGCGGCGCGGGCTCGCTCCTGGTGGCGATCACCAACCCGGGCCGGCCCCTCTTCGCGGCCGCCGGCCTGCTCTTCCTGATCGCCTCGGTGGCGCTGGGCGGCGTGATGATCTTCGGGCAGCGCAGCGGTCCCCGGCGGATGCTGCGCGAGGCGCGCGAGCGCTACCTGGACTACATCGAGGACCTGCGGCGGCAGCTGCGGGCGACGGTGGCCGCGCAGAAGGCGGACGGCGAGTGGCGCCACCCCGACCCCGCCCGGCTGCTGGACATCACCCGGATGGACGCCCGGCGCTGGGAGCGGCGCACCGACGACGACGACTACCTGGTGCTGCGCGCCGGCCTCGGCGATCAGCCGCTGGCCACCACGCTGACGATGTCCGCCGACGACGGGCCGCTCAACGAGTTCGACCCGGTCTGTCTGGAGGCCGCCCGCCAGCTCCGGGCCCGCTACAGCGGCCTGCGCGACCAGCCGGTCTGCGTGGACCTGCGGGACGTCGGCGTGCTCAGCGTGGTCGGTGACCGTCCGGCCGGGCGGCGGCTGGGCCGTGCGCTCGCCGCCCAGCTCGTCGCGTTCCACTCACCGGAGGAGGTCCGTCTCGGCGTCGTTCGCGCGCCCGCCCACGCCCCGGGCTGGGAGTGGCTGAAGTGGCTGCCGCACGCCACGCACCCGAGCGCCCTGGACGGCGACCTCCCGGCCCGGCTGATCGCCACGTCGGTGCCCGGGATGGCCGAGCTGATCGCCGCCGAGCTGGAGGCCCGGTTCGAGGAGCACCAGCGTCGCCGGGGCCGCCGGGCCGAGCTGCGGGACCACCTCGTGATCATCGTGGACGGCGAGAACCTCAACGGCGTGCAGGGCCTCGAGCCGCCGGAGCGTGGCGTCTCCCTGGCGGAGCTCGGCATCCACCTGGTGCTGCTGCTCGGCCACCGCCGGGAGGAGCCGGAGGAGGTGCACGCCAGGATCCACGTCGACGAGCAGGGCCGGGGCCGGCAGGAGTGGTCCGGGCACGAGTTCGACGTGGACGACCCGCCCGAGGGCCTGCTCGCCGGCCTCGCCCGGCAGTGCGCCCCGCTGCGGCTGGTGAGCGCGGAGACCTCCGGCGGGCTCAGCGGCACGGTCGGGCTGCCGGAGATCCTCGGCGTGCCGGACGTGGCGGGCCTCGACCCGGGGGTCACCTGGAGGTCCCGGGCGCCGCGGGAGTTGCTGCGGGTGCCGATCGGCGTGGGCGGCTCGGGCAACGCCGTGATGCTCGACCTGAAGGAGTCCGCGCACGGCGGGATGGGGCCGCACGGGCTGATCGTCGGGGCGACCGGCTCCGGCAAGTCCGAGATGCTGCGGACCCTGGTGACGTCACTGGTGATCGGGCATCCGCCGGAGCAGCTGGCGCTGATGCTCGTCGACTTCAAGGGCGGCGCCACCTTCGCGCCGATGGCCGCGCTGCCGCACGTCGCCGGCATGGTCACCAACATCGAGAAGGACCTGACCCTGGTGGACCGGATGCGCGACGCGCTCTACGGCGAGATGCGCCGCCGCCAGGAGATCCTGCGGGCCGCCGGCAACCTGCCGAACGTGACCGCCTACCAGGAGCTGCGCACCGCCGGGCAGCCGCTGGACCCGCTGCCGCACCTGCTCGTGATCATCGACGAGTTCAGCGAGCTGCTGACCGCCAAGGCCGACTTCGCCGAGCTGTTCGTCGCGATCGGACGGATCGGCCGGTCCATCGGGGTGCACCTGCTGCTGGCCACCCAGCGACTGGAGACCGGCAAGATCCGCGGGCTGGAGTCGCACCTGTCGTACCGGATCAGCCTGCGCACCTTCTCCGAGGCGGAGAGCCGGGAGGCGATCGGGGTCCCCGACGCGTACCACCTGATGCCGGAGCCCGGCGTCGGCTACCTCAAGGTCGACACCACGGTCTTCGAGCGGTTCAAGGCAGCCATGGTCTCCGACGTCTACACCGCGCCGCAGGACGTGCCGAGCGTGGTCGTGCCGGTGGTGCCGTACCTGGCGGTCAACGGCCTCGGCCGGTGGCTGGCCGGCGGGGCCGAGGGCGCGCCGGTGTCCGGGCCGGGCGGTCCGCGCCCCGCCCCGGCCGGCCGGGAGAGCGTGCTGGACATGGTGG
>KL571412.1:31012-32580 GCA_000715855.1 Actinoplanes liguriensis
CGGCGCTGCCGCTGGACCGCATCCAGGACCCGGCGGAGCTGGCCCCGGCGGCCACCGTCTCGGCCCTGCTCGGCCTGGTCGACGAGCCGGCCACCCAGCGGCAGTTCCCCCTCGAGTGGGACTTCACCGGCGGCGGCGCGAACCTGCTGGTGGTGGGAGCGGTCCAGAGCGGCAAGAGCATGCTGTTGCGCACGCTGGTCTGCTCGATGGCCCTGCGGTACGCGCCGGGCGACGTCGCGTTCTACGTCATCGACTACGGCGGTGGCAGTCTCGGCCCGCTCGCCGAGCTGCCGCACGTGGCCGGCGTCGCCACCCGGGCCGACCCCGAGCGGATCAGCCGGACCGTCCTGGAGGTCGCCGCCGCGGTGCAGACCCGCGAGGAGCTGTTCCGGCAGCACGGCTTCGACTCCCCGGCAGCGCTGCGCGAGGCGCGCACCGCCGGCCGGGTCCCGGCCGGGGTGCCCGGGACGATCCTGCTCGTCGTCGACGGCTGGGGCAGCTTCCGGGAGGACTTCGACCTGCTGGAGTCCCAGGTCGGCGAGATCGCCGCCCGCGGCCCGAACTACGGGGTGTACGTGGTGCTCTCGATCGGCCAGAGCATGCAGGTCCGGATGCGGATGCAGGCCGCCTTCGGGGGACGGCTCGAGCTGCGGCTCAACGACCCGTTCGACAGCGCCTTCGACCGCAGGTCGCAGGAGAGACTGGACAAGAAGACGCCCGGACGCGGCCTGATCCACGGTGGTCTGCAGTTCCAGGCCGCACTTCCCCGGGTGGACGGCGTCGCGGAGACCATCGAGCTGAGCGCCGCCCAGCGGGACCTGGTGGCGCTGGCCCGGCAGCGCTGGCCGCGCGGCGCCGTCTCCCCGGTGCAGGTGCTGCCCGCCCGCGTGCCGCAGCGCGAGCTCCCGCCGGTCGATCCGGTCCGGGGCCTGGTCCCGGTCGGCATCTCCGAGCGGCAGCTGGCGCCGGCCGCGGTGGACCTCACCCGGGGCGACCCGCACCTGCTCGTCTACGGCGACGGGGAGAGCGGCAAGTCGAACCTGCTCCGCGTGCTGGTCGACGGGTTCCGTCAGCTCTACCCGCCGGAGCGGCTCGGCGTGGTGGTGGTCGACTACCGGCGCGGCCTGCTCGGCGCGGTGCCGGACGAGTACCTGCTGGCGTACTGCGGCACCCCGCAGAACACCCTGGCGGCGGCGCGTGAGATCGCGGAGTCGGTGGCCAAGCGTCTGCCCGGGCCGGAGGTCACCGCCGAGCAGCTGCGGCAGCGCAACTGGTGGAACGGCCTGGAGGTGCTGGTCGTGGTCGACGACTACGACCTGGTCGCCAACTCGTCGGGCAACCCGCTGCTGCCGCTGGTCGACCTGATCGCCCAGTCCCGCGACATCGGCCTGCACCTGGTCCTGGCCCGGCGCACCGGCGGGATGTCGCGGGCCATGCTCGACCCGCTGATCCAGCGGCTCAACGACGTCTCCACGCCCGGGTTCCTGTTCTCCGGCGACCGCATGGAGGGCCGCCTGATCAACGGCGTGGCCTCGCAGCGGCTGCCACCGGGCCGGGCCCTCTACGCC
>KL571413.1:0-175 GCA_000715855.1 Actinoplanes liguriensis
CGCCACTGGACGTGCCCCGCCTGCCGCACCCGGCACGACCGGGACATCAACGCGGCCAAGAACATCCTTGCGGCTGGACGAGCCGCAGCCGGGCAGAACCCCGGCGATGCCTGTGGAGCTGATGTCAGACAGCAAGGGGAAGCCCTTCTGCGATCGGCTATGAAGCAGGAACCCC
>KL571413.1:426-5957 GCA_000715855.1 Actinoplanes liguriensis
AAGGCCGAAGGGAATCCCCGTTCCTTCAGGGCAGGGAGGAAGTCAACGTCCTGAAAGTCATCAAGGCGGCGGCTCAGCGGCTCGGATTCACCCTCGACGAGGTCGCCGACCTGCTCGCCACCGGCGAGCACCGGCATCGGCGCGCGGACGCCGGGCTGCAGCAACGGGCGCAGGCCAAGCTCGCCGAGGTGGAGTCGAAGATCGCCGACCTGCAGGTGATCGCCTCCACGCTGCGCGCCGCGGTCGACGCCGGCTGCGACGACCTGGTGACCTGCGCCGGCCAGCCGTGCTGTCCCATCCCGTTCGCCACCATCGCACTGGGAGCACCCGATGCCGAACCTCGCTGACCGCGCTCGCCGGCTGCTGCCGCCGGGGTTGACCGGCCTCGCCGGGATTGCCTGCGCCGCCTGCTGCCTGATTCCGCTGCTGCTCGGCGCCGGGGTGCTCTCCGGTGCCAGTTGGGCCGCCGCCGGGTCCTGGATGCCCGGAATCGCTGTCGTGCTGGCGATGATCGCGGGTGGCGTCTGGTGGTGGGTGTCGCGGCGACGAGATCGACATTCCGGCAAGTCCTTCTCCCGGGCGATTGGTTCGCCATCTCGGGGCACCCATCATTAGCGTATTCGCCGAATGGGCCTGCCGATAAAGAGCATCTGGAGAATACGATGCGAAGCATCTTGACGCGCGCCACCGCAGTCGTAGCAGCAGCCCTGATGGTCGGAGCAGCGATCCCGGCCTCCTCCGCGGCAGCAGCCACCGACGCGCCGTTCCTGTTCAACTACACCTACAACGGCCATCTCAAAATCGGCGGCGGCTATTTCACCGCGGGCCGCAATGTCTATCTTCTCGTGAATCTCAACGACGGAACCAGGAAATTCAGCAAGAAGGTGACCGCCCACGACCATTCGATCACCCCGGGCGGCGCCATCTACGTCGAAACGACCATCGCCGCCCCGTGCGCGTGGGACAACAACGGCTATGCGCGGGCCTACGACTACGCCACCCGCCGCTGGTCGCCGAGGCTGCAGGTCGGCGTCTGCCAGAACATCGACTGACCCTCAACTTTTGTGTAATCCCGCCGGGGCCCGGTCCGTCGTTCCAGTGACCGTCCCCCGTCGAGAGTTGAGTGCCATGCCCTTGTCCCCCACCGCCAGCCGTCGCCTGTTCCTCACCGGGGCGGCCGCGACCGGCGCCGCCCTCGCCCTCGGGGTGTCCGCGCCGTCGTCCGCGGCCGCCGTCCGGCCCGGGCTGCTGCACACACCGAGGCCGATTTCGCCCGTATCCGCGCGAAGCTTGCCGCCGCCGATCCGGTCGTGACGTCCGGCTGGCAGCGGCTGACCGCCAACGGTCGTTCCCAGAGCACTTGGCGCCCGCGCCCGCTGACTGCGGGAACCTCGGCGAGTACAACCTCAGCAACCTGCTTTCGGGCCAGACCGTCCGATGCTCCGACCGTGCTCGGCATCCCCGTCCGGCCCCGGTGCTGGCAGTCCCGGAAACCTACGACGCCGCGCACAAGTTGGTACGGAGGGTGCGCGGAAGCGCTTCAAGCCACGTCTGCCGGTGTGGACAGCCGGCCGAGCAATGGGCGTACTCCCACGCCGACCTCGATGTGATGTGGGACCGGGACGGCAGGGAGAAGGGCCGACCCTTCAGCTCAGATCCCTCCCACTATTCGCCCATGTGCAGGTCCTGCCACGGCCGATTCGACCGGGCGGCGCGTAGGGTCACCATCCACGGGCACTCGCTCGCCCATATCGCGCGTTGGATGGCCAGTCAGGACTGAGAAGGCCGCGCCGAGGGCCGAATCCTCGCACTGATCTGTCGTCGACTTCCAAACTGTGGCACCGGGTCTGAGCTGCTAAAACTCCAATCCGGCGCCCAGGGAAACGCCTTCATAACCTGTCGCGATCGACCTTGGAACCGTGGCAATTTGCGCTCTGCTATGACGCTGCGGTCCTCTTGAAAAGCCCCAGAGGGTCATACTCCCGGTGCACGAATTACGATAGCTCCCGGAACATTCCATCAATTGTGACGCGCTCAGATGCCGAAATCTGCGGATCATTCGAGGGCCAGGATTCGCCTCCTGAGTTCGCCTTTAGGTAAGGATCGTCGTCGTCCCGGTCTTCGTAATGGAATTCGATCGAGCTATGAGCAGACTCGATATCGTCCTGTAGATCGCCCATCAGTCCCATCTCTACTGCCATGATCTTGACTTGGTCAACCAGGTAATGGTCCGCTGCCTCGTCTTCGTGATTTTGATCAATAGCTTCCAATTCACCTCTCAATCCCGCAATGCTGTATTGGGTGAACGTGGCCTCAATGTCGGGGATATGGTGCTTAAAGGCTGTGCCGTGCGCATCGAAGAAATCTTTATACTCTCTAACCTCATCCAGGCTGTATAGACGATTCCCCCATTCCTCGAAAGACCATCGAAACTTGTCGCCAATTTGCGCAAGGCTTCCCCGGTTGCGTACGCACAAGGCTTCATTGTAGTGGCGCCAATCGTCTGCATTCATGTAGACGTTTGGAGCCGCGTCGAAGTATTCGTTCACTTCGGCAAAAATTCTATCGAAGCTGTCCTTCATTAGGCGCAAAATCGGCCGCAAGGAAGCCAATAGATGACTCGTGAAACGATCGATAAATATGGTTGAGCGATCCGTCTTAACTCGTGCCCGCTCTGCGGCCGCCACAGTGGAGAACAGCTCTATTATCCTGAGAGAAATATCAAGCTGATGGCGAGTTATCGCTTGAGCATAGCCAGGAAATTTGAGCTTCCCATTACTTTCTGCTATGGCGTATTCCAGCAGTATGTGGATCTGTGAAAGATTTGACGCCTCCTTAAGGAGAGTTATCAAGTAGTCTGGTTCCTGATTGAGGAAAGCCAGAACGAAATCACGCACACTTGGGTTGGCGTATGAGACGGAAATTTCATAAGAGTAATTCGATCTCTCAAGATGGATAAAGGTTCCCTCCAGAATCTTTAAAGCGCTGGTGTATTCAATCGGTTTGGAGTCACCCAGCGTAAGGCGCTTAAGCTGGTCCGTTGATACCCCTTCAACGGGAAAAGATACGAGAATCAGCACTATTCTCTGCGCCACATCCGAGAGTGAGTTATTGAAGATGATGCCCCAAAGGTCCATCGGATGGTCAAGCGTGTGAATTAAAGCTTCCGAAAGTTCGGAAGCCGACGAGTAGGACCGCTTGATGATAAGCTCGATTATCCGTGGCGAAAAGTTCTTGTGGTTAACAACCCTCCAGTACTCTGACTCGGCAGAGTACTGCTTTACTACTTCTCGCGGCAGGGTTGAAAAGTAGAGATGGTTATAAAGCATACGAGCTCGCTGGACTGGTCCATACTCGGAAATCTGCAAAACGCACTGTATTACTTGGAAGTCCGTTCGCGCGACAGGCTCGCTCATAAGAGCGGTCTGCTTCAAAATCTGAGATCTGGAAGTCATTACCAGTCGCTTTTCTGGATTTCGTGCAACCCGGTCCATAAAGTGAACTATCGAGCTATCGTTACGTTCCCGTCGTTCACTGACGTCCGTCTGCCCTAGAAAATCATCGTATAGGAAAACTTGCTTGCCCGACGCTTTATGCGCCGACCATCCCTCGTCTATATCCCTTTCGATTTTTACAATCTGCCATCCTTTGTGCCAGTAGTTTAGAGCAAGCATTTCGGCAAGCATGCTTTTCCCGACACCAGGAGGTCCGACCAGGACAGCAACGTGCTTTTTTTCAAGCAAGTTTAATGATTTCAGATAGCTCTCAGTTCGCACATAAAGCTTTACGCGATCTCGAATGTTTTCTAGTAAGGCTTCACTACGCTCCCAGATGCCGCTGTGCACTATCCTTTCGAGTATGTTTGTCGAGGCAAGCCAGAGCTTGAAGTGCTGCTGTTCCACCTGCGGGTGTCGATCGAGCAGCGCGTTTATATCGATTCTGGTGAGCAGGTCTGCAGGTTCAGAAAGCCACGGAGACAAGTCTTCTGCGAGCTTATCTTTCTGGGTTCTATTGAGATCTTGAGAGGTAGCAAAAATGTACTTGTCAGGCTTTTCCGTGTTCATCTTTGGCACTTCTCTCCGCGCCGACGAACGTAGGTCTGCGAAGGAAGAACCGATGTAATGTTTGCACTGTACGACAACTTTCCCATTTTGGGTTCTGGCTCTCAGGTCCACGCCGCCGTCGCGTCCATGACCGAACGCTTCGAGGCGCCACTGGTGCTCTGCCCACAGTAGATCCCGGATCAACAGTTCAAAGTCGCTGGGCGACAGGGTGCGAAAATCGTAGTCAGCCAAGTCTGCCTGCTCCACAGTGTGATGTGACCATCAGCTTGCACGCCCAGACGGAAAGCATCAATACCGTGGCTGCTCGTCGCACACGGGTTCCAGGCAGGCGCACTCGGCGGACGTTGAGAGCAAAGGAGCGCTTCCAGCAGCAGGTTCTGCGCTGTACCGCCGGGTTGCACCGCAAGGGTGAAAGCCGATCCGATCGTCCTGTTCTCCTCCTAGGCTCAGCACGCCGTCATCTCGATACCAACCAAGGAGCCTGGCTGGCGGCACGGGAGGGGGCGCAGTGTCTCAGGTCATCACGGTCGACGGCTTGCTCTGGAAGCCCAAGGCGGGCTGCACCTCGACTGCGGACGAGTTCGTACACGCGCGTCGCGTTTTCATTGAGCTTCACGCCCGGTCCACCTGGAACCCGTGGGAGGAGCATGATCGAGCTGCGGAGGTGCGGAAGCTCGAAGATGTGATGTGTCAATGGACGCGCGCCGAACCCGGTCACAGATACCTGACTAGGGAGGAGCTCGATGCCCACCCAGCCGAACTGGACGCCAAGTTCGAACGGAAGTGGAAGGAACGTAAACGTCTACAGGCCAGCCGTGTCAGTTCATATGACGAGGCACGATATGAGGCGCGGCTGGAGCTGCTGGAGCGGCAGTCGCTCGTGGAGTTCTACTCCGGGCACAATAGCCACACAAGGCTTCGGATCATGGCCGCGAAGCTAGGCGAAGCTAGGCGAAGCGGGAGCCGCCGCTGAACGGGAACGGTTGGTTCAGGCCGACCTGAAACGGATCGCGGAGTTGAGCGAGAAGGTGGGTGACCCGGAGCTTGTAGTTGATCACCGCGGCTGGTTGCCTTCAGAACGTCGCGAGAGCATGCTGTCCCGCTTCTCGTCTCGCCGCTATGCCGAGGTTATGAAACTGCGTAAGCGGATTCCAGAACTGGAAGCTACCTCGAAGTGCATTCAAGGTAAGGACGAACGTCGCAAGCTTCGTGATGAAGCCGGGAAGGCGAAGCGCCGGCTGGCCACACTCCAAGCCATCCCGCGCCTACAGGCCCCAGAGATGTGCGCTGACTGCACATACCCGCAGAGTTGGCATACGTGGTATACACCCGTATCTCTTGCCCTGCTCGGTGCGGGCCCTTGCCCAGCGTGGCCATCGTCGAGGGCGAAATACGAAGACGCAGAGAAGATCTTGGCATTGTGGAAGAGGACGCGCTCGGCCGACGCCTGTCTCTTATACACATCTC
>KL571413.1:6236-7703 GCA_000715855.1 Actinoplanes liguriensis
GCTCCTGACCATCCCGTCGGGACTGCCGATCGCCGAGGTCATGGACCGTCTTGCCGAGGCGCAGAGGCAGTATCCGGACGCTGAAGTGCGGCGCGGCAGCCGGAATAGGTGGGAACTCTGGCCAGCGAAGGGCCAGCCAGAGAACCCCTAGACGACGTCACCGAACCACTCTCGCACCTTCTCGTTGAACTCGGTGCGTTCCTCCGGCTGCATGTCCTGGTACTTCTTCCAGAAGCTGGCGAAGCCAGCGCCGAGCCCATCGCCGTACGCGCTGCTGAGCGCCATCTGGCGCAAAGGAGCACCCTCCAGGGCATCGCGGGCCATCTCGCTCAGGGCCTCGCTTCCGCGCCTCTTGAGGATGTCGAGGGATTCGCGGAGGGCATCGGCGACGCGTGGGTTGCCGTGTGCCAGGTCGAGAATGTGGTCACGCATGGGCACCCGCCCCAACGACCGGATGATCATATCCCGCGCCGCCACCGATGACCGGCAGCTGGACGCCGTCGAGGTCACTCGCGTACTTGTTCACCGCGGTGCGGAAGGCAAGCACCGTCGTGTTGGCTTTGGTCCACAGCACCGTCGCATTGCCCCAGAGTGTCAGGATGTTGACCGCTTCCAGCCCTGCGAGGCCGTAGCCGACACTAGCCCCGATCCCGGTTTCCGCAGTCGCGGTGCCGGCGGCCGCGGCGACCCCGGCGATGATGGCCGAATCGATCATGCCCTTGAGCGTGCCGCTGATGGCCTCGCCGACGGACCAGACCGCATCCGCCATCGTCTTGTAAGCCTCGCCGATCTGCTGGAGCGGCCCACGGAGGCCATCGATTGCCGCGGCTGTGTCAGAAAAGTAGACATAGGCGGCAGCTCCGGCGTAGCCCTGCCAGAAGTCGTTCAAGTTGGTGGCCCCGGACTGCACGTTGGTCGCATTGTCGTGCAGCGCGTTGCTGGCGTTGGTCAGAACTTCCTGCATCTGCGCCAAGGGTTCCCAGTCACCGGTAAACCAGTTCTGCATCTCGGCCACCGGATCGAAGCCGAGCACCTCGTCGAACTGAGTTCCCCCCGGTTCGACGGAGCGGTGGTTACCTGCTTCCGGTCGGGGCAGGGGTGAGGTTATCTGTCTCGGTTTGGGCGTGCCAGGCTGCCTCGTATTCGTCGGGGCTGAGGTAGCCGAGTTCGCGTTGGATGCGGCGGGTGTTGTACCGGTGTCGATGTAGGTGAAGATCGCGTTCTCGGCCTCGTCACGGGTCCGCCAGCTTGTGCGGTAGACCAGTTCGATCTTCAGCGTGGACCAGAAGTTCTCCATCAGCGCGTTGTCGTAGGAATCGCCGACCGAGCCCATCGAGGGCCGGATTCCGTTGTCTCGCAGGCGTTGCGAGAAGCGGAAGCTCGTATAGTTCGAGCCCCTGTCCGAGTGGTGGATGAGCTGGCCGTCGCGGACGTCACGCGACCAGATGCCGTATTCAAGCGCGGCCA
>KL571413.1:7926-9586 GCA_000715855.1 Actinoplanes liguriensis
GGAGGTCTTCCAGCCGACGATCCGGCGGGAGAACACGTCGCGGACAGCGCCAGCCAGAACACGCCCTCACCGGTCGGGATGCGGGTGGCGTCGGCGACCCAGAGCCGGTTCGGTCCGGCTGCGGTGAACTGGCGATTGACCAGATCCGGCGCCGGCGTGTGCCGCGGATCCTGCTTCGTTGAGCCGCCGCGCCAGCCGCGACGTAAGAACGCGCCGTGCCAGCCCTGCTGGCTCATCAGCCTCTCGACCCGCTTGCGGCCCACGCGGATTCCGTCCCGGCGCAGCTGCCGATGCACCCGGTCAGCGCCGTAAGTGAAGCCGGAGGCCTCCCAGATCTCATAAATGTTGGACAGCAGCCCGAGGTCGACCAGGTCCCGGTCACAGGGCTGCTCGGCCTGCTTCACCCACTGGTAGTAGGCGGACTCGGCGATCTGAAGGACCCGTAGCAGGAGCGCGACCGCGAAGCGGTCACGGTGTTCGTCGATGAACCTCATGACCGTCGCCGGGTCGGGCCGAGCTCCGACGCGAAATAACTGGACGCCGCACGCAGGATCTCGTTCACACGGCGCAGCTCGGCGACCTCTTCCCGCAGCCGGCGGTTCTCCTCGGCCATGTCAGTGGTCGGGCGATCATGACGTTCGCCCGCGTCGGCCTCGGCCTGCCGGATCCAGTTGCGCAGCGCCTCGTGATGCACGTTCAGCTGCTCGGCCAGGCGCCGGATGGTCGGCTTCGGGTCCGACTCGCGATACAGACGCACAGCACGCGCCCTCAGCTCGTCGGGGTATTCCCTTGGTGCGGCCACGGATACTTCCTCCCCATGATCAGTCGATCATGCTTGAGAAGCTCCGCCAAACCGGGGGGAACTCAGCTACCTGCGCGTCGAGTACGCCGTCGCCTACACCCAGCGGACCGGCGTCGTGACGATGCCGTCCTGGACCGGGCTGGACGGCAAGATCTTCCACGTGGCGTCCGGTGGCGGCGCGCGCCTCGACGACCCGATCCCCGGGGCCGCCGACGGCACCACCGGCATGGGCGATCCCGGACACGGTTACTCCGTGCTGCGCGCCGGGACCCAGCAGATGTGGCACTTCGAGTACTACTACCTCGACGGCAAGGTCACCCTGACCTCGAACGAGCGCGGCGCCGACTACAACCTCTACATCCACCTGGTCGCCAGGCCGCGCAGGCGACCCGCTGGCTCGACGCGGACATCCGCACCACACCCAACAAGATCAACAAAATTATCAGGTACGGCCTGAGCCGCGACACCGGCACGGACAGCACCCCGGTCCCGCAGTACGTCACCCGCGCCACGCCGACCGACCCGGCCACGGTCGCGCAGCATTCCGACGTACGCCGATAAGGTCTTGAACCGGATGTCGCATCAGATCGTCGCGATCGTTGAGGGAGTCACCCCGTGCCGCACACCACCAGCCACATGTCGGTCTCGTTGGACGGCTTCGTCGCCGGGCCGGACCAGAGCCGCGCGAACCCGCTGGGCAGGCGCGGGCCGGAACTGCACGGCTGGCACATGGGTGACCCGCGAGCCACCGAAGCCGACAAGCTCGCCACCCAGTGGCTGATGCGCTCGCGCGGCGCCTACGTGATGGGCCGCAACATGTTCGGCCCGATCCGCGGCGACTGGGACGAGGAGTGGACC
>KL571413.1:9805-11432 GCA_000715855.1 Actinoplanes liguriensis
GGCTGGTGTGGCAACGAGCCGCCGTATCACGCGCCGGTGTTCGTGCTGACCCACTACCCGCACGACCCGATCGAGCTGGACGGCGGCACGACCTTCCACTTCGTCACCGACGGCTTCGACGCGGCCTACGCCGCGGCGTGCGAGGCCGCCGGTGACAAGGGTGTGGACATCGCCGGCGGCGCCTCGACCGTCCGGCAGGCGCTGATCGCGGGTGTGATCGACGAGCTCGCCCTCGACATCGCGCCGGTCCTGCTCGGCTCCGGCGAGCGCCTCTTCGACGGCGTCGAGTCGTTCGACTTCGAGCCCGTCGAGGTCCTGCACTCCCCGCTGACCACCCACATCCGTTACCGCCGCGCCGGCTGACCCGCTGTCAGGCCTTCTGCTCGAGGAAGGCCAGCGTCACCGCGGCGAACAGCGGCGAGTCGACGATGTTGTAGTGGGTCAGACCGGGCAGGATCGCCAGCGCGTGCCCACCCCGGGGCCGGCCCTCGTTCATCCATCCACCGTCGCGCAGGCCGCCGTCGAGCAGCTTGAACACCAGCTTGAACACCTCGACGAAGTGGCTCGGCGGCGCCATGTCGGCGTCGGCGGCGACCACGAGCGTCGGCACCCGCAGCCCGCGTACGTCCTCGGTGAAGTCGAAGTCCCTCGCCATCCACTCGCCGGCCTTGTCGAGCAGCTTCGAGAAGTCCTCCGGGCGGGGCGCGACGCGCTGGTAGAGCTCGTACATCGGAGTCTCTTTCATGAATTCCGCCGCGGCCGCGCTCACCTGGCCCTGCTGCTGAAGGATCTCCGGGTAGGTGGCGGCGCGACTGATGTGTGCGGACGCCGCCACCAGCCGGCCCACCTTCTCCGGGTGCCGGAACGCGACGTGATAGGCCACCCCGCCGCCGAGGGAGAAGCCGGCCACCGCAGGCTGTTCCAGGCCCAGGTGGTCGATGAGCGCGGCCACGTCGTCGGCCATCAGCGCGAGGTCCAGCGGCCGGTCAACGTCGGCGGTGCGGCCGTGCCCCTGCAGGTCGACGAGGATGACCCGATGCTGCGCGGCCAGCGCGGGCAGGATCGACCCGAACATCTCGCCCGAGCCGAGACCGCCGTGCAGCAGGACCAGCGGGCTGCCCTCGCCGTGCGTCTCGTAGTAGAGGTGGATGCCGTTGACGTCGGCGTACTGACCCGAACCGAAGCTGATCACGATGACTCCCTGGCTCACGAACGACTTGATGCCACTACAGACCGGGCAGGTGCCGGAAACTCATCGTCCGCGCGATAGGTTTTTTCGCGTGGTCGACACGACGGTGGAATCGCGCCTGGAGCCGTACCGGCCGGAGCTGACCGGGCACTGCTACCGGATGCTCGGCTCGGCGTTCGAGGCGGAGGACGCCGTCCAGGACACGATGATCCGCGCCTGGCGGGGGCTCGACCGGTTCGAGGGGCGGTCGTCGCTGCGATCCTGGCTGTACCGGATCGCGACCAACGTCTGCCTGACCATGCTGACCAGCGCCCAGTTACGGGTCCGCCCGATGGATCTCGGCCCCGCCGGATCCGGGCACGCCACCGACCCGGGCGAGCCGCGCCCCGAGCAGATCTGGGTCGGCCCGGTGCCGGACGACCGGGTGCTGTCCGCGGC
>KL571413.1:11694-12105 GCA_000715855.1 Actinoplanes liguriensis
GCCGCCGACCCCGCCGAGGTGGTCGCCGGGCGCGAGTCGATCCGCTTGGCGTTCATCGCCGCGCTGCAGCACCTGCCGCCGCGGCAACGGGCGGTGCTGATCCTGCGGGAGGTCCTCGCCTGGTCGGCGCAGGAGGTGGCCGACCTGCTCGACATGTCGGTGGCGAGCGTCAACAGCGCCCTGCAGCGGGCCCGCGCCACCATCACCGCCGCCGAGATCACCACCGACGTGCACGACCCCCTGGACGCCGGCCAGCAGACGCTGCTCGGCAATTACGTCAAAGCCTTCGAGGCGTACGACCTCGAGTCGCTCACCACGCTGTTGCACGACGACGCGAAACTGTCGATGCCGCCACTGCCGTTGTGGTTGCGCGGCCACGACGACATCGCCACGTGGATGGCCGGGACGGGC
>KL571413.1:12341-15882 GCA_000715855.1 Actinoplanes liguriensis
GAGATGTGTATAAGAGACAGGTACCGGCCCAGCCAGACCGGCGCCGGACACGACCCGTGGGCGCTGATCGTCCTGGAGATCTCAGCCGGCCGCATCGCGGGCGTCACCAATTTCCTCGACATCGCCCGCCTGTTCCCGCTCTTCCACCTCCCGCCCCACCTCGGACAGCTCCCCGCCCAGCCCGAGCAGCCGCACCAGCCCCCGCAGCTCGCAGGAATGTGAGCAGGCAGAATCGTGCGCCGACCGTGATTTCGGCGGCAGGGAAACTCGGCGAAATCTTCCAGCCGGGGCAGATTGCCTCGCCGAGACCCGTCAGCAGGAATTGAGGCCAACTCCGCATCGGAGCCGTTGCACTTCGGTAGTGACCATGCTCCACTGTTCGGGTGGGCAGCGGCCGGTTTCCGGCGGCAGTCGTCAGACGGAATCCCGCGTCGAAGAAGCTCCCGGCAAGCCGGGCGGCTCATCTCGTACGCAGGAGGAAGTCTTGGCTGTTGAAACTGCCGTCCCATCGGCGTCGCCGGGCGAGGTCAGTGACCGGCGCCTGAATGTCACGATCGTGGCGCTCGGTGTGGGCGCGATCGCCAGCATTCTCGATTCCACGATCGTCAACGTCGGCGTGGACCGGCTGTCCGGCGTTTTCCACGCGAGTCTGACCGACACGCAGTGGGTGATCACGGGCTTTCTCCTGGCGATGACCGCGATCGTGCCGCTGTCCGGCTGGCTGCTCGACCGCCTTGGTGGGCGGGCCACCTGGATGACCGCGCTCACCGTCTTCCTCGTCGCGTCGGTGCTGTGCGGGCTCGCCTGGAACCTGCCCGCGCTGATCGGTTTCCGGGTTCTGCAGGGTCTGGGCGCGGGGCTGATCATCCCGGCGCTGATGACGTTGCTCACCCAAGCCGCCGGCCAACGTCGGCTGATGACCGCGATGGGCAGCTTCTCGCTGCTGGTGCAGATCGGGCCGGTGCTCGGCCCGGTCGCCGGCGGCCTGCTGCTGCAGACGGCGAGCTGGCGCTGGCTGTTCCTGGTCAACATCCCGTTCTGCCTGGCCGGGCTGCTCCTGGCCCGGATCGTGCTGCCGCCGAAGTCCGCATCGGCGACTCGCCGGTCGCTGGACGCCGTCGGGCTGATCCTGCTGGCACCCGCGCTGACCGGGGTGATCTCCGCCCTGAGCAACGTCAGCGGCGACCACGGGATGCGGTCCACCGATGTCTGGCTGCCGATGGCCTGCGGGTTCGCACTGCTGCTCGGATTCATCGGCTGGTCGGTACGCGACGGGGCGGCGGCACTGATCGACGTGCGCCTGTTTGCGGACCGCGCATTCGCGGTCACCAGCGGCCTGTCGATCCTGTCCGGGTTCACCATGTTCGGCGGAATGCTGCTGCTGCCGCTCTACTTCCAGCAGGTCCGCGGTGCGTCGATCGTGGAGACCGGCCTGTTCATGGTTCCGCAGGGAATCGGGGCGGCCGCCCTGATCATCGGCGGCAAGGGCCTGCTGCGCAGGGTCAGCGCCCGAGCCCGCATCGGCTGGGGGTTCGTCCTGATGGCCCTGGGCACCCTGCCGTTCGCGTTCACCGCTACCCGGACGATGACCTGGCTGCTGATCGCTGCGCTGTTCGTGCGAGGCATGGGCGCCGGAGCCAGCACTTCGGCGATCAACGCGTCAGCGGTCGCCGGGCTGCCCAAGGACGAGATCGCCCGCGGCACGACCGCCTTCAACATCGTCCAGCGGATCGGCTCGCCGTTCGGCACCACGATCGTCGCCGTGCTGCTCGCGCACGCGGTGGCCCGCGCCGCGCGGACCACGGACGGGGTGGCGCACGCGTTCGGCACGACGTTCTGGTGGACGCTCGGCTTCACCGTGTTCCCGATCCTGCTGGCGTTGTTGCTCCCGGCCGGCAGACAGGCCGTGCCGCCGGCCGGTGGCGCACCGGCACCGCGGGCTTGACCGGGCGCCCTCCGGTGACCGGGGCCGGCGGAGGCGGCGCGGCGGATGCGAGGGCTGAAATCCGAGCTCAGGCGAACCCTCAGCGCCAGCCGACGCCGTGCAGGGGGCGAAAGATCCACGGCGAGGACTCCCGAATCCGCAACTGGGCCTTCGCGGTCAGGCGTCGGTGAAGGTGTCGGAGCCGAGCACCGTGAGCAGCGCCAGCTTCTCGTGGCTCTCGGTGCCGGGCGACGCCGTGAAGATCAGCAGCGATTGGCCCTGGTCGGGGTCGAGCAGGGTCTGGCAGAACAGGTCGATGCGCCCGACCTCCGGGTGCACGAACCGTTTGGCGTTGCTCCAGCGCAGCCCGATCTCCTGCCGCTCCCACAGCGCGGCGAACTCGGCGCTCACGCTCTGCAGCTCGGTCACGAGGGCCGCGCCCGGCGAGCCGGCTCCCTGGGCGGTGGCCACGGCGCGCAGGATGGAGACGTACACCCGGCTGTTCTGCTCGTGATCTTCCGGTAGGTACCGCGAGCGCGATGCGGGATCGGTGAACCACCGGTAGAGGGCGCTGCGCGCCGGGCCGGTGTGCCGCGTCTCGTCGCCGAGCAGCGCCACGGCGGGCGGTGTCTGTTGCAGCGTCTCGCCGAGTGGGCCCAGGATCTCGGCCGGGGTGTCCTGCAGCCGGTCCATGACCCGCAGCAGGCCGGGGCTGATGTGCGCGTCGCGTAGATGCCGTGGCTGGCCGCGGTGTCCGCACAGCAGGAACAGGTGGTCGCGTTCGTCGGGCGTCAGGCGCAGGCCGCGGGCGATCGCCGCGGCCATCTGCTGCGACGGCTGGGATCCGCTGCCGCGTTCGAGCCGGGCCAGGTAGTCGGACGACATGTCGCACAGTTCGGCGACCTCCTCGCGGCGCAGCCCGCTCGTGCGGCGACGGGCGCCGCGCCGCAGCCCGACGTCCTCGGGCTGCAGTGACTGCCGGCGCCCGCGCAGGAAGGCGGCCAGGCCGTCACGGTCCAGTCCGGTGTCGGTCATCGGGCTCTCCTCCGGATCGTCAAGGTCACCCTCCCATCCTCGGGCCGGCGGGCGGTGGTTATCCACGCCCTGCCATTCAGCGGCTGAGCATTCACTTCATCCGCCGACGCGCGCGGCGTGCACTGGATGACGTCAACAGCTCGCCGCCTCCGGAGGGAACTCCCCATGACCAAGTGGACCGCTGATCAACTGCCCACCCTGACCGGCACGACCGTCGTGATCACCGGCGCGACCGGCGGCATCGGCCTGGTGACCGCCCGCGAGCTCGCCCGGGCGGGCGCCACCGTCGTGCTGGCCGCCCGCAACGTCGACAAGGCCCGCCTGACGGCGGCCGGCCTGCGCGGCAACGTCCAGGTCCAGCGTCTGGATGTCGCTGACCTCGATTCGGTACGGACATTCGCGCGCTCCTACACCGGCGACATCGACATCCTGATCAACAACGCGGGTGTGATGGACATCCCGGCCGCCCGCACCGCGCAGGGCCTGGATCTGCAGACCGCGACGAACTATTTCGGGCCGTTCCTGCTGACGAACCTGCTGCTGCCCCGGCTGACCGACCGGGTGGTGACCTGTCTCTTATAC
>KL571413.1:16116-18807 GCA_000715855.1 Actinoplanes liguriensis
AGGTGGTGACCGTCGGCAGCCAGTTGCACCGGTTCGGCAAGCTCGACCTCGCCGACCTCGACTGGCGCACCCGCAAGTACAACGGGCTGGCCGGTTACGAGTCGTCGAAGCTCGCCGTCGTGCTGTTCTCCCTGGAGCTGCAGCGCCGTCTGACCGAGGCCGGCAGCGCGGTGCGCTCGATCATCGCGCATCCCGGCGTCGCGCGGACCGGACTGGTCGACCACTCCCCGCTCGGCGTGATCAACAGGATGCCGTTCCTCGTGCAGGACGTCGAGCGCGGGGCGCTGCCGCTGCTCTACGCGGCGACGCAGGACGTTGCCGGCAATGCCTACGTCGGCCCGGACGGCCTGTTCAGCTTCACCGGCTATCCCCTGGTCCGTAAGCCCAGCCGGGCCGCACAGAACCCGGCGACCGCGAAGGCCCTGTGGCAGGCGACCGCCGCGCTCACCGGCGCACCTAGCTGAGCGGTCTTCCTTCTCACTGGACTCCGGCCTACCTTTTTGTCCATTTAGGATCACTACCGTACCGGCAATGAGAGATTTTCGTGTACGGCGTGTGATCGCCGCGGGGACGGCGGCAGTGGTGGTCTCGGCCCTGTTGCCGTCCGGCGCACGGGCCGCATCGTTGCGGGGAACGGTCACGTTCGATGCCAGGACCGGTGCCCTTCACCAGATCGCGCGGCTCGACGGCTTCCTCACCGGGCCCAGCTCGGCCGTGCCGGAGAAGATCGCCCGCGACTACCTTGCCGCCAACCGAGCCGCCTTCGGCGCGGCCGCGGCCGGGCTGGCCGGTCTCCGGCTGCGCAAGGACTACCGTGACATCGAGGGCACCCACCACCTGAGCTTCACCCAGAATGTCGCCGGCATCGAGGTCGTCGGCGCCGGCGTCAAGGTTCACGTCGCCCGGGACGGCCAGATCATCTCGGTCGACGGCGCCCCGCTGGCCGCGCTGCCCGCCACGGCCGGTACGGCGACGCTGAGCGCGACCGAGGCCCGCCGGGCGGCGATGCCGGGCACCTCGGCGGCGACCCTGCGCTCGGCCACCACCAGGTCGGCGGCCCTCTCCGACGGTGGTCAGGCACGCCAGGTCTACTTCGGGACCGCGTCCGGCCCCAGGCTGGCGTGGGAGGTCGTCGGCATGGACGAGGGCTACCTCAGCGTGGTCGACGCGGCCGACGGCACGGTCCTGTCCCGAAGGTCACTGGTGGCCAACGACCACGCGCTGAGCTGGGAGAACTACCCGGGAGCGCCGTCCGGCGGCACCCAGCACAGGATCAACCTCGGCCCCTGGCTGCCGGCGAACGCCACGACGCTGGCCGGCAACGCCGCGCACGTCTACTCCGACGTCGACGACGACGATCTCGCGGAGCCGTCGGAGGAGGTCCGGCCGGCCGGCAAGGGCAGTTTCGACTTCCCGTTCACCGATTTCTCCGCTCAGGTCGGCGCCCCGTGCTCGGCCCAGCGGCAGTGCTCGTGGAATCCGGCGGTGCCGTACTCGTGGCAGACCAACCGGGCGCAGAACGCGACCCAGCTGTTCTCCTACCTGAGCACCTGGCACGACCACCTGGACGCGGCGCCGATCGGCTTCACCCGGGCGGCCGGCAACTTCGAGGCGGTCGACGGCGACGCGGTCGAGGGCCAGTCGATGGACGGCGCGGACACCGCGGACGGTCTGCCCGACGCCGATCACGACAACAACGCGAACATGACGACAGGCCCGGACGGCATCGCGCCGCGCATGCAGATGTACCTGTTCCAGAAGTCGGCGTCGGTGCTGGCCGGCAACTCCGGGGACGCCGCCGACATCGTCTTCCACGAGTACACCCACGGCCTGTCCGAGCGCCTCGTCGTCGACGCGGCCGGCAACGGCACGCTGGTCAGCGACCAGGCCAACGCCATGGGAGAGGCCTGGGGCGACTGGTACGGCCTGGACTACCTGGTCGACAGCGGGTTCGAGCAGGACGACGCCATCGACGGCGACGTCCGCGAGGGCGACTACATCCTGGCCGGGCGCTCGGTGCGCAGCGAGCCGATCGACTGCCCGGTGGGGAGCACCGAGCCGGTCTGCGCGGGCACTCCCGCCGCGGGCAGCGGTGGTTACACGTACGGCGACTACGGCAAGGTCCGCTCGGCGGGCGGCCCGGAGATCCACGCCGACGGTGAGATCTGGGCGCAGACGCTGTGGGACCTGCGCCGGGCGATCGGCAGCTGGAAGGCCCGCTCGCTGGTCACGCGGGCGATGGAGCTCGCCCCGGCGGACCCGACCTACCTCGACATGCGCGATGCGATCCTGCTGGCGAACCGCGTGGTCAGCCACGGCAGCGGCCAGGACACCATCTGGCAGGTGTTCGCCGCGCGCGGCATGGGAGTCAACGCCAGCACCGACAGCGGCGCCGACACCTCGCCGACCGAGGACTTCACCGTGCCGGCCGCCAGGTAGCGCACCGGGGGCGGGAACGTGGCCGCGGTCATGCTCCCCGCCCACGGGGCTGACGTCCGTTAGATTCTCGGCATGCTCCGGGTTCTGTCGTACCTGTACTGGACGGTCATCGCCGTGACGTGTCCGCTGTTCTTCGTCGGCGCGCTGGTGATCTGGGCGGTGACCGCGCCCTTCGACCGGCGCAAGGTGGCGCTGCACCTCTACTCGTGCGCGTGGGCCGTCTTCTACGTGCGGTTGAACCCGCTGTGGCGG
>KL571413.1:19046-21528 GCA_000715855.1 Actinoplanes liguriensis
GAGATGTGTATAAGAGACATCCTGGTCCTGTTCGACCTGTTCCGGCCGTTCAAGTGGGTCTCGAAGTCGGAGATCTTCCGGGTGCCGGTGATCGGCTGGAACATGCGGCTCAACGGCTACGTGCCGCTGGTGCGCGGTAGCGGCGAATCGGTGCGCCGGATGATGGCCCGCTGCGGAGAGCTGATCGACCAGGGTGTGCCGGTGCTGCTGTTCCCGGAGGGGCGGCGCACCGACGACGGACGGCTGCAGCCGTTCAAGGACGGAGCCTTCGACCTTGCCGTACGTCATGGGGTGCCGGTCATCCCGATCGCCGTGCACGGCACCGGCCGCGCGTTGCCCAAACACGGCATGGTGCTGCGCGAGCAGGTCGACGCCCGGGTGCAGGTGCTCCCCGCACTGCACCCGGCCGACCACGCCGATGTCCGCGCCCTGCGCGACGCCGCGCACCACAGCATCGACACCGCCCTCGGATCCGTGGCCCACCCCGCCTGATCGGCGCCCCTGAAGTCGGTCTGGAAGGATCATGGGGTGGAGCCAACGCTTTCCGAGTGCCGGCCTCCGTGGGTCGTCGTCACTCGGGCCGATGACCCGTGGGTGGCTACCGAACTGGCCACGCTGCGGGACCAGGGCGGGAGGGTCGTAAGGCTGGCGGGCCGGCAGTTGCACACTCCTTCATCGCTGTTCACGGTCTTCGCCCGTGAGCTGTCATTCCCTGGATATTTCGGTCACAACTGGGACGCGCTCGTGGACTGTCTGCATGATCGGCACGGGCATGAGACCGCTGGTCAGGGTCTCGCCGTCCTGATCGAAGACGGCGACTGCCTGGCTCAGGCAGATTTCCTCGGCGTCTTTTTCTCGGTGCTCTGCCAAGCGGGGTGGAAGGCAAACCTCGAACTCGATGCCGATGGAATCCCGCACGAGGACTGGCCGCCTTTCCCCTTGCACTTCGTCTTCCTGCTTTCCGACATAGCGCCCAGCGGCTTCGCCGAGGGCGCGGCGTCCGGCACGGACGTCGACGCGGCGCTCGTCGATGGCCGCTTGGTCGCGACTCTTTCGGGTCCCGATTGGCCGGGAAGTGCCCCGGTCACGCCATGACGCATTGAGTAGTCCGATCGCTGCTCGGTCAGCTGCTGCGGCCGATCCGGGCCGCCTGCTGACCGTTCTCGATCAGGATGCGCACGTCCCAGGCGCCCAGGTCCAGGTCGCCGCCGGCCGGCAGCGACTTGCCGGTGAGCGCGTCCTGGCAGTCGACCGGCACCGTGAGGCGGGCCGGCTCGAAGGACCAGTTGTGCACGAAACGCAGCCGCCGGCCCTCCGCCGTGGTCGCGCCGGTGCACGTGACACCGGCCGGCAGAGCGGTCCAGGCGGCATGGCCGGCTTCGATGACATCCCGATCGCGGCGCACCTGACCCCGGCCCTGACCACGGTCGTCTCCGACAACGCGCGGCTGGCCGAGACCGGCCTGCGCTACCTGACCGACTTCCTCGGCCACCCGGGCCGGGCCCCCGCTCCCCCGACACCGCACGAACACCGCCTGGTCATCCGCGACTCCACCGGCCCCGCCTGAACGATGGGCATCCGAAGTCTCACTTCCCGGCGCACCGAACGCCGCGCGATATCGCGGAGTCCAGCCGCGGGTCCTTGGACTTGAGGTGAAGCTGGGTTGAAGTTCTACCGTTCCGTCGGCCGGTCGAAGCGAGAACGGGATGTGAATTTCGAATGACGTACGTGATCGCGGAGCCCTGTGTCGACGTCAAGGACAAGGCCTGCGTGCTGGAGTGCCCGGTGGACTGCATCTACGAGGGCGACCGGACGCTTTACATCCAGCCCGACGAGTGCATCGACTGCGGCTGCTGCGAGCCGGTCTGCCCCGCGGAGGCGATCTACTACGAGGACGACCTTCCCGCGGAATGGTCAGCGTTCACCGAGGTCAACGCCAGATTCTTCGACACCCTGGGCTCGCCGGGCTCGGCCGGCCTGGCCGGCCCGCAGAGCTTCGACCACCCGCTGGTCGCCACCCTGTCCGCCGGCGTCAACCTGCGCCCGGCAGCGCGGTGACGATCCGCTCCACGCACATCCGGTGACGTCGAACAACATCACGCGATGATGAATCCGGGCCTTTGTGAAATGGTTTTTGATCTTGCACGAAGGTGTCGCTTCCCGCTATCGTGCAACGAATTTTGCTGACCCCTTCAGAAAGACATAACCATAATGACTGCCACTCAGACCGTCGGTACGGGCTCGAAGTCCTGGATCGTCGCCCTCGTCCTCTGCTTCTTCGTGGGCACGCTCGGCATCCACCGCTTCTATGTCGGCAAGGTCGGCACCGGCATTCTCATGCTGGTCACGGTCGGCGGCTTCGGCATCTGGACGCTGATCGACTTCATCATGATCGCGATCGGCAAGTTCAGCGACAAGCAGGGCTTGGCCCTCGCCCGCTGACCCGGCGATGATCCGGGTGTCCCGCCGATCCGGGACACCC
>KL571413.1:21802-22336 GCA_000715855.1 Actinoplanes liguriensis
GACATTGAGGTCGGTGGTGATGTCGAACGCCCGGCCCGGGGACACCACGGGGATCTCGACGTCGCGCACCACCGGTGAGACGCGCCTGGCCACGGCCACGATCGCAATGGTCCGCAGCCCGTAGGCGACGCCTGCCGCGCCCAGCACCGCCGTTGCCGCGCCCGGGCCGCAGAACGCGGTGAGCAGCGTCGCGCCGATCGCCCACGGCAACACGCCGCGCCGCCGGGAGCCACCCACGACGACCTCGGCCGCCGCCGCGGCCAGAATCCAGAACAACAGCGCCCCGGCCGCAGCGCCGGGCGGACCGAGCCCCAGCGGGCCGGTGCCGGCACCGAGCAGCACAGCGGACGCCGAGACGATCAGGTACGTCGCCGGAGCGTGGTCGTGGGGTCGCGGCAGGTGCATGCTCCACAGTCAACTCAGGCACGATCGACACCGGCATACCACTCGATGGACGCGGCACGAAACCTGGAGTAGACAACAGGTCGCACCCAGTGACGGCCCTGTTGACTCGGATCGTGGTCAGGTCTGCCT
>KL571413.1:22627-23993 GCA_000715855.1 Actinoplanes liguriensis
CACCAGGGTCGACGTGCCGGATTCCACGGTGTACGAGGCGGTCGTGCTGACCGGGGCCTCGCGCACGGCGATCGTCTCCACCGTACGAGCGTCGGTGCGCCACTCGCTGCCGGTCACCGTGCAGCGCAGGTATCCACGGCGGGAGCCGTCGAAATAACGTACGTGCGGATTGAGGGTCGGGTTGAGGGCCTTGATCGGGGCGTCGTAGGCGGCCGGGAAGTCCGAGCTCACCGAGGTGGCGGTGAACTCGACGGCCACCGAGGCCTGCTCGGGCTTGTCGAAGTCGAGTTTCAGCTCGCTGAACCAGCTCGAGTGGATGTCGCCGGCGAGCACCACCGGGTTGGCGATCTTCGCGTCGTGCAGGTGCTGCAGCAGGCGGGTGCGCTGCGGCGCGTAGCCGTCCCACTGGTCGAGGTTGGCCAGGGTGGCGGGCACGGTGCCGGCCGGGTTGGGGAACTTGATCCGGCTCATCATCACCTGCTGGGCGATGACGTTCCACCGGGTGGGGCTGTGGTCGAGGCCGTGCAACAGCCAGCGTTCCTGGTCCACGCCGGTGAGCGTGCCTGCCGCGTTGGCCAGGCCGGCCTCGGCGAGCCCGAAGTCGCCGGAGAAACCGCCCGGCTGGTCGGTACGGTACTGCCGGGTGTCGAGCACGTTGAAGCGCACCAGCCGCCCGTAGTCGAAGCGGCGGAAGATGCGCAGGTCGGCGCTGCCGGGGCGCAGGTCGGCACGGATCGGCATGTGCTCGTAGTACGCCTGGTAGGCGGCCGCCCGCTGCTTCGCGAACTGCGCCGGCGTCTGCTTCTTGGCGCCGGTGTCGTCGACCTCGTCGAGCAGGGACGCGTAGTTGTTCTCGGTCTCGTGGTCGTCCCAGGTCACGATCCACGGGAAGGCCGCGTGCGCCGCCTGCAGAGCCGGGTCGCTCTTGTACTGGGCGTGCCGGGCCCGGTAGTCGTCGAGCGTGACGAGCTGGTCGAGGCCGAGCGTCTGCGGGGTGCTGTGCTTGCGGTCGGCGTAGGCGCTGTCCGGGTCGTACTCGTAGATGTAGTCGCCCAGGTGCAGGACGACGTCGAGGTCCTCGGCCGCCAGGCCCCAGTAGGCGGGCCAGTATCCGTTCTGGAAGTCCTGGCAGTTGACGATGCCGAAGCGCAGCGCCCGCGCGGTGGAGGCGGTCTTGGTACGGCCGGTCGGGCTGATCCGGCCCAGCGCCCGGAAGCGGTAGAAGTACTCGTGCCCGGCGTCCAGCCCGCGGGCGTCGACGTGCACGGAGTGCGCCAGCTCGGGCCGCGCGTAGGTGCGCCCGGAGCGGACGACGCGCCGGAAGTGCTCGTCGCGGGCGACCTGCCACTCGACCTCGACGGGCCGG
>KL571413.1:24159-25019 GCA_000715855.1 Actinoplanes liguriensis
GTCCACAGGATCACGCGGTCGGGCAGCGGGTCGCCGCTGGCCACCCCGAGGGGGAAGAGATCGGCCGGCGCGGACGCGTACGCCGCACCACCCGGCAGGGCGACAGCGCCCGCGGCGAGCGCGGCGCCGGAGAGAAGTTGACGACGATTCAGCATGCCGATCACCCAAGTCCTCGACCGTGAAGGCCAGGTGACACCTGAGTGGATGGTACGCAACCCATCGACGGCATGCCACGCTCAGGTGAGCGCGTTGTCCAGGGGTCGCAGTCCGGAGACGTTCAGCAGGTAGGCCCCGGCCAGGGCCGAGTCCCCGGCCAACAGCGCGACGATGCTCTCGCCTGCTGATTCCGGGGTGGGTGCGGCGGGCAGGCCGGCCCGGAACTGCTCCGGGCTGATTTCCGATTTTTTCGCGTACGCGGTGATCGCGACCTCGCCGATGGTGGTACCCGGCGTGATGACCGGCAACACCGCCGTGGCCGTGATACCGAGGGCGCCGCCCTCGGCGTTGGCGTACGAGGTGATGATCCGCACGGTTGCCTTGGCACCCGCGTAACCGCCGCTGAGCGGTGATGCCGCGCGCACTTCGGCGCCGCTGCCGAACACGACGACCCGCGATCCGGGCGACAACGGCAGTCGCAGCGCCGCCCGCAGCCAGGTGAAGGCGATCCGTACGTCGGCGTGCCAGTTGACCGAGAACGTCTCCCAGGTGTGCTCGGTCAGCGGATGCATCCGCGGAGTCGCCCCGGCGGTGACCACCAGCAGGTCCGGGCGGTACGCGGCAAGGACCTTGCCGGCGAACGTCTCGTCGGTGGCGTCGCCGGGTTCGGCGGCGATCCGGTCGAGCCGCGGCAGGTTGCGGGT
>KL571413.1:25180-27435 GCA_000715855.1 Actinoplanes liguriensis
CGGCAGGTTGCGGGCGACCGCGGTCACGGTAGCCCCGGCGTCGCAGGCCGCGCGGGCGACGCCGAGTCCCAGACCACGTCCGCCGCCGACCACGACCATGGACTTGCCGTTCAGCTTTGTCATCGGTTGCTCCCAGCTTGATGAGGTGTCAGCCAGGAAGATCCGGGGCCGCGGCAAGAATCACCGGTTGCCCGAAAATCGGGAAGAGCTCCGGTTGCAGGAAGATGTGGATCCGCCGGATGCCGCCGGGGCCGGCGTCGACGACATGCAGGGCGTGCGCGCCGAGACGGCCGTCCGGTTCCCGGGCGTACATCGCGAACGTGGGCTGCCCGTTCGCCGGTGGAAACACCGGGCGGACCGCGAACAGGCCGGGTTCACGCAGCACCCGGACGGTCAGGAAACCGAGAACGCGATCGCGGCCGGCGAACCAGGTCGCGTGCGGCGGCATCTCCAGCGTGACGTCCTCGTGCAGGATCCGGGTGAGCGCGCCGATGTCGGCGCGCTCGAACGCCTCGACGTACCTGCTCAGCTGGGCGGTGAGGCCCGGGCTGTCCGGCTCGCGCATCTCGGCCGCGTCGGGCGCCTCGCGAGAGATCCGCTCCCGGGCGCGCAGCAACGCACTGTTCACGGCGATCGTCGTCATGCCCAGCGCGGCGGCCACCTCGCCGGCCGGAACCTGCGCGACGTCGCGGAGCAGCAGTACCGCGCGTTGCCGGGCGGGCAGGTGCTGCAATGCCGCGATGAAGGCCAGGCGTATCCCCTGCCGCGCGGCGGCCTCCTCCGCCGGATCAACCGGAATCGGCCCCACCCATGCGGTGCCGTCGCCCGCTGGGCGCGCCGGGCGGTGCCAATCCGGCTCCGGATCGCCCAGCGCGGCCGGCAGAAACCGCCGAGCCCGCTGTTCGAGCTGGCGAAGGCAGACGTTCGTGGCGATCTGGTGCAGCCACGTACGCACCGAGGAGCGCCCCTCGAATCGGCCGAATCCCTGCCAGCCCCGCAGGTACGTCTCCTGCACAGCATCCTCGGCGTCCGCCGCCGACCCGAGCATCCGGTAACAATGCGCCAGGATCTCTCGCCGCAACGGCCCCGCCACCTGTGCGAACACCGCCGCGCCCGCCATGGCCCCGACATCACCCACCACGCACACCTCCTCGACTGTGCAGATCCGCACGCCGGCCGGGAATCATCGGGCGAGGTGGGCTTCGTCCACGGTAGTGCTACCCCGATCAGCTGCGCCGGCGCAGCCGGGCGACCGTCGAGCGGGCCGGCGCCGGGGCCGGGGCAAACGCCGTCAGCCCTGCCCGCACGCCTGCCGCAGGAAGTCCCGGATGAGCACGCTGACCAGTTCGGGCCGCTCGGCGACAAGCTGATGCGAGGTCCCCGGCACGATGCACAGCTGCGCGCCGGGGATCGACGCGGCGATCAGCAGGCTGTGATCGGGTCGGATCGTGTCACGGTCACCGGACATCACCAGCACCGGCAGCTCGATCTTGCCCAGGCCGGCCGGGTCGATGCTCGGCTCGGTCGTCCACAGCCGGAACAGCTTGCCAAGCACGGCCTCGGCGTGCTCCGGACCGTCTGGCGACAGCCGCTCGTAGTGCATCCGCTCGACATCCGGCCCTGGCTCCGCGGGCCACAGGGGCGCGCCGAGCACGACAGCACCAGCGGTCGCCTCCGACATGCTGAACCCCGACGGATCCAGGTTCGCGCTGATCGCGGTCAGCGAACGCACCCGCTCCGGATAGTCCCTCGCGAGCAGCAGGCCGATGATCGCGCCGTCGCTGAACCCGATGATGTGCGCCGATGCGAGCCCGACGGCGTCGAGATACTCCAGCGTCGTGGCAACTTTCTCCGCGTAGCCGTACTCGCGGTCGACGTCGGCGGTGCGGCCGTGGCCGGGACGCTCGAACGCATACACCCGGTAGTCGGCCACGAGCGCGTCGGATTGCTCCCGGAAGTGCTCCAACGAGCAGAAACCGCCGTGCAGGAGCAGGACCGGCTCGCCGTCGCCGGCGACCTCCGAGTACAGGTCGACCTCGCCGATCCGTAAGTACGTCATTCGCCGACCTCACCAGCACCCGAAATCAAGATCATAACCCTTGGACCAGGTCGTCCAGCACACCGTAGAGCAGGGCCGCCTCCGCTGGCTCCGCGCTCAGCGACACAGGCCGGTCCCGGCGCAGAGCGGTCAGCGCGGCCTCGGGCGGCTCTTGCAACAAACTATTCAGTGGCACGGCTGTCTCTTATACACATCT
>KL571413.1:27667-28965 GCA_000715855.1 Actinoplanes liguriensis
CAGAGATGTGTATAAGAGACAGGTGCATCCCGCTGTCGACGAACAACGGGTTGTACAACACGTACCGAATCGGGCTCTTCGGATGTCGGGCGGCGAAGCCCGCCCCGAGCAGATCGTTGGCGCGCGCACCCTGCATGGTCGCGGCCGTCAACGAGTATCCCCTGGTCAACTGCAGATCATCCCAGTGGATGTGCCCCGCCCGGATCCCGCCGACCCCGCACAGGTTGAGAACCACCGGCCTCCGCGCCCGCTCCAGCGCCGGAAGCAGCCCCTCCACGAGCAGGTACTTGGCCAGCACCCCGACGGCGAACGTCTGCTCGAACCCTTCCACAGTGACCACCCGCCGGCGCGAGAAGCGTCCCGCCGACAACACCAGCGCGTCGATGGACTCCGGCAGCCGCTCGATCAGAGCCCTCGTGGCTTTCACCGACGTCAGGTCACCGTCGGCGCTGCCGAGGGCCACGACATTCCAGCCGGTCAGCGAGTCAGCGAGGGCCTTGCCGATTCCCCGGGTCCCGCCCGCGATCACCACTGTGCGCATACTGGGATCGTCCCCGCGGCCGCGCCATCAGCGAAAGAAGGCACATCCATGTCACCGCTGCTCCCGCCGGTCGTGACCGAAACTGACCGCGCCTCGTGCACCGCCACCGACATCCTGCGCAGTGTCGGCGAGAAGTGGAGCGTGCTGGTCCTGGCCATCCTGAACGACGACCGTCCGCACGGCTTCAACGAGCTCGACCGCACCATCGAAGGCCTGAGCCGCCGCATCCTCACCCGCACGTTGCGCAACTTGGAAGCCGACGGACTGTTCAGCCGTCACCCCACACCCGACCGGGTCGAGTACTCCCTCACCGACCTCGGCCGCTCCCTGCTCCCCCTGGTCATCGCCCTGGGCGAATGGGCAGACCGGAACGCCCCCGCCATCGAAGCCGCCCGCAGATCCAGGCTCTGAACCTCAACGGCTTGACCTTCACCCTTGGGGAAGCCCCACCGTGGTCCGTGCCGGCCACCGGGCCGGCACGAGGAGGATGACACCCGTGGAGCTGCTGACGATCGGTGCATTCGCCCGAGCGGTGCGGCTGACACCCAAGGCGCTTCGGCTGTACGACGAGGTCGGGCTCCTGACGCCCGCCGCCGTCGATCCCGAGTCGGGTTACCGGTTCTACGACCCGGAGCAGCTGGCGCACGCCCGGTTGATCGCCCAGCTGCGCTACATCGGCATGCCGCTGGCCGACATTCGCACCGTGTGCGCGTTGGAGCCTTCCGCCGCAGCCGAAGCGGTCACCGCCTACTGGCGG
>KL571413.1:29260-30117 GCA_000715855.1 Actinoplanes liguriensis
CCTGTCCAGGAAGGGCCCCACCATGTCCACACTGACTTTCCGGTACGCCGTACGCTGCGACGCCGGCCACGAACGCTCGACGAACGAGGACGCCGCGTACGCCGGCGACCAGCTCCTAGCCGTAGCCGACGGCACCCGGGGAGAAGGCGGAGCCGCCGCGAGCCTCGCGGCCGTCAACGCCCTCAAGCCCCTCGAACTGCTCGACAAGCCGCCCGTCGAGCTGCTGGCCGCGCTGGCCGCCACCGTTGACGAGGTCGATCGCATGGTCCGCGCCACCAGCACAGACTCCCACCAGCCGGCCACCACGTTGACCGCACTGCTGCGCCGCGGATCGCAGCTGGCCCTGGTGCATGTCGGCGACACCCGCGCGTACTTGCTGCGAGCCGGCGAGCTCACCCAGTTGACCCAGGACCACACGTGGGTCCAGAACCAGCTCGACCACGGCAAACTATCCCCCGCCGAAGCCATCACCCACCCGCAGCGTGCTCTGCTGACTCGCGCGCTCGGCGGCACCCACCCCATCGAAGCCGACCTAGCCCTGCGAACCGCCCTACCCGGCGACCGCTACTTGCTGTGCTCCGACGGCCTCTCTGCGGTAGTCCCCCGAACCGACCTGCACGCCGCCTTGGCCGAAACTGCCGACCCCGAGCCGACAGCACAGCGCCTGCTCGACCTCGCCCACACCGCAGGCGCCCCCGACAACACCACCTGCATCATCGCCGACGTAGTCGCCGCGTAGCGACCTGCCGGGGCCTCCGACAAGGTGCCAAACCGTGGAGGCCCCGACCGCTGGCGCCACCTGATCACGCCCAATAGCGGATCACCCACGTAGGGTCTGTCAAGAAAACGGCTCTGTC
>KL571414.1:0-1340 GCA_000715855.1 Actinoplanes liguriensis
GCCTCCGGTGGTGAACCAGCCGACCACGGTGGTGCCGCCGGTCAGTCAGATCAGCGCGAGGAGCCGGCGCCCGCTCTCGTCGGTGATCATCGGGATCGCGACGCTCGTCCTGTTCCTCCCCGCGTTGCGCCTGCTGATGAGCGTGACGTTCGCCTCCACCCCGACCGCGCGCGGCATCGTCCCGGCGGTGCTGCTCATCCTGGGGCTCGCGCTCACCGGTTTCGGGCTGTTCGCCGCGGCCGGCGGCGCCGCGCGGACGGAACGGGACGCTTGGCTCCGGCCGCCCATGGCGTACGCGCCAATCGGTTTGATCTTGTTGTTGGCGGCCGGTCTGGCGGTGGCCTGAGAAAAAGGGCCGTGGCACAGGTGAAAAACGGGTTGGCGTATGCTTGGACCCGGCGACCGCCCACGCGGTCGACCTCGCGCGCCCTCCGACCGATCTGACCGCTGCTCCTAGTGTGTCGGCCGGCGGCGACGGCCCTCCCTGGTCCCGATGATCTTTCGGGCCCGACTGCGGCCGCCGACCGGGCGCCAGGACGCCCATCGCCGATGGGCGTGACAACCAGGGAAGATCAGGGAGCACCACCATGGCCGTCGTGACCATGCGTCAGCTGCTGGAGAGCGGTGTCCACTTCGGGCACCAGACCCGCCGCTGGAACCCGAAGATGAAGCGCTTCATCTTCACCGAGCGCAACGGTATCTACATCATCGACCTGCGCCAGACCCTCGACTACATCGAGAAGGCGTACGCCTACGTTCGCGACACCGTCGCCGAGGGTGGCCACATCCTCTTCGTCGGCACCAAGAAGCAGGCGCAGGAGGCCATCGCCGAGCAGGCGACGCGGGTCGGCCAGCCGTATGTGAACCACCGTTGGCTCGGCGGCATGCTGACCAACTTCCAGACCGTTTACAAGCGCCTTCAGCGGATGAAGGAGCTCGAGGCTCTGGGTGACCTGAGCGGCACCGCCGCCGGTTACACCAAGAAGGAGACCCTCCAGCTCCACCGCGAGAAGGAGAAGCTCACCAAGACCCTCGGTGGTCTGCGTGACATGACCAAGGTCCCTTCGGCGATCTGGGTCGTGGACACCAAGAAGGAGCACATCGCGGTCGACGAGGCGCGGAAGCTCAACATCCCGGTCATCGCGGTGCTGGACACCAACTGTGACCCGGACGAGGTCGACTTCCCGATCCCGGGTAACGACGACGCGATCCGCTCCGCCGAGCTGCTGACCCGGGTTATCGCCGCCGCGGTGGCCGATGGCCTGATCGCCCGCTCCGGCCGTGGCCGCGGTGGCGCCGACGAGAAGCCCGAGGCCGGCACCGTCGCCGCCGGTGAGCCG
>KL571414.1:1544-7059 GCA_000715855.1 Actinoplanes liguriensis
CCCGCCGAGTAAGTCAACCGACGTGCTTCCGGCCGCCGCCGTTAAAAGGGCGGCGGCCGTTTTCCCGACTGACATCGAGAGAAGAGTCATGGCTAACTACACCGCCGCGGACGTGAAGAAGCTCCGCGAACTCACCGGTGCCGGCATGATGGACTGCAAGAAGGCCCTGGAGGAGTCCGAGGGCGACTTCGACAAGGCCGTCGAGTTCCTTCGCATCAAGGGTGCGAAGGACGTCGGCAAGCGGGCCAGCCGCACCGCCGCCAACGGCATCGTCAGCCACTCCGGCAAGGCTCTGCTCGAGCTGAACTGCGAGACCGACTTCGTCGCCAAGACCGATGACTTCGTGGCTCTGGGCCAGCGTCTGGTCAGCTTCGGCGAGGAGAACAAGGTCGCCGACGCCGCCGCGCTGCTCGCCGCGACGATCGAGGACGGCAAGACCGTCGCCGACCTGGTTCAGGACTACGCCGCCAAGATCGGTGAGAAGATCGTCCTGAACCGCTTCGTGATCCTCGACGGCACCGTCGCGGTCTACCTGCACCGCAAGGCGCAGGACCTGCCGCCGCAGGTCGGCGTCCTGGTGCAGTACACCGGCAAGGACGACGAGGCGGCCGACTCGGACGCCCGCGGCATCGGCATGCAGATCACCGCGATGCGGCCGAAGTACCTGACCCGCGACGAGGTTCCGGCCGAGGTCGTCGAGTCGGAGCGCCGGATCGCCGAGCAGACCGCTCGCGAGGAGGGCAAGCCGGAGCAGGCGATCACGAAGATCGTCGAGGGCCGCGTGAACTCCTTCTTCAAGGACTTCGTCCTGCTGGAGCAGGCTTCGGTCGTCGACAACAAGAAGACGGTCAAGCAGATCGCCACTGAGGCGGGCATCGAGCTCACCCGGTTCGTCCGGTACGAGGTCGGCCAGGAGTAAGGCACCACAAAGCAATGGCACGGGAGGTCGGGTACGCGATTGAGCGTCCGGCCTCCCGGTCGCATAAGGTCTCCTCCAGAAAGTGAAGGGAAGGCGGGTCTCATGACGATGGTGACCGAGCAGTCCGCCACGGTCGACGAGAACCCGCCGGCCACGCGGCCGCGCCGGGTCGCGCTGAAGCTGTCCGGCGAGGTGTTCGGCGGCGGCGCGGTCGGCGTCGACCCCGATGTGGTGCAAGCGCTGGCCAAGCAGATCGCCACGGTGAACCGGCGGGGCATCCAGGTCGCCGTCGTGGTCGGCGGCGGCAACTTCTTCCGCGGCGCCGAGCTGCAGAGGCGCGGGATGGATCGGAACCGCGCCGACTACATGGGCATGCTGGGGACGGTGATGAACTGCCTGGCCCTCCAGGACTTCCTGGAGAAGGAGGGCATCGAGACCCGGGTGCAGACCGCCATCACGATGGCCCAGGTCGCCGAGCCGTACATTCCGCTCCGCGCGATCCGGCACCTGGAGAAGGGCCGCGTCGTGATCTTCGGCGCCGGCGCCGGCATGCCGTATTTCTCCACCGACACGGTGACCGCCCAGCGTGCGCTGGAGATCCACGCCGACATGGTGCTGATGAGCAAGAACGGCGTCGACGGCGTCTACACCGCCGACCCGCGGATCGACCCCACCGCGCAGAAGCTCGAGCACATCACGTTCCAGGAGGTCATCCAGCGCGGGCTGCGGGTGGCCGACCAGGCCGCGTTCAGCCTCTGCGAGGAGAACAAGCTCCAGATGCTGGTCTTCGGCGCGGATGGTGACGACACCATCGTGCGCGCGTGCGCCGGCGAGAAGATTGGCACGTTGATCACCGCGTGAGCTGAGGCTCACACATTCCGCACCACCGAAGACAGCAAGGAGGCGAGAAGAGCCGGTGATCGAGGAAAGCCTCTTTGAGGCCGAAGAGAAGATGGAAGGCGCGGTCGAGCACGCCAAGGAAGAGTTCGCCGCGATCCGGACCGGCCGGGCCACCCCGGCGATGTTCTCGAAGATCATGGTGGACTACTACGGCGCTCCCACGCCGGTGACGCAGATGGCCTCCGTCGGCGTCCCGGAGCCGCGCATGGTCATCGTCAAGCCGTATGACAACACCCAGCTCGGCCCGATCGAGCGGGCGATCCGTGACTCGGACCTCGGGGTCAACCCCAACAACGAGGGCACCCAGCTGCGCATCCACCTCCCGCAGATGACCGAGGAACGCCGCCGCGAGATGATCAAGGTCGCGCGCAGCAAGGCCGAGGAAGGCCGGGTCTCGATCCGCAACGTGCGCCGCAAGGCCAAGGAGCAGATCGACAAGCTGGTCAAGGACGGCGAGACCGGCGAAGATGAGGGCCGTCGCGCCGAGAAGGAGCTCGACGACGTCACTCACCGGTATGTGTCGGTGATCGACGAGCTGGTCAAGCACAAGGAAGCCGAGCTGCTCGAAGTCTGATGTCCTACCTCGATCCGCGTGCCGGGCAATCCTCCGGCGAGTCGTACGCCGCCTCGGCGTACGAGAATCCCGCCTGGCACGCGGACGACACGGCGCCGTCGGAGCAGGCCAAGCGGGGTCCCGGCAAGCGCCGTGCCGGCCGCGGCCGTAAGCCCGAGGGCAAGAGCCGGGCCGGCCGCAACCTTCCGGCCGCCATCGCGGTCGGGCTCAGCCTGGGCCTGGTGGTCCTGGCGTCCCTGCTGGTCTGGCCGCCGGCGCTGCTGGGCGTCCTGGTCGTCGCCGCCGGGGTCGGTGTCTGGGAGACCGCCCGTGCGATGAACGTCACCGGCGCCCGCCCGCCGGTCATCCCGCTGATCGCCGGCACGCTCGTGATGACCGGCCTGGCCTGGTATGCGGGGCCTGACGCGCTCGCTCTGGGCCTGGTCGCCACGATCGCCGCCGCGACCCTCTGGCGTCTCGCCGACGGCGCGGGCGCGATCCGCCGTGACTTCACCGCGATCACGCTGATCACGGTCTACGTGCCGTTCCTGCTCAGCTTCGCCGCAATGCTGGTCCAGCCGGACGACGGCAAGTGGCGGGTGCTCGCCACGGTCGTCGCGGTTGTGCTCTCCGACACCGGTGGCTACGCCGCCGGCGTCTTCCTCGGCAAGCACCCGATGGCCCCGAAGATCAGCCCGAAGAAGTCCTGGGAGGGCTTCGCCGGCTCGATCACGGCGTCCGCGATCGGCTCCGGCGCGCTGCTGTTCTTCCTGATGGACATCCCGGTCTACTACGGCCTGCTGTTCGGCGCCGTGATGTCGGTGGTCGCGGTCCTCGGCGACCTTGCGGAGTCGATGCTGAAGCGGGACCTCGGCGTCAAGGACATGAGTAACCTGCTACCCGGCCACGGTGGGCTGATGGACCGGCTGGACTCCATCCTCTTCGCGGTCCCCACGGCCTACCTGCTCTTCGCGATCATCGCACCGAACTAGCCATGGGCGACCTGCCGGTGAAGCGTGGGAGACTGGATACGCCATGACGATTCTTCCGGTCATCCCGATCAGTCCCGACCAGCCCGACTCTGCTGTCCAGGCCGACTCTGTTCAGTTCGGCGGCGTGAAGCCCCGCCGCCGTCCCAGCATGCCCCCGCGCCACCTCGCCGACCTCGATCTCGCCGCGCGCAAGACCGCGGTGACCGGCCTCGGCGAGCCGGCCTTCCGGGCCAAGCAGCTCTCCACCCACTACTTCGGCCGGCTGGTGCGCGACGCCGCGTCGATGACCGACCTCCCGTCGGCCGTCCGCGACAAGCTGACCACCGAGCTGCTGCCCACGCTGCTGACCCCGATCCGCGAGCAGGCCTGCGACGACGGCGCCACCCGCAAGACGCTCTGGCGGCTGCACGACGGCGCGCTCGTGGAGAGCGTGCTGATGGGCTATCCGGACAGGGTGACCGCCTGTGTCTCCAGCCAGGCCGGGTGCGGCATGGCCTGCCCGTTCTGTGCGACCGGCCAGCAGGGCCTGACCCGCAACCTGTCGGTGGCCGAGATCGTCGACCAGGTGGTCTATCTGGCCGGGGTCGCCGCCTCGGGCGCGGTGACCGGTTCGCCGCCCCGCCTGTCCCGCGTCGTCTTCATGGGGATGGGTGAGCCGCTGGCCAACTATCCCCGGGTCATCGAGGCCGTTCGCCGCTTGACGACCCCCGCTCCGGAGGGTCTCGGTCTTTCACAACGGCACATCACGGTGTCCACGGTGGGTTTGGTGCCCGCAATGCGCCGGTTGATCGCCGAACAGCTCTCTGTGACTCTTGCGTTGTCACTGCATGCCCCCGATGATGATCTGCGCGATGAGCTTGTGCCCGTCAACCAGCGTTGGAAGGTGGCCGAGGTGCTCGATGCCGCGTTTGACTACGCGGCGCAGACCGGCCGTCGGGTCTCCATCGAATACGCCCTGATCAGGGACGTAAACGATCAGCCCTGGCGTGCCGACCTGCTCGGCCGCCTACTGCACGGCAAGCTGGCCCATGTGAATCTCATCCCGCTCAACCCGACCCCGGGCAGCAAGTGGGATGCGAGCCCCAAGCCGGTCGAGCGGGAGTTCGTCCGGCGGCTGCGTGAGTCCGGCGTGTCGACCACGGTCCGCGACACCCGCGGCCGGGAGATCGACGGCGCCTGTGGCCAGTTGGCCGCGGGAGAGTTGACGCAGGCGGGCGCAGGGGGCGTCGCAGCCGACGCGGAGGTGGCACAGTGACTGGGCGTAGGTCCCAGCGAGCGGAGTGGGAGACGTTGTGACGAGTCAGGGACAGCGTTTCCGGCGGCGTGCGCTGCGCCGGGGCTACAAGGTCGATGAGGTCGACGCGTTCCTGGACCGGGTCGAGGCGACCCTGGCCGGGGAGCAGGCCGGCCCGCCCGTCGCCGCGCAGGAAGTGCACGACGTCGTCTTCCGCGTGCGTTTCGGTGGCTACGACGAGTGGCAGGTGGACCTGCACCTCGACCGGGTCGAGCGGCAGCTCGCCGAGTTCGAGGAGCGTGGCGGCCGTCCGATCGACCCGATGCGTGACTCGATGCGCGGTGGCCTGTCGGCCGAGCGCTCCGGCGCCATCGACCGTGGCTCCATCGACCGTTCCGGCCCGATCGGCCAGCCGAGTGGCCCGCCCGCGCTCTCCGGCGGCATGCCGCGTAACGGGATGGCCGGCGCCGGTATGGGGATGGGCATGGGCGGCCCGCAGCAGCCCGGTCCGCAGCAGCCCGGCCCGCCGCAGTTCGGCAACCCGAACCAGCAGCAGTTCGGTGGCCCTCAGCAGCAGCAGTTCGGCAACCAGGGGATGGGCCCCGGGATGAACCCTGGCATGGCGCAGACCGAGCGGCTTCCCGCCCCGGTCCGCGACGACCGGATGATGCCGCCGCCGGGCATGCCCCCGCAGATGCCGCAGCGCCAGCAGATGCCGCCGCAGCCCGATCCGTACGGTGGTGGCCGTTACGACGAGCCCACGACCTACGGTGGCCAGCCCCAGCAGCAGCTCCCGCAGCGTCAGGCCCCGCAGGGGTATGAGCAGGGCGGGTACGACGAGCCAACCACGTTCGGCGGTTTCGAGCCCGGCCGCCACGGCCGTACCGACATGACCGCCGAGATCCTGTCTCTTATAC
>KL571415.1:0-1501 GCA_000715855.1 Actinoplanes liguriensis
AGAGATGTGTATAAGAGACAGGGTTACTCCCGATTCCGGTACGGTCGTGCCGGCCGCCCCGTCCACGGCCGCCAACCGTCCCGCCGCGGATGCCTCGCAGCCGCCCGTGGTCCCGGAGCCGCCCGGAGCCCCCCGGACGCCCGGGGTCCCGCAAGCCCCCGGAGTCGCGCAAGCGCCCGGAGTCCCGCAAGCCCCTGGAGTCCCGCAAGCGCCCGGAGTCTCGCGTGCGCCTGCCGCTTCGCAGCCGGGTGGGGCCGGGCCGGTGTCCGGTCCTGATCGTCCGGGCGCCGAGCCGCCGCGGACCGCCGGCAGTCATCCGTGGCAGGGCGGTCCGAACGTTCCGCAGCAGCGCACCGGGCGCACCCCGCGGACCGCGCACGTCTTCCTGTCCGACGGCGACGGCCCGTGGGCGATCGTCCCGGACGATGTCCCGCCGATGCCGCCGCACGCCACCGGCCGCCCGGTCGCGCCGGCCCGCGGCCCGATGCCCGTCGACGCCCGCGGTCCGATCCCGGCCGACGGGCGAGGTCCCGTGCCGGTCGACGCCCGCGGTCCGATCCCGGCCGACGGACGCCGGCCCGTGCCGGTCGACGGGCGCGGTCCTGTCCCGGTCGACGCCCGCGGCCCGATCCCGGTGGACGGGCGCGGTCCCGTCCCGGTGGACGGGCGTGGCCCGATTCCCGCTGACGGTCGCGGCCCGGTGCCGGTCGACGCCCGTGGTCCGATGCCGGGCGACGGCCGTGGCCCCATCGACGGGCGCGGCCCTGTGCCTGTCGACGCGCGTGGTCCGATGCCGGTCGACGGGCGTGGCCCCGTTCCGGTGGACCGGCCCGCCAATCCGGCTCCCGGCGCTGGTCAGCCGCCTGCGCAGCCCGGTATGCCGAACGCGCCCCACGCGGGCCAGCCGGTCATGCCCCCGCCCGGCCTGGTCCCACCGCAGTCGGCCGTGCCGCAACCCGTCACGCCGCAGCCGGTCACGCCGCCCGGCCGGGTACCGCCTCAGCCGGCCGCGCCACCGCCCGGCCTGATCGCCTCCCCGCCGGCCGGACCCGCTGGTCAGGCCGCCGGGCCCGTTCCGCCGGCCGTCGCCCCGCAGGGTGGCCGCCCGGAGTCCGCCCAGCCCGTGGCCGCCCCGCGGTGGTCGCCGGGCCAGCCGATCGCTCCGGCACCGGCGTCCGGCGAGACCCCGGGAGCGCGTCCCGTGTCGCCCGCGGCGCAGTGGGCCCCGGTACAGCCGGGAGCAGGACACCCGATCCAGCAGGTCCCGGGTCAGGCGCCCGATGCGCGGCAGGTCTCCCCCGCCGCGCAGTGGAACCAGCAGCAGGCGGGCAGCCCGGGCCACGACCCGCAGGCCCAGAACGGGACCGGCGCTCCCACGCACGGTCACGGCTACGACGCCCGGCAGGTCTCGCCGGCCGCCCCGTGGGACCAGCAGCAGGGTGGCAGCCCGGTACCCGGTCACCGCCAGGGCGCCGGCACACCCCCGGCGCAGTGGGATCAG
>KL571415.1:1717-2244 GCA_000715855.1 Actinoplanes liguriensis
CCCGCGGCAGGCTCCGCCGGCCCGGCCGAACTCGCTCGCCGAGCAGCAGGGACCCGCGCAGCGAGCCCCCGGCCAGGCCCCGAACGCCGCCCAGTGGGCACCGCAGGCACCCAACCCCGACCGGCCCGTCTCCGCGCCCGCAGCCCAGTGGGGCCCGCAGACACCCGGCACCGCACGGTCCGCACCGGAGCAGTGGGGTCAGCAAGCATCGGACGCGGCCCGGCCCGTATCTTCCCCCGCCGCTCAGTGGGGACAGGGCCAACCTCCCACGCCCGACACCGCACGGCCCGTCTCCGGACCGGCCTCCCCGTGGGGACAGGGGCAGCCGCCCGCGTCCGACGCCGCACGGCCGGTCTCGCCGTGGGATCCCGGCCACCCGCAGGGGCAGGACACCGCACGCCCGGTCTCGTCGCCCGCGGCGCAGTGGGCGCCGAACGAACCGGCACGACCCGTCTCGCCGCAGGGTCAGCCGCACTCCCCCGAGGCGCGACGACCGGAGTCGCTCGCGGCTCAGTGGGGTCCCGGCC
>KL571415.1:2428-2846 GCA_000715855.1 Actinoplanes liguriensis
CCCCCGGCTCGGTCGCTCCCCTGCCACTCAGCGAGCAGCCGACCCAGCCCATGCAGCCGCGCGCCGCCCAGCCCCAGCCGGGCCAGGCTCAGCACGCACAGGGTCAGTACGCGCAGCCGCATCCCGCGCAGCCGCATCCCGCGCAGGCTCAGCACGGGCAGGCTCAGCACGCACAGGGTCAGCACGCGCAGGCTCAACCCGGGCAGGCTCCGCACGCCGCGCAGCCGCACAGCGGTCCACCGGCGGCAGACGCGGCCTGGGCACCGCGGGCCGGCCACCGCGCGGCGGAGAACCCGAACACCGGGGTTCCGGGCGGCGAAGCACCCACCGGCGAACTGCCTCAGGTAGCGCAGCCGGACGAAGACGCTTGGGGCCCGCGGGCCGGGCATCGGCCGGTCTCCCCCGCGCCGGGCCGGCT
>KL571415.1:3157-8657 GCA_000715855.1 Actinoplanes liguriensis
GGTCAGCAGCCCGCCGACCGTCGGCGCCCCGGTCAGCAGCGCCCCGGCCGGCAGTGCGTCGACCAGCAGCGGTCCGGTTGGCAACGCGCCGATCAGTAGCGGTGCGGTTGGCAACGCGCCGATCAGCAGCGCTCCGGGCACCATCCCGGTCAGCAGCCACCCGGCCGGCGGCGCGCCGACCGGCGGCGACCGGGTGCAGGGCGGAACCACCGTGCCCGCCCAGCGCCACCCGGTCGACGAGCCGTCGCGCGGCCCGGACGGCGAGCCCGTGCCGTACATGGACCCGGACGGCACGCTGCACAACCTGAAGCCGATCGCCCGCCTCGCGGTGTCCGGTCCCGATCAGGAGCCGCGGCGCTATTCCGACCCGGCGTTCGGCAGCGGCTGGTTCGTCGCCAAGAGCCCCGCGGAGGACGAGACCGCCACCGGCGGGAGCGAAGGGGACGAGGCCGGCGGCGAGCAGGGCGACGACCGTACCGCGGAGAAGGAAAACGAGACGACGGCCGCCGATCGGACCTCGAAGGAGCCGGAGGATCTCGGCAAGCATCTGCCGCTCTCGGCCGCCGATCTGGACGCCATCCGCTGGCGGCTCGACGGCGGGACCCTGCGCGAGGTGGTCGACGACCGGGATGCCCTTCGTGAGCTGGGCGAACGCCTGGACGGGCCGCTCGCCGACGAGGCCGACAACATCGTCAAGGCGGGGCTGCTGAGTGTCCGCGCGGAGGTCTACCGCCTCCTCGGGGAGCTGGGCATGGCCGCCGCGGCGAGCCGGTTGGCGCTGGCGCACGCCGAGTCCGCGCAGGACGAGCAGTCGATGGTGATCGCCCAGGCCGAGCTGGCGCACGTGCTGCGGCTGCGCGGCGACTGGATGGAGGCGGACCGGCTCTTCCAGCGGGCGGTCGACTCGGAGGTGTCCACGGCGGTACGCAGCGTGGTGCACGAGAACGCCGGGCGGTCCGCTTTCGATCAGGGCCGGCACATGGAGGCGCTGGATCACTTCGCGCGGGCGATCCGGCTCGGCGCGTCGGACGACTCGGATCTGGTGGAGCGGATCGGGGTGTGTCTCGAGGCGGTCTACATCCACGTGCTGCGGGACGGCTGGGGTCCGTATCCGCGGCGCCCGGAGGAGATCCTGGCCCCGCTGGGCGGCCGCAACGCGGACGAGCCGGCCGAGGAGCCGAAGGCCGAGCCGGCGAAGGGCCCGGACGCCTTCGACGAGCCGACCGCCGAGCAGAAGACTGTCAAGAAGCGAGGCTGACCGCCGAGCAGACGGTCGCCAAGAAGCGTGGCCGACAGCGGGACGGACAGCCGGGCGGAAGGTGGTCAGGAGGCGAGACTCACCACCGAGGTCCGGCCCCGGCCCCCGTCTTTCGCCTGGTAGAGCGCCGCATCCGCCACCCGCTGCAGTTCTTCGGCGGCCCGGGCGTGATGCGGCGCCACGCCGATCCCGATGCTGACCGCGGGCGGCCCACCCGGCAGCCCTTCGGTGGCGTCGAGCTCGGCGCGCGCCCGTTCGGCGTACCGGAAAGCCTCCTCCGGACCGCACCGGAGCAGCACCGCGAACTCGTCGCCGCCCAGCCGTGCCACCAGGTGCTGGCTCTCTGTGCCGGCCGCGCGCAGGGCGTCGGCGACGGCCCGCAGCGCCCGGTCGCCGGCCGCGTGCCCCCACGTGTCGTTGATCTGTTTGAAGTGATCGACGTCGATCAGAACCAGTGCGGCCGGGGAGCCGCCCCGGACCGCCTGCCGCACGGCGAGGTGCAGCGCCTCGTCGAAGGCGCGCCGGTTCGCCGCGCCGGTCAGCGCGTCCGAGGTGGCCTGCTCCTCGAGGACGGCGCGGAGCCGGTCGTTGCGCTGGTTCAGGTTGATCACGACCCAGGCGGTCATCACCATCGCCACCGCCATCGCGATCCAGTCGGTGAGGGCCTGGCCCATCGGCGCGTAGTTGAACACGACGCAGGCGTGACCGGCGGAGATGGCCATGGCGGTGACGTACGCGACGCGCGGGCTGAGGAATCTCGCGGCGTAGAGCAACGGCCAGAGGTAGAACAACTGCGCGGCGGTGGTGGCGTCCTCGGTGGCGAAGTTCAGGCCGGTCACGACGGCGGTGGCGAGGAACGGGATGAGCAGCCAGAAGCGGGGCGCCAGCGACTCGGGGCGACGCCAGCAGATGACGCCGACGATGAACAGGGCGACCGAGGTGACCCCGAGCGCGATCAGCTCCGAGGGCGGGCCGCCGAGCTTCATCAGGACACCGGTGACGAGGTTGTACGGCGCGCCCGCCAGCATCAGATAGGCGACGGCACGGGATGCTCCGTGCTGGTCGCGAAGCTGAAAGGGCAAGGCGATCTCCCTCCGGGTCCGCATGACACGTTCGGCCCGTGCGGGCGAGACCTGAGCGTTAGACCGGGACGGCGTCGCGGTCGGCGGCGGGGCGCCGGGCCAGGGTCACGCCGACGCTGGCCAGCGTGACGAGCAGGAGGGCGGCCAGTTCGACGGGGCCGAGCCGCTGCCCGAGGACGAGCAGGCCGGCCAGGGCGGCGCCGGCCGGTTCGAGGCTCATCAGGATGCCGAAGACCCGCGTGGGGATGCGGCGAAGGGCGTTGAGCTCCAGCCCGTACGAGATGACGGAGGAGAGCAGCGCCACCGCCGTCCCGCCGAGCAGCAGGTGCGGGTGGCCGAGGACGGCGCCGGCCCCGCCGAGCCCGAACGGGGCGACGAGCAGCGCGCCGATCGCCAGGGACACGGTGAGTCCGCTGGTGCCCGGGATGAGCGCGCCGACCCGGGCGCTGAACACGATGTACCCGGCCCAGCACAGCCCGGCGAGGAGCGCCAGCAGCAGGCCGCCGAGCGGCGCGGACCCGCCCGAGTGCAGGCCGAGCAGCACCACCCCGGTGGCGGCCAGCGCGGCCCAGAACAGGTCGGCCAGCCGGCGCGTCTGGACCAGGGCGAGCAGCAGCGGGCCGAGGAACTCGACGGTGACCGCGGTGCCCAGCGGGACGTTCTGGATGGCGTAGTAGAAGACCAGGTTCATGCTCGCCATGAACAGGCCGAGCAGCGCCGCGGCCCGCCAGGCGGCGAGCGACCAGGTCCACACCTTCGGCCGGGTGAGCACGCCGAGGATCAGGGCGGCGATGGCCAGGCGCAGGAACGTGACGCCGGCCGCGCCGAGGTCGTCGAAGAGGGTGCGGGCGACCGCGCTGCCGAACTGGACCGAGGTGATCGCGGCCAGGACGAGGATCGGCGCGGGTACCCGTTTCATCTGTGTTACTCCGTTCGCAGGGCCACCACCGGATCCAGCCGGCCGGCCCGCTGTGCTGGGACGACGCCGAAGATAATGCCGACCGCGGCGGACACGCCGAAGGCCAGGGCCATCGACCACCAGGTGAGCGCGGCCGGCACGGGGCTGAGCCCGTCCACCAGCAGTGCCGCGGTCGCGCCGAGCAGCATGCCCAGCACTCCCCCGGTGGTGGTCAGGAGCACCGCTTCGAGGAGGAACTGGACGCCGATGTCCCGCGGACGGGCGCCGACGGCCTTGCGCAGCCCGATCTCCTTGGTCCGTTCCCGGACCGAGACGAGCATGATGTTGGAGACCCCGACGCCGCCGACGAGCAGGCTGATCCCGGCGATCGCGGCGAGCACCCCGGTCAGCACGCCCAGGATGTCGCCGAGCACCCCGAGGATCTGCTCCTGGGTGACCGCGCTGAAGTCGGTGTCCGGATGCCGGTCGGCGAGCGCGGCGACGACGTCGCGGCCGAGCTGGTCGATCCGGTCGCGGTCGGGCGCGCGGATCGCGAGGCCGTCGATCCGGTCGGTGCCGAGCAGCCGCTGCGCGGCGGTGACCGGCACGTGCACCTCGTTGTCCCGGTCGACGCCGAGGCTCTGCCCGAGCGGCTCGAACGTGCCGATCACCCGGAACCGGACGCCGCCGATGGTGATCTGCCGGCCGATCGGGTCCCGGTCGCCGAAGAGGGTCCGGGCGACGCCCGCGCCGAGCACCGCGACCCGCCGGCCGGTGCTGACGTCGGTGCGGGTGAGGTAGGTGCCGCGGTTCAGCTTCCGGACGAAGACGGTGGGCGTGGTCTCCAGGACGCCCTGCATGCTGGCGAAGACGGAGAGTTTGCCGGCGCGGACGGTCTCGCCGGAGGCGATGGTCACGGCGACCCGCGACCGGTCGCCGACGACCCGGCTCACCGCGTCCGCGTCGTCCAGGGTCATCGGCGAGCTGGTCGGCGCGGCGCCGGCGGTCAATTTCCCGGGTACGACGATCAGCAGGTTGCTGCCCAGCCCTTCGACCTGCCGCTCGATCTGCTGTTTCGTCCCGGTCCCGATCGCGACCAGGGCGACCACCGCGGCGACGCCGATGACCACGCCCAGCATGGTGAGCAGGCTGCGCAGCCGGTTGGCCCGCAGCGCGTCGAGGGCGACCCGCCAGGCCTCCGCAACTCTCACGAGACGATCAGTCCGTCGCTCATCACGATCTGCCGGCCGGCCCGCGCGGCCACGTCCCGGTCGTGGGTGACCAGCACGACGGCGACGCCCTCGGCGTTCAGCGATTCCAGCAGCGTGAGGATCGACTGCCCGGTGGCCGAGTCGAGGTTGCCGGTCGGCTCGTCGGCCAGCAGCAGCGACGGCCCGGTGACCAGGGCCCGGGCGATCGCCACCCGCTGCTGAGCAGCAGCGACGGCCCGGTGACCAGGGCCCGGGCGATCGCCACCCGCTGCTGAGCAGCAGCGACGGCCCGGTGACCAGGGCCCGGGCGATCGCCACCCGCTGCTGAGCAGCAGCGACGGCCCGGTGACCAGGGCCCGGGCGATCGCCACCCGCTGCTGCTCCCCGCCGGAGAGCTGGTTGGGCCGGTGGGTGATCCGGTGGGCGAGCCCGACCCGGTCGAGCATGGTGGTGGCGCGCGCCCGGCGTTCCCGGCGTCCGATCCCGCGGTAGACCAGCGGCAGGCCGACGTTGTCCTGCGCGGTGGTCCGGGCCAGCAGGTGGAACGACTGGAAGACGAACCCGATCGTGCTGTTGCGCAGCTCGGCCAGCTCGTTCGGGGCGAGCCGGCCGACGTCGCGGCCGCCGATCAGCAGGGTGCCGCTGGTGGGCCTGTCCAGGCCGCCGAGCAGGTGCATCAGCGTCGACTTGCCGGAGCCGGAGGTGCCGACGATCGCCACGTAGTCGCCGGGCTCGACGGTGAGCGACACCCCGCGCAGCGCCGGCACGCTGAAGCCGTCCAGCTGGTAGGTACGGGTGACGTCGGTGGCGACGATCGCGGCCGTCGTCACGGGACCTCGGCGCCCGGCTCGACCCGGTCGGTGCCGGCGACGACGATCGGCTGGCCCGCGGAGACCCCGGAGATCACCTGTACGGTCTCCTCCCCCTGCACGCCCAGCCGCACCGGCACTGCCTGGTAGTGCCCGTCCCGCACGGTCCACACGGTGTCCCGCCCGTCCGCGCTGACCACCGCCGACGCCGGCACGGTCACCGCGCTGTCTCTTATACACAT
>KL571416.1:0-1255 GCA_000715855.1 Actinoplanes liguriensis
GGTCGTCACTGCACCCCACGAGGGCAGACGGCAGCAGCATGCGATCGGGCCGGTCGACCCGGGGCGGGCCGCGCAGCAGCTCCGCGAATGGATCGGGCCCGGCCGGTAAGGACGGTCGTTGCTCCGCCGAATACCCGTGCGGCCCGGCGCATGATGGGGCAATGGCCGATCTTGGGTTGTGGGGCGAGGCGGCAGGCTGGTACCCGGACATCGTCGCGTGTGGTGCCGCGCACGATGCTTGGCAGGTCGAGTTCGACCGGCATGGGTCGCTGATCCGGGCCCAGCCGCGGGAATCGGCAAATCCACGGACTGCCATCGCCGTCAACGGCGAACGAAACGCGTATCTGGTCCTCAGCCCGTGGGAGCGCAAGTTCATCCTCAGCCTGCGCACCGAGCGGGCGGTCATGCTCGGTGGCCACACACCGGACATGGCGATCGTTGCTGATGCGGCCCAGGCGTGGCTGTCCGGGGCTCGACCGTCGGTGGTCGCGGCAGCGTGGCCTTTTCTCGGCTCGGTCGCTTTGGCGTCAGCACGGGAACGCGGCGACCATCGTGAGGCCAGTTGGCTGCACCTGTACGAGAACCACCGCGAGGACCGGGTAGCGGCACGACTGCAGCCGTTCGTGTCCCTGGCATTTCAGGAGCCCCGGCTGCGTCGGCTCACGCCGTACACGAGCGTCTGGACGTTGCATTTCAGCACTACGTCAACCTGGCCTTACACCGGGGCCCATCCCGCGGTCGTCCCCACGGAAACGCCTGGCCGCTACATCGTGGCAAGCAGCGACCGGCGAAGGCGCGACGAGACGGACGCGGTCGGCGCATTGCGTCTCGTTCTGAATGCGGTCCCGGACTGACCGGCGTGCCAACCCGAACCGGTCGACCAGCCAGCCCGCCGCAGCCGAACGCACTAAGTAGCCGTGATTCGCTCGCTGTCTACCGTCACGAGGGGTCGGCGGTGGTAATGCCCTCCAGCAGCTCTTGCGCGGTCTCCTTCGTGATGACCAGGCTGATCGGACGGGTCGCGCAGTTGACCAGAATGCCTACACAGCCGGGATCCGCCACGGCCATCTGCAGCAGAACTTGGCCAGATATACCGGCATTACACTGCGAGCCGGGCGTTCGCGACGCGATCTCCGGATCGGCGAAGGTGAGGATCCGCAATTGTCCGTCGCCGTAGTTCGTGCGCCCAGCGCCGAGCTCACCGACCGAGGGCAGTCCCGGCCCATCGTCCGGCGTGGTGCTGACGCCAACAATG
>KL571416.1:1462-4480 GCA_000715855.1 Actinoplanes liguriensis
GCCAACAATGCCCACCACGGAGTCAGCAAACAACCTCAGGAACCGACCGTAGCTTTCCGGGCTGCCCGCGTCCGCGTGCTCCGCCATGACGTCCGACAAGGGGGTAGCGATCACCCGCAGACAGTATCCCGCTCACTGCTCGCTGGACCGGACCCCCTAAGCGAGGGTGTCCTCAACTGCGGCTGTCCGCGCTCGGCCCGACTGCCGCCGTTACGACCGGTGGTCGGCTGCGACGGCCCGCCGTCTCGTCTTGCCGATAAGCGCGTTCCATAGCCGGCGGGTCGTTGGCACCGCAGTGCCCGGTAATGCTGGTTCGATCATAGAGCGATCGGACGATAGGCCAACGCCGCATCGACGATTGCCTCCGCTGTTGCGTTCGCCAACTCCGATGGCGGGTGGAAAATCAAGCCGCTCGCACCGGGCATCACGGTGTTGAGATCGAATGCTGCGACGTACCAGTCGTCGGTTGGGTCGGCGAGGATGCGACGCACGACCTCGATCAGTTCGTCGCGGGTGATGTCGGGCAGTCGGACCGGCGGCGGTGTGGATGCCTGCTCAATCAACGCTGCCTGGTCAGGCTGTCCGCAGTAGTAGCGGAAATGGTCGGCCTCGAAGCTGTGGCCGGTAGTCTTGTTGAGCGCCTCAATCGCGGCGGTGCTGTCCTCACCGCGGGCGACGAGTTGCTCGATCTGTAGCACCGCCGCAGCGACCGCGTCTCGCAACCCGGGCATGACCGGCTGACGTTGCAGCACGCCACGTAATTCCACGCCGTGGACCCTACTGGGAGCGGCATCAACTGGGACGGGTGGCCAGGACCTGTACCGAAAGGATGGGTCAAGTCCGGAATCTCGATGTTGAATCTGCTGCTATCCCCTCCCGAGCCGGCGTCCTACCGTCACGACCGGTGGCCGGCTGTCTGGGGCCGGCGTCTTGTCGTGCCGAATTGAGTGCGCTTGGTGGCAGCGCGCCACAGGTTGGCGGGCCACGGCGGTGTCGAACCGGAGTTAAACAATGGAACCGGATCGCGCACGGGACCGCGTTCGGGCTGCCCCGTCAGAATCGTTCGTAAGTGTGCGGAAGATCGGAGAAGTAATCATCGAACACGTAATGAGTTATGCGCCGGTGCAGGAGGTCGAAGATAACTTCCGTGGCGGACTTGTCAAATTCGAGCCAATCGTCAATATCTGCATTTACAAACAGTACCGACCACTCACCTTCCAACCTGCCGGACACGGCGATCCAATAGAAGACGTTCTGCTCTGAAAGAGCAAAAGGTATGAGGCGGACCTTCTGATTGAAATACTTTTTGGGAAGCTCCCTGCGCCCGCGGTCTTCGAGGTGCTGCCAGATTGCATCACGAGCTGCAACCAGATTGGCGAAATCCCATCCGGTCACGCGGCTGTCCGGCTCAAATAGACACAAGCACTCATCGAACTCACCGGCTCCCCCGAGCCCTGCCACCAAAGCCTTGTAGTCACTGGGAATGCGTGCCCCAATCTCGGCCTCCGCGCGTTCCCATCGCAATCCCACAGGCGTCGGCAGCGGCGAGATCATTTCGATGATCTCCTTCGACAGGTCACGCATCAAATCCGCCTCCTGAACGGCTCGTTCATCTCCACAGTGCCGGAGCCTAAAGGTGAGTGTGGGAGGCCAAGCATGCCGGCCCGTACTCATTTAGCCGCGAACCGGGTGGTGCCGCTACTGCCCGCCCGCAGTTCGCCGAGTGATGTTCTCGGCCTCCTTCAGGAGCTCCGGCGCGAGTTTCGCCCGTGCGTCCAGGACCTCAAGACCGATCAGGCGGCCAGTCGCATCAAAATCCAGGTTGATCATGCCGTTCACGTCGACTGGATCGCACGGATACATCGTCGCCACTCGAGTGCCAGGCGCCTGGAAGTAGATGTAGGCCGCATCCGCGACCTCGTCGTAAGTGACCTTCAACGGCACCGTGGTGTACAGCTTGCCAGCCCGCCGGCGCCGACCCGCGAGGGCACTCTCGTGCCGCGATCCGGGCGGCGAGTGGAGGCGAAAGTCATGATCCGCGATCGCGCCGCCACCGGACCACGCCTATCACGGTAGGTAAGAGTTGTACCGGTGAGCGCGCCGGCGTGGTATATCAGTTGGAGTATCCCGGCGCCGATGTTCGGGCCACCCCACTTCTCCGGAAAAGCGTCACGAGCCCACAGATTGGCTACCGCCCCGGTCACGCATACCGCGAGCAGTGTTGGACCGGCCGGAGTCAGTCTCATGTTCAACTTTTTGAGGGCGGCGCGCTGATGCAGCGTTGCATCCTGTCGCATGGCCGGGCAGCAGATTCAACGCACCTGTCTGCCGTGTTCCGCTCGCCGTGGTGCGGGCGCTCGGGTTCTTCGGCGGCAGTTCAGGTCTCGGCGGAGGCACCGATCCGGGTTCCAGACGCGGTTGTCACGGTTGCTGTCGGACACTCGCATCATGATGACGCGTGTTGACGATGTCGGTGGCTTGCTGACCGGGACCATGCTGGCGGACCTGCCGCTTGGGTACGGACCTAGCGGCACGATCCTAGTGCAGGAGATCCCGCCGGAGCGGCTGTTGGAGGCTTGGCAGACGGCGCAGGGGCTCGTGCCGGCAACTGGTCGGTGGCCCCTTATGGTCACCGACTGGGGCCACGCGCTGTTGATGGGTTACGACCCCACGCCGGGACCCGACGCGGAAGAACTTGCCGCCGTCGACCGCGCTGCTCGAACCACTGATCCATGGCGCCATTTCTCGCGTTTCGATCAACGGATGGTATTCGATGATGACCTGCATCTGGTCAGCTCAGGCAAGGCCCGTATCGACCTGAGTGAGGAAGGCCGCCGGGAGATGGCGTTCCCGGTTACTGAGGAACAGGCCGACCGGTGGGCGTATGAGCGGGTGCTGGCCGACTCGGTTCTCGCCGCGCGGACGCAGCAAGGCGCGCGGCACGCCGTGCAGATCGACCAGTGGTTCATCCCGGACAATGTATCGCTGCTGCTACTGCCCACCGACCTGCCGTGGCTC
>KL571416.1:4732-5393 GCA_000715855.1 Actinoplanes liguriensis
CCGTGGCTCGCCGCAGCGTGGGCCTACTACCACCCGACACAAGGTAAGCCGCGGGAGGCATTCGCCGCTGTCTTGTGGCAATGGCACCAGCAGTACGACGCTCGGCTGGTCGCTTTCTGGGACACCATGCTTCAGTTCACGGTTCATCGCCCACCCCGTCCGTGAGCTTCCCCCGGTTCGATGGAGCAGTTTTTCCTGCTACCGGCCGGTGGCAGGGGTGAGCAACACGGGCTCGGCCTGGTTTTCCTGAGCGTGATGCCAGGCCGTCTCGTACTCGTCCGGGCTCAGGTAGCCGAGTTCCTTCTGGATGCGCTGAGTGTTGTACCAGCCGTCGATGTACGCGAACAGCGCGTTCTCGGCCTCGTCGCGGGTGCGCCACTCACTCCGATAGACCAGCTCGATCTTCAACGTGGACCAGAAGTTTTCCATCAGCGCGTTGTCGTAGCTGTCACCGACCGAGCCCATCGAGGGCAGGATTCCGTTGTCGTACAAGCGTTCCGCGAACCTGAACGACGTGTAGTTCGAGCCCCTGTCGCTGTGGTGAACGAGCTCGCCGTCACGGACCTGCCGCGAGTAGATCCCGTATTCGAGGGCGGCCAGGATCAGGTCGGTGTCGCAGCGGGTGGAGGTCTTCCAGCCGACGATCCGGCGGGAGAACGCG
>KL571416.1:5609-6031 GCA_000715855.1 Actinoplanes liguriensis
AGCCAGAACACGCCCTCGGCGCACGGGATCCGGGTCGCGTCGGCGACCCACAGCCGGTCCGGGCCGGTCGCGGTGAACTGCCGGTTGACCAGGTCCGGCGCCGGCTCCCGGGACGGGTCCTGCTTCGTGGAGCCGCCGCGCCAGCCGCGCCGCAGGAACGCGCCTTGCCAGCCCTGGGCGCGCATCAGCCGTTCGACACGCTTGCGGCCAACGCGTATACCGTCGCGGCGTAGCTGCTGGTGGACGCGGTCGGAGCCGTAGGTGAAGCCCGAGTTCTCCCAGATCTCGTAGATGTTCGACAACAGAGCAAGGTCGACCAGGTCCCGGTCGCAGGGCTGCTCGGCCTGCTTGCGCCAGGCGTAGTAGGTCGACTCGCCGATTTCCAGGACCCGTAGCAGGAGCGCGACCGCGAAGCGGTCCGA
>KL571416.1:6249-8757 GCA_000715855.1 Actinoplanes liguriensis
CCCGTAGCAGGAGCGCGACCGCGAAGCGGTCCGACTGTTCGTCGATGAACGTCAAGACCGTCGCCGGGTCGGGTCGAGCTCCGAGGCGAAATACGCCGAGGCGGCTTTCAGGATCTCGTTGGCCCGGCGCAGCTCTGCGTTCTCTTTCAGCAGGCGCCGGTTCTCCTCGAGCATGTCCGTGGTCGGCCGGTCGGCGCGTTCGCCGGCGTCGGCCTCGGCCTGCCGGATCCAGTTCCGCAACGCTTCCGGGTGCACGTTCAACTGCTCCGCCAGCCGCTTGATCACCGGCTTCGGATGCGAGTCCCGATACAGTCGAACGGCACGTTGCCGCAGCTCATCGGGGTACTTCTTCGGTGCTGCCACAGATACTTCCTCCCCATGGCCATCAGACCATGATCAAGAAGCTCCATGAATACGGGGGTGGCTCATCCGGGAGTCGAAGCCTGGGAACTGGCCGGACAGATCAAGTCCCTGGCGGCGAATCTCACGATCACCCGGTGGGAACTCGCAGCAGTTCTGCCCGAAGGCAAAACGTGGTTCCTTCACGATCGGCCCTGACTTGACAACCTCCCATTACGGCGCGCTCATAGGCCGCCGAGAACGTGCCGTCGGCGCCGTTCGCTGGGACTCGCCGTAGTCGCCCTTGGTGACGGGGTGAACCGCTGGGCCTGTCCGGAGTCGGTGGCGGAAAGGCCGCTGCTGTTCATGACCTGGTTCGGGAGGATCGCGCACTGACTCTAGAGTGGCGCCGTGGGAGATCAGCCGGTCCGGGACGCGTACTCGTTCATGTCGGAGCAGTACATCGGCTTGTTCGACGGTGAATGGCGGGCCGACGCGGAAACGGCCCTGGTCCGGAGTCACCTCGCCGGCCTGGACGGGACGGTGCTCGATCTCGGCTGCGGCCCCGGGCATTGGAGCGCCTACCTGCATTCGCTCGGTGCCGACGTGACCGGTGTCGACCTGGTGCCCGAGTTCATCGACTACGCCCGGACCAACTTTCCCGGGCCGCAGTTCCGGCTCGGATCGATGACCGACCTGGACCTTCCCGCTCATTCGGTGGCCGGCATCCTCTCCTGGTATTCGACCATTCACATGCCGCCGTCGGAGCTGGACGGTGTGCTCGCCCAGTTCCGACGGATGCTGATCCCTTCCGGGAGGCTGGTGGTCGGCTTCTTCGACAGCGACGACGGAGTGGCCGCCTTCGATCACAAGGTCCACACGGCATACCGCTGGCCCGTGGACGAGTTCTCCGCCCGCCTGAGAAAAGCCGGTTTCACCGAACTTCAGCGTCTCCAGCAGCATTCCCCGGACCGCCCGGACCGCAAGTATGCGGCCATGGCCGCCGCGTCATAGGGGCCGGCAGGAAGCGCCCCTGAGCCAGGGTGATCAGCGCCGGCCGGACAGGTTCGGCGGGATACGCGGTGTTCACACGCCGAGGTTCAGGTCCTGGCGAGGGCCGGGGTCAGCTCCCCGGCCGGGACCGGCCGGCTGAAGTGGTAGCCCTGGAGCAGGTCGACGCCGATGCCGGCCAGGGTCAGCGCGGTCTGCTCGTCCTCCACGCCCTCGGCGACCGAGGTCAGGCCGAGCTGCCCGGCCATCCGGGTGACCGCCTCGACGATGACGCGCTCGTGCGGCTCGTGGACCCGCATGACGAATGTCCGGTCCAGCTTCAGCTCGTCCAGAGGCAGGCGGCTGAGCAGCGCCAGCGAGGTGTAGCCGGTGCCGAAGTCGTCCATCGCGATGCGTACGCCCAGGTCCCGGATCGCCTGCAGACGGGCCGCGCTCTGCTCGGGCCGGGTCATCACCGCGCTCTCGGTGATCTCGACGATCAGCGCGTACGGCGGCAGCCCGGAATCGGCGAGCAACCGGCGGATGGTGTGCACGATGCGGTCGCTGGTCAGAACCGGCGCGGCCAGGTTGACCGCGACCGGCACGGTCCAGCCGCCGTGGTGCCAGCGCGCGGCCTGCGCGACCGCGTCGGCCAGGACCCGCTCGGTGAGCAGGTGGATGATGTCGGAGCTCTCCGCCTGCGGCACGAACGCGCCGGGCGGCAGCAGCCCACGTCGCGGATGCTCCCAGCGGACCAGCGCCTCCAGCGAGACGATCTCCCGGGTGCGGGCGTCGACCAGCGGCTGGTAGTGCACGACCAGCTGGCCGTCGGCGATCGCGCCCCGCAGCTCGGTCTGCAGTCCCAGGTCGGCCGAGGCGGTGGAGGCGATCGCCGGGCTCCACACCTCGACGCGGGTGCGGTCGCGCTTGGCCGCGTACATCGCGGTGTCGGCCGCGACCATCAGCGCGTCCAGGGAGTCCATGCCGGGCAGGCCGGTGTGCGCGACCCCGACCGCGGCCTCCACGGTGATCGGCACCCCGGCGATCTCGAAGGGTCCGCTGATCGACTCCAGCAGATAGGCGCCGGTGCGTTCCAGCTGATCGTTCAAAGGCATTTGCGCGTACGGCATCCCGGCCACCGTGTCCAGGAAGATCACGAACTCGTCGCCGCCGAGCCGG
>KL571416.1:8950-14401 GCA_000715855.1 Actinoplanes liguriensis
CAGGAAGATCACGAACTCGTCGCCGCCGAGCCGGTACGCGGTGTCCGGCGGGCACGCCCGGCCCAGCGCTGCCGCGACGTGCCGGATCAGATCGTCGCCGTGCACGTGCCCGAGCGTGTCGTTGATCTCCTTGAACCGGTTGAGGTCGATCAGCATCAGCGCCGCGGTCGCGCCCGCCGGCCGTGGCCGGGCCGCCTGCTCGGCGAGCATCCGCCGGTTGCCGAGCCCGGTCAGGTCGTCCCGCAGCGCCATCGCCTCGTACCGCCGGCTCAGGTAGTCGACGAGCGGCCCGACCGGCGCGATCCCGAGCGTGCCGTCGTGGAAGCCGACGACCACCGGGACGGCCTTGGTGCCGGTCGGCCGGGCGAGGGCGGCCCGCGCCGCGTCGTCCCAGGTCATCGTCTCCGGAAGGAGAAGAGCCGGCTCCGGTACGACGTATAAGAGACAGACCCGAGGCGTCCGGACAGCGCCGACTCGAACCGCGGCCGGTCGATCAGGTAGAGCACGTCGTGCAGCACGGTCAGCACCCCCGGAGCGGCCGGGTCGGCGCGCAGGACGTCCTCGATGACGCGGATATCGGTGTTCGCCTGCCACACCGGAGCCTTGACGGCCAGGTCGGCGAGTGTGGGCGGTGAGGTCGGCATGTGCCCTTCCCGGCGTGCGGGTGTGGCCTGGCGGGGGACGCCGTATGGATCGGCCGCCCGGCCGCGCACTTGAGCGCGCGTCAGCAACAGCTGTCCGGTGTGTTCGAGCGGGTGGCTCGCCCGAGGGAAACCGCGGGAGCCCTTCGGATTCGGTACGCCGCCGCCGGGTATCTGACCGGCCATGCGGATTCATGCGGCCGGAGAACTGCTCGACGGGGACCTGACCATGCCGGCGGGCGCCGCTGGCCTGGTGCTGTTCACCCAGAACAGTCCCCGCGACCAGGCCGTCGCCGGCGTGCTCCGGGAACGCGGCCTGGCGACGCTGCTGATCGAACCGCTGACCGCGGACGAACGGGCCGACGAGGCACACCGCTTCGACATCGACCTGGTCGCGGACCGGGTGATCGGGACGCTGCGCTGGCTGCGCGCCCAGCCGGTCACCGCGCGGATGCCGGTCGGCCTGTTCGGAGCGGGCGTGAACGCCGCCGCCGCGCTGGTGGCGGCCGCGGCCCGGCCCGGCGACGTGCAGACCGTCGTCACCCGCGGCGGGCGCGCCGACCTGGCCGGCGGCGCGCTGGCCCAGCTGCAGGCGCCGACCCTGCTCATCGTCGGGGAACGCGACCCGCGGCTGCGCACCCTCAACGAGGAGGCCCGCCGGGCGGCGCGGGCCCACGCCGACATGTGCGTCATCCCGGACGCGGACCGGTACTTCCGCGACCCGGTCGCGCTCGAGCAGGTCGCCGTCCAGGCCGCGGACTGGTTCAGCCTGCGCCTCGGCGACCCGGTGCCCGAGCGCACCCCGGCGATCGACACGGCGCTGCCCGTCGAGCAGACCGGGCTCGTCGACATGTTCCCGCCGCCGACCAGCACCCACGAGCGCTGTCCCGACGATGCCTGAGCGGCGCTGATAGCGTCGCGCCCATGAGAGTCGCGGTGATCGGTGGAGGTGTCGTCGGGCTGTCGGCGACTGTCGCGCTGCTCCGGCAGGGCGCTGACGTCCGGTGTTACGAGGCCGGCGAGCCGATGGGGGAGCGGTCGGCCGGCGACACCCGCATCTTCAGGCTGGCCCACGTGTACCCGGACATGGTCGAGCTGGCCGCGCGCTCCCGGACCGTGTTCGCGGAGTGGGGCGAGCGGGCCGGCGGTCTGCTCATCGACCCTGTCGGCACGGTCGTCAGCGGCGCCGGCGCGCAACGCTGGGCGGCCGCGATGACCGTCGCGGGCGCGGCCTGCGAGCTCGTGGAACCCGGGTCGTCGCTGCTCAGGCTGCCCGCGACCACGTTCGCCGGCCCCGCGCTGGTCGACCCGTCCGGCGGGGTGATCCGGGTCGACCGGCTCCGCACGTTCCTGGTGGCGGCGGCCGGTGACCGCCTGCGGCGGGCGCGCGTCGACGCGGTGGAGGAGACCGCGACCGGCGTACGTGTCCGGACCGGCACCACGGTGGACACCGTCGACGCGGTCCTGATCTGCGCGGGCTCCGGCACCTCGGCACTGGCCGCCGGCGCCGGCATCGACACCCCGGCCGCGCTGGAGCACCACCTGCGGGTCAGCTTCCCGATCCGTCCCGGCGCGCCGTCGCCGCCGCAGTGCTGGATCACCGAGGAGGCGCCCGGACTCCTGGGCACCTACCAGCACCTGGCCGGCCCGGGCACGTGGGCGGTCGGCGGCGACATCGACTCGTCCCTGGTCCGCTGGGACGGTGGCCGCCCCGCCGCGGAACAGGCGTCGCTGGCGGCGCTCACGGCCTACACCGCCGAGCACCTGCCGTTCGTCGAGCCCCGCCCGATCGGCACGGTGTACTGCACCCACAACCCGGACCTGGGTGACGGCCTGCAGTTCGTACGCCGGGGCCGGATCCTCGCCATGTACGGCGAGAACCTGATGAAATTCGCCCCTCTCCTGGGTGAGACGCTCGCGGCCGCCTGCGCCGACGGCTCCACCCCCGCAAACGCCGGCCCCCATGCCGGAGTCGCGTAAGCCGACGATCCACCGGCGACGCTCAAGCGTCAACAGTTATGACTGTTGACGGCGCCGGGGCGCGCCGGGTTCGGTGGAGCCCGGCGCGGGCTGTTTCTGGAGTCTCGCGGTGCGGCGGAACGACAGAAGGGCGACGAGCCGACCCATACTCGAATCACGCTCGCGTTGCTGAAATCCGGTGTGCGGTGTGGTCAGCTCCAGATCGAAAAGGTACGGCATCATGTCGGTTGCTCCTGGTCGTCGGACGTCCCGCCGGAGGCGCTGTCACCTGGACGTCGAAGCAGGTTCCGCGTTTCTCGACACCGTCCGCGATTACTTTCGAGGCGGTCGCGGCCGGATGAGCACTCGCCGTACGACCAGCGGCGTGCGCGGTTCCGCGCCCAGCGGCGCGAGACTCAGTCGGCCAGCCGGATGGCCAGTTCGGTGCGCCACTTGGTCTTCATGCGCTCCGACCGCGGGTCGGTGAGGTAGGCCTCGTAGCGGCAGCCGAACCGCTCGCCCTCGGGACTCGGCGTGCGGTCCAGCTTGAGACCCTGCTCCTGAACCCAGTCACGCAGCATGCCGTTCGCACGCCGGCCGTGGTTGACGTAGGTCATCGCCGCGTAGCGTCCAGCGGGCAGCACGCCGCCGCGGATGCGACCGTCACCCTGGACCGCCTCGTCGGTGATGACACCGACCTCGATGTCCATCGGGCCGTCCATGTCGACCACGTGGAGGCGGAAGAAGGTGTGACCGAAGCCGATTCCCCGCTTGGTGGTCCAGGCGTAGAGCTCCTCCATGAGCTGGTCTCGCACCGCGAACATGCCACGGAAGGGTGTGACGATGCGGACGCCGACGCTATGCCGATCGGGTTGCGTCCTGGTCAACGGTCCATCGATCACTTCCACGGCACCCTCCGAGTGCGACGACAGCGGGCCAGGAGAGGAGCATTGTCCACGATCGGCGCCTACGCCGCTCTCTGATGGGACGCCGGGAGCTGTGCTGCCCGCGACTCCAGATAGCGTTGTTCAGGTCTGCTGAGCGTGAGCCTCGCCGCGCGCCGGTAATGCTCTTGCGCCCCGGCTCGGTCGCCGGTCAACTCGAGCAGATGGGCCCGCACCGCCGCGGCTCGGTGGTGCCGGGCCAGTACCGGGTCGTGGGCGAGCTCATCCAGAGCGGCGAGGCCGGCTTCCGGCCCCTCGACCATGGCAAGCGCCACGATCCGGTTCAGCGCGGTCATCGGGCTCGGGGCGAGTGCGTGCAGCATCGTGTAGAGGACGAGGATCTGCGGCCAGTCGGTATCCGCGGTGCGCGCCGCCTCGCTGTGCACTGCGGCGATCGCGGCCTGCAGCTGGAACGGCCCGATCGGGGCCTGCGCCAGCGTGTGGGTGATGAGCGCGACGCCTTCGGCGATCGCGGCCGTGTCCCAGCGGCGCCGGTCCTGCTCGGCGAGCGGGATCAGGATGCCGTCCCGTCCGGTACGCGCGGGTCGGCGCGCGTCGGTGAGCAGCATCAATGCGAGTAGTCCGGCCACCTCGCCGTCGTCCGGCAGGCGCCGGTGCAGCTGCCGGGTCAGCCGGACAGCCTCCCGGGTCAGCTCCACCCGGTTCAGGGCGTCGCCGGAGCTGGCCGTGTAACCCTCGTTGAAGATCAGATACAGGACATGGCGGACCGCGACAAGGCGGTCGCTGAGCTGGCCTCGCGCGGGCATCTCGAAGTGGGTGCCGGTGTCGCGGATCCGCTGCTTGGCGCGGCTGATCCGCTGGCCCACCGTCGCCTCCGGCAGCAGCAGCGCCCGGGCGATCTCGGCGGTGGTGAGCCCGCCGACAGCCCGCAGGGTGAGCGTGACCTGCGCCGGTATGCTCAGCGCCGGATGGCAGCAGAGCAGCAGCAGCGCCAGCTCTGTCGTCGCCGCGGACTTGCGGCTCGGGCTCCTGCCGGACCTGCTCCTCACGCCGTCGCCGAGCCGTCTCGTTGCGCAACAGCTCCACCCGGCGGCGACCGGCCACGGTGATCAGCCAGTTCCGCGGCTGCTCCGGGACGCCGGTCTGCGGCCACCGCTGAGCGGCCGCGATCAACGCCTCCTGGACCGCGTCCTCGCACGCCTCGAAGTCGCCGTAGCGGCGCACCACGGCGGCCAGGACCTGCGGCGCGCACTCGCGCAGCAGGTCCGGCAGCCCGGTCAGATCTCCCATGTGCTCATGTCGAGGATCGGGCGTACCTCGACGCGCGTGTAGGCGGCGTCGGGCACCTTCGCGGCCCAGGCGACCGCCTCGTCGAGATCCGCGACGTCGATCAGGTAGAAACCGGCCAGGTGCTCCTTGACCTCGGCATACGGGCCGTCGGAGGTGATCGTCTCGCCGCCGCGCACGGAGACCTGGGTGGCCAGCTCCGGATCGCCCAGCCCTTCACTGACCACCAGAACGCCGGCCTCACCCATCTCGTCGCTCAGCCGCAGATGGCCGAGGCCGAAGTCGGCGCGCTGCTGCTCGGTCAGCGTCTCCCAGACCGCGAGGGACTGCGGGTTCGACTGGATCAGGATCAGGTACTTCACGACTTTCTCCTTCTCTCTCGCCAGTATGTCGAAACCGGCCGGCCCCGCTTCGACATAGCGGCATGAACGAGATTCAGGAAGTCATCACCTTCGAGACACCGCAGCACGGCGGCCATGAGTGCGGATCGTGAAGCGTGCGGCGGCGGTCTGACCCGAGTCAGGTGGCCGTGACCACCAGAGCGGCCATCTCGGCCCGCACCTCGCCGGGGCCGAACCGGTTCGTCAGGGCGGTGCTCACCGCGGTGGTGACCGCCGTCAGGTCGCCGCCGCGGCGCACGATCTCCTCGCGGATCGGGG
>KL571417.1:0-1676 GCA_000715855.1 Actinoplanes liguriensis
TGAAGAATTTGATCTTCAGGGGTCAGGCGGGCAGGAGCTCGGCGAGGGCCGCGATCAGGTGCGGCTTCGTCGGGACTCCGGTGGCGCGGCGGGCGACGCGGCCGTCGGCGGCGAGGACCAGCAGGGTCGGGGTGCGCCAGATGTTGAGCTCGCGCACCTCGGCCAGGTGGCTCTCGGCGTCCACCTCGACGTGCCGGACGTCCGGGAGCAGCGCGGCGACCTCAGAGCTGACCCGGCGCACCGCCCGGCACGGCGCGCAGAACGCGGTCGAGAACTGCAGCAGCGTGACCCGGCCGGGCTCGGCGCCGAGGCGTTCCAGCAGCGCCGGGTCGAGCCGCTCCACCGTGACGGACTCGTCCACCGATTGCTCCATGGCTCCAGTCTGCTCCACGTTCCGCAGGCGGCCGTCGGTGCGGCGACGCCACCAGCCCACGGCCGCGCCGGCCACCAGCACCACGCCGACCGCGCCCATCCCCACCGGATCCATGGGACTACTGTGACACCTGATCAGGCCGATTGATAGGCGCTGGCCTGCAGAGTGAACAGTTGGGCATACAGGCCGGCGGCCGCCATCAGCTCATCGTGGTCGCCTTCCTCGACGATCGCGCCGTGATCGAGCACATAGATCCGGTCGGCCTCGCGGACGCTCGCCATGCGGTGTGTGATCAGCACGACTGTCCGGCCCTCCGCCAGCTCCCGCAGCCGTCGGTAGACCTCGTGCTCGGCCCGGGCGTCCAGGTTCGCGGTCGGCTCGTCGCAGATGAGCAGCGGCGCGTCCCGGTGGAAGGCGCGACTGACCGCGAGGCGCTGCCACTGACCGCCCGACAGGTCGGCGCCGTCGGTGAAGTGACGGGACAGCAGGGTGTCGTACCGCCGCGGAAGTTCCATGACGAAATCGTGCGCGTCCCCGGCCCGGGCGGAGACCTGCACCTGGTCCAGGGAGGCGGGCCGGTCGTGGCGTCCGATCGCGATGTTGGCGCGGGCCGACAGCGGCCACCGGGTCGGCTCCTGCATCATGTGTATAAGAGACAGACGTCGTCCCAGGTGATCGCGCCCTGCTGCGGGCGGTACAACCCGGCCAGCACGGCCGCGAGCGTCGACTTGCCGGACCCGTTCTCGCCGACCAGGGCGACGATCTCCCCGCGGCGCAGGGTCAGGTCGATCCCGTCGACGGCCGGCTTCTCGGCGTCCGGGTAGCGGAACGTCACCCCGTCCAGCCGGATCTCCTCGAACGACGCGGGCGCGCGACGGCCCGGGGACGGCTCCGCGTGCTCCTCGGAGAGCCGGCAGAAGCCCTGGAAGTCCGCGAAGTACAGCCCGTGCTCATACACCCGGTTCGCGGAGAAGGCGAGTTCACGCAGCTTGCCGATGCCGATGTTGATCGCGTACGCGGCGGCGCCGCCCGCGGCCAGCTCCATCCGGCCGGTCCACAGCAGCCAGCAGAGCGTCGCGTAGGCCACGCCGGTGAGCAGTCCGCTCAGCGCCTGCCCGTACAGGTTGGTCCGCACCGAACGGGTCACCACCCGGATCTCCTCCTCGGTGGTGATCCGCAGCAGCCGGGCGGCCTCGGTGAGCAGGAACCGCCGTACCGTGAAAGCCCGGATCTCCCCCGCGGGCTCGCGAGCGCCCAGCAGATCCGCGAGCATCCGATGCCGCCGCCACACGGCGATGAGCCC
>KL571417.1:1934-2197 GCA_000715855.1 Actinoplanes liguriensis
TGTATAAGAGACAGCACCAGCAGCGGCAACAGGATCGGATGCAGCACGGTGAGCACCCCGGCCGCGGCGACCAGCCCGATCAGGTTGGTGAGCACCTGAATGCCGAAGTCGACGACCTGCTGCGCGGCGTAGATCCCGCGATCGCGGGCGCGCTCCATGGCGTCGCGCCAGCCCGGGTCGTCGAAAGTGGCCAGGTCGACCCGCGTGGTCAGATCGAGCAGGCGGTTCTCGGCGGCCTCGTAGACCTGTCTCTTATACACATC
>KL571417.1:2472-3208 GCA_000715855.1 Actinoplanes liguriensis
CGCCAGCAGGCCACGCAGGGCAAGGGCAAGGATCAGGAGCAGCAGAGACGGTACGGCGGCACGCACGCGCTCCGGCGTCGGACCGGCCTGGAGCAGCCCGTCGAAGACGCCGACGACGCTGATCAGCCCCAGTGCGCTCGCCGCCCCGGCCGCCAGTTGCAGCGTCAGCACGGCGGCGGTGGTCCGGGCGCCGGCCCGCCAGGCGAGCAGCCACGCCGCTCCGAGCAGGCCGGGCAGCCGTCGCAGCATCCGCAGGAACGTGGTGTTCGCCGCCTCCTGGGTGCTGGTCAGCCAGTACGGCAGATCCAGCTCCCCGTCGTCCCCCACCTCCAGGACGGCTGCGGCCTCGGTCTCGTCGTCGGCAGGGCGGTCGGGGGTGGCATCCGGCATCGGCGGCCTCCGGTCGGGGATCCCTGCGTCCGTTCCTACGCCGCCCGGGTGACCCCTGTCCATCGAGTTTGCCGCTCATTCACGCCGGACCCGGGGCCCACGCCTCTCCGGAAGCCGGGGCGAGCAGCGAGGTCAGGCGGGCCGCCTGGGTCTCCCAGCGCCACTCCCGCTCCACCCAGGCCCGGCCGGCCTTGCCCATCGCCTTCGCCTGGTCGGGATCGGACAGCAGGCCGGCGATGCGGTCGGTGAGGGCGGGAAGATCGGTGCCGCCCACCACGTAGCCCGTCTCGCCGTCGCGGACCGCGTCCGGGGCGCCGCCCGAGTCGCCGCCGACGACCGGCAGGCC
>KL571417.1:3427-6056 GCA_000715855.1 Actinoplanes liguriensis
CCGACGACCGGCAGGCCGGTGGCGGAGGCCTCCAGGTAGACGATGCCGAGGCCCTCGACGTCCAGGCCGCCGGCCCGGGTGCGGCACGGCATCGCGTAGACGTCGCCGGCCGCGTAGTGCTCGGGCAGCTCGGCCCAGGGCACCGAGCCGGTGAACACCACGTCCGCCTCGACGTCGTGGTCGCGGGCCAGTTTCGCCAGCGTCTTCCGGTACGGCCCGCCGCTCACCAGCAGCAACGCCGCGCCGGGCACCCGGCGGCGGATCTCCGGCAGGGCGCGGATCAGCATGTCCTGCCCCTTGCGCGGGACCAGCCGGGACACGCAGACCACCACCGGCCGGTCGGCCAGGCCGTGCCGTTTGCGGACCGCGGACCCGTCGACCCCCGGGTGGAACGTGTCGACGTCGACCCCGGGGGCGAGCCGCCGCAGGTCGGTCAGGCCGTGCAGGGCGCGGTCGAGCCGGACGCGCTGGAACTCCCCGAGATACGTGATCACGTCGTTGCCCCGGGCGATCCGGCGCAGCAGGCCGCGGGCGCCGGGCAGCGCCGCCCAGCCGATCTCGTGCCCGTGCGTGATCCCGACCGCGCGGGTGATCCCCGCACGGCGGCGCAGGTCGTGGGCGAGCAGCCCGAGCGGGGCGGCCGCGCCGAACAGCACGGAATCGCACCCGTGCGCCCGGGCCAGGTCGGCGGCTCGCCTCGCGACCGACGGGGTGGGCAGCAGCATCCCGGTGTCCTCCCGGACCACCTCGAACGGCTGCTCGGCGTCGAACGCGGCCGCGCCCTTCCACGTCGACGAGTAGACGACCACCGAGCCGGCCGGCTGACGCACCGCCAGGTTGTGCACGAACTGCTGGATGCCACCGGGCCGGGGCGGGAAGTCGTTGGTGACCAGGAGCGTGCGGGCCATCAGCGCTCGCCCCGGGCGTAGGCGCGGGCCGCGGCCATCCGCTGCACGGTGGACGGGTGCGAGGCGAACATCAGGAACTCCCAGGTCGGCGGATCAGGATCGGACAGGTTGACCGATCCCAGGCGGCGCTGCATCGCCTCGAACGTCTGCGGGTCGCCGGTCAGGTCCAGCGCGTGCCGGTCGGCGCGGGCCTCGATGTGCCGGGACACGAACGCCTGGCCCGGCCCGGTGACCAGCCCGGCGACCGCGGCCACGGCCAGCAGCAGGGCGATCGCCCGCGGCTCGGCGATCGAGTCCACCCCGGCCAGTCTCAGCAGGCCGGTCCACGCGCCGAGCAGGTAGATCGCGACGACCGCGAGCGCGGCGCCGAGCGCCCCGAGGATCGTCCCGGTCAGGACGTCGCCGTCCTTCGCGTGGCCCAGCTCGTGCGCGGCCACCGAGACGATCTCGTCCGGGGTGGCCTCGGTGAGCATGGTGTCGTAGACGACGATCCGACGGGTCGGGCCCAGACCCGAGACATACGCGTTGACCGCGCTCGTCCGCCGTGACGCGTCCGCGACCAGCACGTCCTTGACCGGCACGCCATCCCGGTCGGCCAGCGCGATCAGCTCGGTGCGCAGCGCGCCCTCCGGCATCGGGGTGAACTTGTTGAAGATCGGCTCGACCACCACCGGCAGCACGAACGAGAGCAGCACCACCAGCCCGGCCGCGCCGGCTGCCCCGAACGCCCACCACCAGCGCGGCGCGAAGTGCGTGACCGCGAAGAACCCGGCCAGCGCGAGCCCGCCGAGGACCACCGCGACGCCGAACGACTTCAGCAGGTCGGCGCCCCACCCACCCCAGGACTGGGTGGAGATCCCGTAGCGCACCACGATGGTGTGCCGCCACGCCGCGAACGGCAGCGTGAGCAACTCGCCGGCCAGCACCACCAGCAGGCCGCCGAGCACCGCGCGAGCCAGCCAGTGGTCGCCGAAGGGACGCCCGCCGAGCTCGACGAGCCGCGCCCCGATCGGCGTGAGGCCGAGCACGAGCGCGATCACCAGACCCAGGACCATGCTCGCGTACGTCGTGGGCCGCAGCTCCGAGCGGAACTGCCGCGCCTTCGCGACCTGCTCGGACGGGAACTGGCCGAGCGCGGCCACCTGGTCGGCACGCGGCGCGGGCGCGCGGTGCCACGGGATCGTCAGCGCGGCGAAGACCACCAGCGCCACGAGCAGCACCCCGAACGTCACGAGGGCCCACCACCGGGGAGTCATGACGAAAGATCCTAGGCCGTCGTCATGATCACGCCACGTGGCGGCGCAAGGGCACCTGGACCGGGGGTGACGGTGTCTCCAGCAGCTCCACCTCGAAACCGGCCAGCTCGAACGTCTCGATCGCCCGCAACTCGCCGGGAGTCAGGTCGGCGATCCCGTCCGGCGTGTCGGCGAGCAGGCTGACCAGGCACCCGGTGCACTCGTCGGTCCGCTCGACGCAACGACCACAATCGATGATCATTACCCCTCCTCAACCGGGAGAGCCGACTCGCGCGACGAGCCGGTCACCTCACGTGAGCGTCACGCTATGCGAGGGGTACGACAAAACCGCCCGAACAAGATCAAGAACGGGCGAGGCGGCGCAACAGCGAATCCGCGCCCATCGGGTAGGCGCCGTGCCGGCGCACGCCGTCGGCCACCTCCCGGTCCGACGAGACCACGACCAGCGGGCGCCCCGCCGGCTCC
>KL571417.1:6292-7418 GCA_000715855.1 Actinoplanes liguriensis
GAGATGTGTATAAGAGACAGGCCCGGACCAGCTGGCGGATCAGCTCGTCGGCGGTCATGCCCTTGCGGGAGAAGAGCACCCGCACCCCGCGCGGCGCCGGCGGCAGCCCGTGCACCCGCTCGGCCCCGTCGAAGACCACGGTCACCTCGTCACCGGTCTGCGCGGCGATCCCGCCGAGCCCGGTGATCAGGCGTTTGCGCTGCTGCTCCAGGGACATGTCGGCGAAGCCGCGCTTGGTCACGTTGTACCCGTCGACGATCAGGTGCGCCCGGGGCAGGGCGAGCAACTGGTCGAGCCGGCCGGGGTCGTCGGTGTCCTGCGCGCGGGCGCGGGCGCGCTCGGGTGCGCCGGGACGGTCGGCCGCGGCATCCGCCACGAAGTCGGCCGGCAGCTTGTCGGTCGGGTCCAGCGCCAGCTCGCGGCGCAGACCGGTGGCGGCCTGGCCGATCGTCTCCAGCAGCAGCCAGAGCCGCGCGTCGTCGACCGACCGGGCCTCCTTGGCGGCCTGCTTGCCGGTGGCCGCGGCGGTCTCGGCGTCGGCGAGGCGGGACTTCAGACGACGTACCTCGGTCTCGTGGTCCTGAGCGATGCGCGACGCGCGCCCCTTCTCCGTGGCGAGCAGGTCGGAGGCGCGTTTCTGGGCGGCCTGCGCCTCGCGCAGCGCCTTCGCCGTGGTGCGGGCCTCCTCGCGGAGCTGGCCGAGCTCCTCGCGGACCCGGGCCAGCTCGTCGCGGAGCTTGTCGGCCTCGACCCGGGCCACCGTCCGGTCGTGGTCGGCGCGGGTGGCACGCTGCTCGGCGGCGCGGATCCGGTCGGCGAGGGCGGCGCTGTCCGCGTCGGCGCGGACCACGTCGCCGGCCGCGTCGATCAGCTCGCGCCAGCCCTCCGGCCGGGCCAGGTAGGCCAGCGCGGCGACCTCGACCGGGTCGGCCGCGGCCGGGGCGACGCCGCCGGTCACCGCGGCGCCCAGGTCACCGGCCTCGGTCACGATCCGCGTGCCGATCCGCTGCCGGAACAGCGGGTCGGCGGTGAGCTGCGCGGCAATCTCCCGGCCGCCGAGGCGGGCCCGGCGATTCGGCGCGAAGCGGGCGACCCGGCGGAGCGCCACGGGTATCTCGTCGCCCGG
>KL571417.1:7644-13045 GCA_000715855.1 Actinoplanes liguriensis
TGTATAAGAGACAGGTTCGGGGCGGTCATCGGGCTCCAGCGGCGCGGACATCTACCCATTCTCACACCGTGGCCCGCGAAAACGCTTGCTGAGGCAAGTGATCTTTTGCGGGCGGCCTCGGTTTATGTCGTACCCCCTCTCTAAGGTTGGCCGCCGTGGCACAACCGGCTTATGTCCAGGGCACTCTGGACACCTTCCTGTCCGCTGACGGGTCGGTCGATCCGGCCGCGGTGTCGCTCGCCGACACCACGTTCGTCGTGCTCGACCTGGAGACCACCGGCGGCGCTCCGGACGGTGGCGGCATCACCGAGATCGGCGCGGTCAAGGTGCGTGGCGGCGCCGTCCTGGGCGAGTTCGGGACCCTGGTCAACCCGGGTGAGCCGCTGCCGCCGTTCATCACCGTCCTGACCGGCATCACCGAGGCGATGCTGCGCCCGGCGCCCCCGATCGAGACGGTGCTGCCCACCCTGCTGGAGTTCCTGCGCGGGGCGGTGCTGGTCGCCCACAACGCGCCCTACGACGTGGGCTTCCTCAAGGCGGCGTGCGCCCGGCACGGCTATCCGTGGCCGTCGCCCCGGGTGCTGGACACCGCGGCCCTGGCCCGGCGCGCGCTGACCCGCGACGAGGTGCCGAACCGCAAGCTCGGCACCCTGGCGCGCTTCTTCCGGTCCACCGTCGAGCCCAACCACCGCGCGCTCGACGACGCGAAGGCCACCGTCGACGTGCTGCACGGGCTGATCGAGCGGCTCGGCAGCTTCCGGATCGACACGCTGGGCGACGCGATCGAGTTCGCCAAGGCGATCACCCCGGCGCAGCGCAGCCGCCGGCACCTGGCGGACAACCTGCCGCACGTGCCGGGCGTCTACATCTTCCGGGCGGCCGACGACCGGCCGCTCTACGTCGGCAAGTCGAAGGACGTCGCGACCCGGGTGAAGAGCTACTTCACCGCCGCGGAGAAACGCGCCCGGATGTCCGAGATGCTCACCGCCGCGGTCCGGGTGGAGGCGCTCGAGTGCGCGCACGCGCTGGAGGCCGAGGTGCGGGAGTTGCGGCTGATCGCGGCGCACTCCCCGCCGTACAACCGGAGGTCCAAATATCCCGAACGGGTGGTCTGGCTGAAATTGACGGCGGAGACCTACCCCCGCCTGTCGGTGGTCCGGCGCTTCGCCGACGACGGCGCCACCTATCTCGGCCCGTTCTCCTCGCGCCGCACCGCCGAGCTGGCCGCCGCCGGGGTCTACGACGCCGTGCCGCTGCGCCAGTGCAACCACAAGCTCTCGCTGCGCACCCGCACCCCGGCGTGCGCGCTGGCCGAGCTGGGCCGCTGTCCCGCCCCGTGCGAGCACGAGATCACCCCGGAGGAGTACGACGTGCGCGCCGCCCTCCCGTTCCGCACCGCCACCTCCGGCGACCCGGGCCCGGTGATCGAGGCGATCGTGGCGCGGATCGAGGCGCTCAGCGACAAGCAGCGGTACGAGGAGGCGGCGACCGTCCGCTCGCGTCTGGTCGCGCTGTTGCGCGCCCTGATCCGGATGCAGCGGCTGGACGCGCTGACCCGACTGCCGGAGATCGTCGCCGCCCGGCGGGACGACAAGGGCGGCTGGGAGATCGCGGTGATCCGGCACGGCCGACTCGCCGCCGCGGCCACCTCCCCGCCGCGCGCGCACCCGCGGCCCACCCTGGACGCGGCGCGGCTGACCGCCGAGACGGTCCTTCCCGGACCGGGGCCGGTGCCGGCCGCCACCGCCGAGGAGACCGAGCGGATCCTGGCGTGGCTGGACCAGGTGGACACCCGCCTGGTGGAAACCTCTGGCGACTGGGTGTCACCGGCTCGTGGCGCGGCGCGTTTCTCCACGCTGCTCACCAGGGCTGAATCGGCCGCTTCAGTCCAAGACTCGACCGTTCGCCTATCGGTAACTGACCGTTCGGATGACGCCCGCTCGCTTAGGCTGTAAGGCACGCGCGGACTGGTGGTGATTCAGCCACCACCGGTTCACGTGCCATGCTTCGTCGAGAAGGATGGACGATCGGTGAGGGGGTGTCCGGGTGGACGTCGACGCCGGCCACGGCGCCGCTCTCGGTCGTGCCCTCCCGGCCGCCACGTCCCCGAGCCCGCTCAGCTTCACCCGGCGGCTCCGCTCGCTGCTGAGCTTTCAGGGGAATGACGACGATCCGGTCTCGACTCTGGCCCGCACCCATCGCAACATCCATCCGTCGGCCGACGTGGCGCTGCTCCGCAGGAGCTACTCGATCGCCGAGAGCATGCACCGCGGCCAGTTTCGCAAGTCCGGGGATCCGTACATCACGCATCCGCTCGCGGTCGCGCAGATCTGCGCCGAGCTGGGCATGGACACGACGACCCTGGTCGCCTCGCTGCTGCACGACACGGTGGAGGACACCAGCTACACGCTGGAGGCCCTGGAGGGCGACTTCGGCCCCGAGGTGACCCACCTGGTCGACGGCGTGACCAAGTTCGACAAGGCGTTCTACGGCAAGGCCGCCGAGGGCGAGACGATCCGCAAGATGATCGTCGCCGCCGGCAAGGACGTCCGGGTGCTGGTGATCAAGCTGGCCGACCGGCTGCACAACATGCGCACGCTGGACGCCCGCTCCCCCGCCTCCCGCGCCCGGATCGCGAACGCCACGCTGGACGTCCTGGTCCCGCTCTGCGACCGGCTCGGCATCCAGGCGCTCAAACGCGACCTCGACGACGTGGTGCTCTTCCACCTGGAGCCGGACGCGTTCGCCCGGATCGACGACCACGTGCAGAACCGTCCCGGCTGGAACGAATACCTGGCCGACGTCTCCGCCAAGGCGCGCACGGCGCTGCGCCGCTCCCGGGTCGACGCCGAGGTCACCCCGCGTCCCCGGCACTACTACTCGATCTGGAAGGACACCGTCGCCGGCGGCCACACCGTGCCGCTCGACCTGCCCCGGATCGCGGTCGTGGTGGACGGGCCGGAAACCGACTGTTACGCCGCGCTCGGCGCGATCCACGGCCGGTGGCGACCGGTGGCCGGCCGGTTCAAGGACTTCATCGCCTCGCCGAAGAACAACCTCTACCGATCACTGCACACCACGGTGGTCGGCCCGGAAGGGCGCCTGGTCGAGGTCCTGATCCGCACCGAGACCATGCATCGCTACTCGGAATACGGCGTCGCCACCAGCTATCGATATCCCAAGGTGTCCGACGAGCCACCCGGCTCCGATCAGCTCACCTGGCTGAAACGAGTACTCGACTGGCAGCAGGACACCACCGACGCGGCACAGTTCCTCGACTCGCTCCGATGTGACCTGGCCGAGGCGCAGATCACGGTCTTCGCCCACGGCAACGCGTACGAACTGCCCAGTGGCTCCACCCCGGTCGACCTGGCATACGAGTTGGGCCCCTCGAAAGGCGACCAGTGCCTCGCCGCGACCATCAACGGCCGGCTGGCCCCCCTGAGCTCCCCACTGCGTGACGGCGACGTCGTCGAGATTTTCTCGGAGAACGACGGGCACGTCGAGGCGGAGACGAACGCGCCGCGCGGCCCCCGCCGGGAATGGCTCGGCTTCGTCAAGTCCAGCCAGGCGCAGATGCAGATCAACCGTTACTTCGACGAAGAGAACGCGCCCGGCATCAGCATCGCCGACAAGGTCCGGCTGGGCCGTGCCACCATCGGGCTGACCCTGCGCAAACACGACCGCGGCCTGGCCAGCGAGGTGCCGTTACGGCGTCTGGCGGAAGACATGGGCTACCCCGACCTGGAGACGCTCCTGGTCGCGGTCTGCGAGCGCAGCGTCGAGCCGGACAACGTGGTCGAGCAGCTCATCGCGATGGTCGACCACCCTGACTGAGTTGTTAAGAGTCCCGGGCTAGCCTTACCCGCGTGAACATCTCTCGGCAGTTACGTGGCCTCGCGTATCAAGTTTTCTACGGGCTTCCGCTGCCGCTGCGCCGCCAGGTGGCCCGGGCCGTCTCCCCCAAGTTCCTGGTCGGCGCGGTCGCCGTGATCCGCGACTCCGAGGCCGCCGATCCGGGCCGCGTCCTGCTGCTGCGCCAGCCGTCGACACACGGCTGGGGTCTGCCGGCCGGCCTGCTCAAGCGCGGCGAGATGCCGTCCGTCGGCGCCGCCCGCGAGCTGTTCGAGGAGTCCGGCGTCCGGGTCGAGCCGGGTGACCTGCGCCCCGGCAATCCGAATGCGATCGTCCACCCGAGCGCGTCGAGTGTCGACATGGTCTGGTTCGGCTGGGTTCCCGCATCGTCCACCCCGCTGGTGGTCGACGGTGGCGAGGTCCTGGAGGCCCGCTGGTGGCCCCTCGACGACCTGCCCAAGCTCACCTGGGCGACCGCGCGGCTGCTCGGCGTCTACGGCCTCGGGCCGCGGGCCGGCGAGCTGCCCCCGTCGGTCCCGGTGTCCGAGGGCGCGCCCACCCGCCCGGGATCCGCCGCATGAGCCGCCCACAGACCTGCGCCGCGCCCGGCGATCCACTGCCTCGGCCGGGATTCGCCGCGCCCGCCCGCCCGGGATCCACTGAGCCCGCCCGCCTGGAATTCGCCGCGTGAGCCGCCCGGAGATCTGCGGCGTCGTGCTCGCCGCCGGTGAGGGCCAGCGCCTGCGACCGCTCACCGCGACCGTGCCGAAGGCACTGTGCCCGGTCGGCAACCTGCCGCTGCTCGACCACGCGCTGCGCCGCCTCGCCGGCATCGGCCTGGCCGGTCCCGATCAGGTCGGCGTGAACGCGGCCTACCTGGCCGACCAGGTGGTCACCCACGCGACGGGCCGCGCGCACCTCTCGGTCGAGCTGGACGGCCCGCTCGGCACGTCCGGCGGCGTCGCCCGGCTGAAAAAATGGATCGACGGGCGCGGTGTGCTGGTCGGCAACGCCGACGCCTACCTGGCCGATCCGTTCCGCGAGCCCGGCAAGGACATCGAGGCGCTGCTGGCCGGCTGGTCCGGCGACACCGTGCGGATGCTGACCCAGCCCTGCCGCCCCGGCGAGACCGGCGGCTTCAGCGGAAACCGATTCGCCGGCTTCTCCCTGATCCCGTGGCGCTTCGTCGCCGATCTCGACGATCACAACCACGATTTGGTACGTACGGTGTGGCGCCCCGCCGAGGCTGAGAACGCGCTCGAACTGGTCAGCTACGAGGGCCTCTATCTCGACACCGGGACGCCCGCCCTCTACCTGGAGGCGAACCTGCACGCCGCCGGCGAGGGCCTGATCGACCCGTCGGCCGAGGTGACCGGCACCGCCGTCGAGTCCGTCATCGGCGCCGGCGCGGTGGTCGCCGGCAGCGTGACACGGTGCGTGGTGTGGCCCGGGGCAACGGTCGCGCCCGACGAGACGCTCACCGACGTGATCCGCGCCCCCAACGGCCTGACCGTCCCCACCTGACCGTCCCCACCTGACCGTCCCC
>KL571418.1:0-4714 GCA_000715855.1 Actinoplanes liguriensis
GCTGAACGCCCCGGCCCGCCGCGAGTGGCTCCGGATCGGCGTGATGCACCACCGGCCCGCGGGCGAGGAGGCGATCACCGACGCCGAGCGGTTCGCCGAGGTCCTCGGCCCGCATCTCGACGTGCTGCTGCACGGGCAGCCGGGCGGGCCGGCCGTCACGCGACTGGGCGACGAGGGCACGCCGGTGCTCGGGAGCCCGGGCATCTGGCAGCTGATCGAGGCGCGGCCCGACCGCGTGCGGCTGAGCTCGAGCGCCGAGCCGATCCGCCTGCCGCATCCCCTGCCCCGCCGCCCGGCGCCCCGCCCGCGGCCACCGGAGCCACCACCGGCCCTGCGCCGCCTGACTACCCGGGTCGCCGAGGTGTGCCGGCTGCGCAACAAGGGCGCCGAGGTCGTCCCGGTGCCGCGGCAGAACTCGGACCGCGTCGCCTACCTGCGCGTCTCGCCGGCCCGGGCCCGCAGCGATCGCGGGCCGGTCGAGCAGCACCCGATCGGGGTGTGCGCGGCCACCCCCTCCGAGGCGGACGTGGACTGGTTCGTCGAGGTGCTGGCCCAGTTCCGCACCGGCGGGTCGGACCGGACAGCCGAGCTGGTGCACGACGGCGACCCAGCCGGCCCGGAGCTGCGCGCCCAGGCCGAGAGCCGCGGGGTCGAGCTGGTCACGTTCGCCGACTACCAGGTCGGGCCGGACCTCGCCCTCTTCGCCGAGAACCAGGCCGCCGAACTCGACGGCGACCCGGTCTACCGCACCGACCTGTACGTCCCGCAGCGCTACACCGAGTTCGTCACCCCGTCGTCGGTGCCGTCCGAGGGGCCGCCCGCCACCGACCTGCTCGCCTGGCTGCGCGGCTGGGTCAGCGAGCCGCGCGGCCGGCTCGTGGTGGTGCTCGGCACGTTCGGGCACGGCAAGACGTTCCTGCTCCGGGAGCTGGCCCGGCGGATGACCCGGGACGGCTCGCGGACCGTGCCGGTGCTGATCGACCTGCGCGGCTTCGAGAAGGCGTACAGCCTGGACGAGCTGGTCGCGGTGCAGCTCTACCGGCAGGGCCAGCGGCAGTTCGACCTGGACGTGTTCCGCTACCTGCGCCGCGAGGGCCGGGTCACGCTGCTCTTCGACGGCTTCGACGAGCTGGCCACCCGGGTCAGCTACGACCGGGCGACCAACCACCTGGACACCATCGTGCAGGCCGCCGAGGACCACGCGAAGGTCGTCGTCACCAGCCGTGACCAGCACTTCCTGACCGACGCCGACGTGCTCACCGCGCTCGGCGCCCAGCTCGGCACCGACCGGCAGGTGGTGCGGCTGGCGAACTTCGACGACGAGCAGATCGTCGCGTTCCTCACCAACCAGCTCAACGACCCGGCGGACGCGCGCACCCGGTTCGAGCTGCTCCGCGAGGTGAACGACCTGCTCCCGCTCTCCCGCAACCCGCGGATGCTGGGCTTCATCACCGAGCTCGGCGAGGACCGGCTCGGCCTGGCCGCCACCAGCGGCAGCCCGATCACCGCCGCCCGGCTGTACCAGCAGGTGCTGAACCGGTGGCTGAGCTACGAGGCACGCCGCCTGGAGCGCCTCGGCCCGGACGCGCCCGACCAGAAGGACCTGCTGGAGGCGGTGACGCACCTCGCGCTGCGGCTGTGGGACCAGCCGAACGACAGCCTCAGCCTGGAGGACCTCGGCGACGCCGCGATGACCCTGTCCCAGCTGACCACGACCGGCGCCGGGGACACCACCGCGCTGGAGCCGCAGGAGAGCGCCCACGTCCTCGGCTCCAGCACGCTGCTGGTCCGCTCCGGGGACCAGCGGTTCACGTTCGTGCACGACTCGGTCCGCGAGTGGCTGATCGCCAACCACCTGGCCGGGCAGCTCCCGGGCAACATCGCGGCCGGCATGATCGGCCACAAGTGGCAGCCGTTGATGATCGAGTTCCTGTGCGGGCTGGCCGGCGGCTCGGTCATGCAGGAGTGGGCCGAGGGGATCCTGGCCGGGCGGCCCACCTCCCGGGTGGTCGGCAGCAACGCCGTCAAGGTCCTGCGCCACCTCGGCGTGGACAGCTCGGCGTCGCCGCTCAACATGGCCGGCCTGGACCTGCGCGGCGAGGACCTCTCGTCCCGCTTCCTCAACGGCGCCGACCTGAGCGACGCCGACCTCACCGACGCGAGCCTGGTCGGCGCCGACCTCACCGACGCCAAGGTGGTCGGCGCCCGGCTCACCGGCGCCCGGCTGGACCGGGCCACCCTGCGCGGGGCCGACCTGACCGGCGCCGACCTGAGCGGCGCCCGGCTGCTCGGGGCGGATCTGACCGGGGCGACGCTGACCGGCGTACGACTGCGGCGGGCCGCCCTGGTCGCCGCCGCCGGCGTGGAGAACGGGGCGTTGCGCGGCGCCGACACGCTGGGCGCGGCCCTGCCCGGCGCCGGCCCGCCCGAGCCGCAGATCGCGTCGTCCGCGGTGATCCGGGCGGTCGCGGTGGTCTCCGGCGTGAAGCTGCTCGCCGGCGCGGGGGCGGACGGCGTGATCCGGATCTGGGACGCGATCAACGGCCGTCCGCTGCGGATGCTGCCCGGGCACACCGGCACGCTGTGGGCGATCGCGTTCAGCGGGGACGGCCGGTTCCTGGCCAGCGCGGGTGACGACGAGACGGTCCGGCTCTGGGACACCACCACCGGCCGGACCACGCACACCCTGGTCGGGCACATGGGCCGGATCCGCGCGCTCGCGTTCAGCCCGGACGGCAAGCACCTGGCCAGCGCCGGCGACGACGAGGACATCCGGATCTGGGACACCGACAGCGGGCTGGGCGTGCGCATCATGCACACCGGGGGCGGGCGGATCCACGCGCTCGCCTATCAGCCCCGGGGCGGGCGTCTCGCCAGCGCCGGCGACGACGAGGCGGTGAGCGTCTGGGACACCGCGACCGGTCAGGCCGTGCACATGCTCACCGGTCACACCGGCACGGTGCACGCGGTGGCGTACTCGCCGGACGGCGCCCGGATCGCCAGCGCCAGCGACGACCGCCGGGTCCTGATCTGGGACGTCGCCGGGGAGACCGCCGAGCACCGCCTGACCGGGCACACCCAGTGCATCCGGGCGATCGCCTTCCACCCGGACGGGCGGCGGCTGGCGAGCGCCGGCGACGAGGGCGTGATCCGGGTCTGGGACACCCAGGCCGGCGCGGCGCTGCGGCCGCTGACCGGGCACCGGGGGCGGGTCCACGCCCTCGCCTACTACCCGGACGGCGAGCACCTGGCGAGCGCGGGCGACGACCGTACCGTCCGGATCTGGGACACCGCCGACCGCCGCCCGGAACGCACGCTGCGGCCGGTCGGCGGCAACTCGCAGGCGCTCTGCTTCTCCCCGCAGGCGGACGACCCGTGGATGGCGGTCGGCTCGGGCGACGGCGCGGTACGCCTCTGGCGCCCGGAGGCCGGCGCCGGCCCGCACGTGCTGAGCGAGCCGGGTGGGGGCGACCCGGCGGTCACCGCGGTGGCCGCGCACGAGGGGCGGCTGGCCACGGCCGGCGCGGACGGCGGCATCCGGATCTGGGACACCCGGGCCGGCACGTCCGGGGCGCCGCTGACCGGGCACCGGGGCATGGTGCACGCGATCGCCTTCGACCCCGGCGGGCGGTATCTGGCCAGCGCGGGCGCCGACGGGACCGTACGCCTGTGGGACGTCGCCGGCACCGAGCCGCCACGCGTCTTCGCCGGTGAGCGCAGCAACGTCACCGCTGTCGCGTTCCGGAGCGTCGCGTTCACCCCGGACGGGCAGTGGGTGGTCAGCGGCGGCACCAACGGGACCATCCGCAGCTGGCACCTGCCGACCCGGGACTGGGAGAACGTGTCCGGGCACACCAGCACGGTCCGGGCGATCGCGTTCTCCCCGGACGGGCGGCAGATGGCCAGCGCCGACGAGGACGGGGTGATCCGGCTGCGCAGCACCGTCGGCGACCCGCCGATCGTGCTGACCGGGCACACCGGCGCGGTGACCGCGATCGGGTACACCCCCGGCGGCGGTCAGCTGGCCAGCGGCGGCACCGACGGCACGGTCCGGATCTGGGACACCTCGACCGGGCGGCCCACGCACACGCTGACCGGGCAGTCCGGCTGGATCCGGGCGCTGAGCTACTCGCCCGGCGGGCGGCACCTGGCCACCGCCGGGGGCGATCACGCCGTCCGGATCTGGGACACCAGCCGGGCCACCCCGCACGCGGTGCTGGTGCCGCTCGGCGAGGCCGGCTCGGTGGTCCTCTTCCACGACCAGCGGTACGTGCTGAACGGGCGGCTCGGCGACGAGTACTGGTACGCGATCGGGATGTGCCGCTTCGATCCGGGCGACCTGGATCCGTACGTCCCGCCTCTGAAACCCGGTCGTCCCGGTGAGCGCCTCTGGTAGGTCAGAGCGACCGTCCGGCGGCGTCCACGATCCGGGCCAGCGTCCGCGGGTTGCCGGCCTCGGGCAGTCCGAAGCGCCGGAGGAACAGTTCCGCCCGTTCCGGGCCCAGTCGCCGTGCCAGGAACTCCGCGATCTGCTCGGGCCCGAACGGGTTCAGCCGCAGGTGCTCGACGTGCTCCGACTCCAGCCGGCCGGGGTGCCGGCTGACCAGGATCATCGACGCGTTCCCGGCCCGTTGCCGCTGCGCGAGGTGCTCGACCGCCGGATCGGCCGCCGCGAGCCGGTCGAGGCCGTCGCAGAGCCTGTCTCTTATACACA
>KL571418.1:4911-6140 GCA_000715855.1 Actinoplanes liguriensis
GTGTATAAGAGACAGGAGCAGGACGATCCGGCCCTCCCCGATCAGGTACCGGATGTGCCCGGGATCCAGCTCGCGGATGCCGCCGCGTACCAGCTGAATGACGACCAGCTGCGCGAGCGAGGCCTGCCAGTCGTGCGCCGCCAGGTTGATCATCACCGGCACCATCGGGTCGTGGTCCTCGTGCATGCGCCGGGCCAGCTCGCGGAGCAGGAACGTCTTTCCGGCCCCGGCCTCGCCGCTCACGCCGATCGTCCCGCCGCCCGGGACGGCGAGCCGGGAGCGCACGAGAGTGACCAGGTCGGGCGGCACGTAGAGGTCCGGCGCGTACTCCGGGTCGGCGGAGAGCCGCCCGGTCTGGCCCCGGACGAACTCCAGCACGTCGTCGCCGACCTGGAAGTCCGCGAAGTCCACCACCCGTACGCCCCGGGACAGCGCCCACCGCCGCAGCCCGCGCGGCGCCGCCGACCGGCACACCAGCGTCGCGTCCCGCCCCGGCCGCTCCCGCGAGACGACCCGGTCGAGGAAACGCTCGACCAGCTCGGTGGACGGGTCCCCGTCGAACACGCCGATGCAGTGCCGCTCCCCGGTCGGCGCGACGACCAGGTACCTGTCCGGCGCGTCCGGCCACTGCCGTTCCTCCATCGCCACACCCGGGTGCCGGGCCCGGTACGCCCGCGCGACCAGCGCCAGCAGATCGGTCCGGTCCGGATGCCCGGGGTCGTCGGAGGCCCGCGGCGGCGGGGGCGGACCGTCCTCGGCGAGCCACCAGTGATCGCCGTACGCGTGCGCCACCCCGCCGACCCGCAGCTTCCCCGGCCGCAGGTCGACCACCTGGGCCCGGTCCGGCGTGCCGACCGCCGGAACCCCGGTCAGCCCGAGCTCCCGGACCCCGCCGCCCTGCCCGTGCAGCACCACGTCCAGGTGCGCGGCGAGCGCGGCCACCTCGGCGACGTCGTGGTGCACCAGGCCGATCCGCAGCCAGCCACGGTCCTCGTAGTCACGGAGCCGGTCGGCGAACCAGGTCAGCTGCGCCTCGCCGAGCCCGCCGTCGCGATCGCCGGGCAGGTGGCTGATCGGGACGGTCGAGTTCAGCGCGGCGACGACCGTGCGGAGCGCCGGGATCGCGTACAGCTGCCAGGGTTGATGCCGCTGGAAGGAGGTGCCGCCGGGCAGGCGCGCGGTCATCGCCGCGAACGGCTCCCACTTCGGCCAGTACGGCGGGACCGGCT
>KL571418.1:6346-6605 GCA_000715855.1 Actinoplanes liguriensis
TGTGTATAAGAGACAGGGTCCAGGAAGTACGCGCGGCACCGCCCCTCGTTGACGTCGGTGACCCCCGGCGTCACGATGATCCGCCCGGCCGGCAGCCCGAGCCCGGCGCGCAACTCGTCGAGGCGGGTGAACGCGCTCCGGTACTCGGCGGTGGTCGCCCGCCGGGCCACACCCCCGGTCACCACGATCAGGTCCGGCGCCTCGGTCAGGGTCACACCGTCCGCCGCCGACGGATCGCGCAGGTGCAGCACGGTGAGCC
>KL571418.1:6914-7264 GCA_000715855.1 Actinoplanes liguriensis
GCCGCAGCACGTCGGCGCTCATCCCGGCGAACGGATCCGCCGCGGCGGGCGGGCCGGGGCCGTCGGCGGGCATCGAGGCGAGCGCGGTGAACAGCGCGCCGGTCCGCTCCGGGTGCCGTTCCAGATAGCCGGAGACCTGCTGGAAGACCCGCTCCGGGTCGGTGCCGGCCAGGGTGTCCCGCAGCGCGTGCCGCACCCCCGGCAGGAACTCGAAGTGCTGCTCGTCCCGCAGCGACGACGCGACCGGCCGCAGCAGGCCGCCGTAGAGCACCTCGGCCAGGTGCGCCGGCCGCGACTCGGGCACCATCACCGCCTGGAGCAGCCGCATCACGGCGAGGTTCAGCGGCTTC
>KL571418.1:7484-7845 GCA_000715855.1 Actinoplanes liguriensis
ACCGCATCACGGCGAGGTTCAGCGGCTTCGCGACGGACAGGTAGCGCGCCAGGTCGTACGCCGGGGTCGACGCCCCGGCCCGGAAGTCGCGCACCCGCTGCCCGGCGGGCGGCTCCTCGATCGGCTCCACGGCCCGGCGCGCCCGCGGCGGGGCCCCGGCCGGTGTCACCACCGCGTCGATCCCGCCCGGCGCGCGGCCCGCGACCAGGTGCGCCCACGTGCCCAGCCAGCGTGGATCGACCTCCAGGACCGGCACCGGCACGCTGCCGCCGGTCAGCCTGCGACGGCGCAGGGCCGGTTCGAAGGTGTACGCCGCGGCCGGCGCCCCGGCCCGCGGCGCGAACCTGTCTCTTATACACAT
>KL571418.1:8109-9597 GCA_000715855.1 Actinoplanes liguriensis
GTGCGGGACCAGAGCCGCTCCGGCAGCGGCTGCAGGATCGCCACCGGCGCCCGGCGCCCCCACCGCGCGAGCAGCCCGGACATCCGCCCGTCGTGCCAGGGCGCCCCGACGCAGTCGCTGAGCACCAGCACCAGGTGGTCGCCGGGCCGGTCGGCAAGCCGGTCCAGGGACTGCCGGGCCGCCGCGGGCCGGACCACCCGCAGGTCGCCGTCGTCGCCCAGCCCGAGGTGCAGCACCCGCATCGTCCGGAACGCGCCGAGCCGTTCGAGCAGGACGCGCACCTCCTCGCCGAGCCGGTGCCAGACCCCGCCGACCGAGGTGTCGTCGAGCACCAGGGTCAGGTGCAGCCAGCGTTCCGGCGCGGGCCGCCAGACCGGGGTCCACAGCCGTCGTTCGGCGATCTGCCGGGCGGTGGCCTCCTCGTCGATGGTGACCCGCCGGGTGGAGGGCAGCCGCCGTTTCAGCGGGCGCAGCGCGTGCATGGTCCGCCCGCTGTGCGGCAGCGCCTCGGCGGTGGGCACGCGCAGCGGCCGCCCGGGCACGTCCTCGAAGGTGACCTGCCCGTCCGTCCCGGCGGCGGGCGGTTCCGGGTCGGGCTCCGGCGCTTCCTCCTCGGGGATCACCGGCAGCCGGAGGTCCACCCGGTCCTCCGGGAGGCGGGCCGGCTCGGGCGACGGCGACAGCGACGGCGTCTCGACAGAAGGCGCGCGATCGACCAGCTCGACCTGGGTGGCGAGCCAGATCGCCTCGGCCACCTCGGCCGGGGTCAGGTCCACCCCGGCGGCCCGCAGGACCGCCAGCAGCCGGTCGATCCGGGCGGTCACGCCGGCCCGCTCAGCTCGCGCAACACCACCTCGACCAGGTCGTCGCGGTCGGCCTGACCGGCCCCGCCGGCCTCGTGCAGCAGGTAGACCGCGTTGAGGAGCTGGTCGGTGGCGAGCTGCCCGCGGTCGCGCCGCTTCAGGAACTCGACGATCACCGGCTCCGACGCGCCGAGCGCCTCGAAGCCGAGATGCGCCACGACGATGGCCCGCAGCCGCTGCGGGTTCGGGCGGTCCAGGTGCAGCCGGACACATCGGCGCAGGAACGCGGGCGGGAACTCGCGCTCGCCGTTGCTCGTCATGATCACCAGCGGGAACTCCCGGCAGCGCACCCGGCCGTCCTCGACGGTCACCCGGGCGCCGTCGTCGGACGGGCGGACCAGCACCCGCGGCGTGCGGTCGGCGACGCGTTCCAGCTCGGGGATGCCGTACTCCCCCATCTCGAAGATGTCGAGCAGCTCGTTCGGCAGGTCGATGTCACCCTTGTCGATCTCGTCGATGAGCAGGACCCGGGGCAGCTCGTACGGCGCGAAGGCGGTGCCCAGCGGCCCGAGCCGGATGAACCGGCCGATGTCCGGCTCCTCGCCCGGGCGGATGTTCGCCTCCTCGATCCGGCCGACCGCGTCGTAGTGGTAGAGCCCGGAGACCAGCGTGGACCGGCTGGTGA
>KL571418.1:9844-15241 GCA_000715855.1 Actinoplanes liguriensis
GCCGCAGCTCGTGCGCGACCGCGTGGGCGAGCGTCGACTTGCCGGTGCCCGGGTCGCCGGTGACCAGCAGCGGCCGGCGCAGGTGCAGCGCCACGTTGACCATCCGGACGGTGGTCTCCTCGGCCTCGTAGGACACCGCCGGTGCGTCGCGGGTCAGCTCGGCCGGCGGACCGCCGTCGAAGCGCCGCCACGGCGGGGGCTCGGCCCGTCGCCGGATCCGCTCGCCGCCGGTGTCCGCGATCCCCGTGCCCTGGTAGATCGGGAACTCACCCACCTGCATCACCCCTCGGTGGCGTCATCAGCGGCCGCTGCGGCCGGCGGCCCGGATCGTCCCAGAACAGGACGACGTCGTTCCCGCACTCGGGATCTCCCTTGGCGGCCGCCTGCTGTCGCAATTGCAAGATCTGCTCTGGTACGTCATCCCGCCGCGCCCCCACGAGCGCCGCCGTGATCGCCTCGCTCAGCCGGGCGCCGGCGCACTCGTCGTGGGCCACCCCGGCCCCGCCCCCGCAGCCGTTCCGGCGCCACACCATGATCGAGATCCCGCTGTCGATGCCGACGTCGAGCACCTTCCGCAGCCGGGTCTGCCGTCGTGGGGTGTCCGGCAGCACCACCGCGCTCAGCCCGGGGTCGAGCTCGAGCTCGGCGAAGAGCGCCGTCTTGTCGCGCTGCTCCTCGCAGGCCACGGTCTTCAGGGTGGCCTCGCCGACCCCGATCCGGTGGCCCTCGAGCGCGTCCCAGCGCTTCTGCCAGACGGCGAGCAGCTCCTCGTCGTCCTCCTCGGCCGGATCCAGGTCGAACCGTTCCAGCCCGCGGACCACCACCGGATGGCTGAGCCCGAGCAGCGAGTAGAGGCGCCGGCCGGGCCACCGCTCGACCTCCTCGTCGAGCAGTTCCTGTCTCTTCACCAGCTCGATCAGCACCGGCCGCCCGCCGGACCCGCCGCGCCGGACCAGACGGGGCAGTGACTCGCGCAGGTGGGCGCGGAGATCGTCCGGCGATCTGTCCGGCCCCTCGGTGTCCAGCGAGGTCCAGTCGTCGCCGTCGAGCTTCCAGATCTCACAGCGGTAGCGCTGCTGGTTCGAGCCCAGCGGCCACACGTGGACCAGCACCGACGACGACCGGGAAGGCTGGTCCGGGCCGGACCGCGCAACGGAGAGCCGGGCCTGCACCCGCTCCCGGTACGCGTCGTCCGGCGCGGAGAGCAGCGCCCACCGGCCGAGCTCACCGGCGAGCACCGGGTCGGCCGCGTGGGCCCGGCGCAGCGCGTAGGCCAGGACGTAGGGCAGCCCCTCGTCCGGCGGCGGCAGCCCGGCCAGCTCGGCGACCACGTCACCGTGGTCGTGCAGGGGGTGGGTGACCCGCGCCCCGGGGTCGTCGGTGATCGCCCGGTAGTCCGCGAGGGTCCCCTCGGCGGCCGGCAGCTTGTCGGCCCACTTCAGCCAGACACGGTTGCGGCGGTGGTGTCGCTCGTGACTGCGGCGCAGCGCCCGGTACTCCTCGGGCGGCATGATCCGGCGCAGCGCCCGGATCGGGACGGCCACACCACCGGCCGGCTCCCCGGTCTGCCGGGCCGCCTTGGTGATCCCGCAGACCCCGCCGGTCTCCGTGCTGAGCACCGGCCCGCCGGACATCCCGGCCTCGATCAGGTCGTCGGTGAGGCGGATCATCTCCGCGTACTCCCCGCGGTGCGTGTAGCGCCCGGAGACCGGCTCGGGCGACGACCCGTACACCCTGGCGTGCCCGATCGCGACGAACTCGGTCTCCGGTGCGGGCCGGTGGTCGTCCAGCCAGACCGAGTGGTGGCCGCCGTCCGGCAGATCGACCTCGACGACCGCGACATCCGGGTACGGCGTGATCGTCCCCGCCTCGCCCGGCACGGAGCCCCACCTGACCACGCCCCGCAGGTCCTGCCCCTGCCAGGTGACGGTGACCTCGGAACCGGGCGGGCCGGTCACGTGCGCGCAGGTCGCGATGGTGTTCGGGGCGATGAAGAACCCACTGCCCTTGTCCCGCTCGGAGGAGATCAGGACCAGGCACTTCCAGAGCTGTTCGGTCAGGTGGGCGATGACGGGTGAACCGGCCATGCCGTCACCGGGGCTCGGCGGCCGGCGACTCCGTGACCGCCCCCGGCTCCGACTCCACTGTGGCCCCCATGACCGCGCCCCTCCGCTTCGCTTCGCTTCTACGAGGTGACTCTTCGTGCAACCGTAGTGCCCCGGGTACACCCCGCAGAAGGCCCGAACGGGGATGAAGGGCCGTCCGGGCGCACCGAGGCACGCCCGGACGGTTCCGGTCAGGCCGGCTCGAAACCGGTCAGGTGCAGCGAGAACGCCCGCAGCGAGCCGACGTCCGCCCCGGCCCGGTCGGCGACGGTGAACGTCCACGTTCCGTCGGCCGGGGACACCCGCAGCGCGGCGAGCGGGTCGTTCGGCTTCCACCTGCCGGTGAACGGCGCGTCGTCCGCCAGGACCGAGGCGAACGGCGTCGTCGCGGCGTCGTCGAACACCACCTGGCACAGGTTGTTCCCACCGGCGCCGGCCCGCGAGAACAGCGTCGCGACCCGGCCGTCCGGCGCGGTCAGCGTCCCGATCAGGTCGCCGGCCCAGGTGTGGTCGATGCCCACCGTCGCCGACGCGGTGCCGGTGGAGCAGGCCGTGCCGTCGATCGAGAACGTCAGCGAGGACGCGTAGCCGACGCCGCTGACGTCCACGGTGGCCGACACCCCGGCCGGATCGTTGTCCGGGATCGGCAGCGGCGCACCGCCCCAGGCGAAGTCCCGCACGGTCGCGGACGGCTGCCCGACAGTCACCACGACGGTGCCTGCGGTCGGCGAGAGGTAGCCGGCGAACGTGATCTTCACGGACAGCGTGACCGGCCTGCCGAGCGGATATCCGGCGGCCAGCTTCAGCGTGAGGTTCTTCGACTTCGAGGCGCCTGCGGCGATGCTCCCGTACGACACGGCGCGCGGCACGACGGTCGCCCGGCTGTCGTCCGTGTCGACCACGACGCTGACCCCGGTCGCCGTACCGTCGCCGATGTTGATCGCCGGCAGCGCCACCGTCGCGTTCTCACCCGGTTCCAGGTACGCGTCACCGTCCCCGGTCGTCGGCGTGACCGTCGGCGTCCCCACCTGCACCAGCGGCTGCGGTGTCGCGCCGGTGGTGCGCAGCAGCAGGTCGGCCCGGACCACGCCGTTGCCGGTGCGGTTGTCGTAGCCGGTCGGGGCGAGGTCGAGCGCGGACCCGGTGAGCGCCGACCGGATCTCCGCGTTGGTCAGCCCCGGGTTGCCGGAGAGCGCCAGCGCGGCGATCGCGGCGGCGTGCGGCGCCGCCGCCGAGGTGCCGAAGAACGGCGCGAAGTCCGGGATCGAGGTCAGCACGCCGTCGGCCGCGGTGATCTCCGGCTTGTTCCGCACGGTGCCGCCGGTCGAGCTGAAGTCGCCCGGCGTGATCGCGGTCCCGTCGGCGTTGTAGAAGATCCGGCGCGGGCCGTCCGAGGTGAACCGCTCCGGTGTGGACTTCCTGGTGAAGACGTTCGGGTACGGCCCGGCCGGGTTCGCCGGGTCACCGTCCTCCAGGTCGAACGGCAGCGGCGCGGCGGCCGGCGCGGCGGCGACCGAGAACGCGCCCACGGCCGCGCTGTGCCCACGGGTGATCCCGGGCGTCGTGAACGCCTTGAGCGTCCCGTCCGGCGAGTCGGTGAAGCGCCCGCGGAACACGCTGAGCTGGAAGTACCGGTTCGCCCCGGAGTACTTCACGACGGCCAGCTTCTGGTTGCTCCCGGTGCCGGTCCGGAGGATCTCGAACGGATCGTCGTCACCGTCCTGGGTGTCCTGCGAGAAGTCCGCGACGTTGCCCGCGGCGTCGATCAGGTACAGGTCGTAGTCGTTCGCCGACCCGCCCAGCGGATCCGCCCACCACAGCGAGGTCACGCGCTGCAGGCTGTTCGGCGACAGCGGCTCGAAGACCTGCACGCCGGGGCCCGGGTCGAAGTCGTGCGCCTGCCCGGCGAACTTGCCGATCCCGCGGCCGGAGTCGGCGAAGTCGCCCTCCCAGTTGCCGGACGTCCCGTCGAGCGTGTTGCCCTCGTTGCCGGCCGAGCTGAAGTAGAACCCGCCGTCCGCGATCACCGCGTTGACCGCCTGCGCCGGCAGGCCGTCCTGGAACGGGCTCTCGTGGTAGTACACGACGTCGTCCACGATGATGTCGCAGCCCGCGGTGAAGCGCAGCGCCCGGATGTTGTCCGCGAAGCTCACCTCGCTGGTGAACGCGGTCGCGAAGCCGAGCCGGGCGTTCGGCACCAGGTCGTGGATGATCTCGAGCATCGCCGTGCCCTCGTCGCCACTGCCCTCCTGGCCGGTGAGCACGTCGACACCGGCCGGCAGATCACCGGTGGCTTGCGAGGCGGCCAGCGAGTCCACGCCGTCGGAGAGCGCGCAGACCTTCACCCCGATGCCGGTCACCTTGTAGCGAGTGCGGGCGGTGTCCGCCGCGTGCGTCCGGTCTCCCTCGGAGACCACCGAGCCCTGGCTCGCCGGAGCCGCCGCGGGCCGCCCGCGCCTCCTTCGACTCCGTCGCCGGTTTGCTCCGCGGGTCGGTCTCTCGCGCGCTGATCAGCCCGTGCGCGATGCCGACCCCTGTCACGTCGGACCATCCGGCGATCGTGGTCAGGGCCCCGAGCGGCGCCTCGACCAGGACCGTCCCGGTCGCCGCGGACGGATACCGGATCCCGGCGCCGACCTTCCGGAGCCGTCCGAGCAGATCGTCGCCGACCTTCTTCGCCCGCACCTCGACCCGGGTGGTCCCGGACGGGGAGACCTCGACTCCGGTGGACACCTTCGGCAGCGCGCTCGCCGCCACCTTCCCACTCCGTTGCCGGAGCTCGACCGCGAGCCGGCTGTCCAGCTTCCGCTCGGCGCCCGACATCGACTTCTTCAACCCCTGCAATGCGCCGATCTGCGCATATGCCCGATCCGTCGCGTCTTCCGGGCCCTTCGCGCCGGCCCCGGGCGCCCACACGCCCACGACGAGCACCCCGGCGGCAACCCCGGTCACGACACGGCGCAGCCCATTTCCCCTGACTCCCAAGACAGCCCCCCACTGATAAACATCAATTCGACGTACGTGGATGCTAGTTCTCTTGAGAGATCAACTGAACGTATTGAGCCGATCACTACCGGTCGATCCGCAACGACGAGAGCCCGCCCTGCCGGAACGTGGCAGGACGGGCTCTCGCGGACGACGAGGGTCAGCAGGCGTGCGCGACGACCTTCGGCTCGTCCTTGGCAGAGGCCGGGACGGTCACACAGGCGACGTCCTTGCCCGCGGTGACCTGAGCGACGCCCGGACCGACGATCTTGATCGAGACGCCCGGGATCTGTCTCTTATACACATC
>KL571418.1:15453-20359 GCA_000715855.1 Actinoplanes liguriensis
GCCTTGAGCTGCGTCGCCGGCCTCCCGCCGTTGGCCATCGCCAGGAACGCGGCCTGCGAGCCGAGAGCCTCGGCCCACTCCTCGGCGCCCATGCCTCCGTCGGACGTGTCGGCGAGACCCGGAGCGGCGACCGACTCGAAGAACTTCGTCAGGTCGATCTTCTTGGCGCCGGCCGGCGCGGCGATGTCCGTGCTGCCGGCCGCCTCGACCCGCAGCGACGCCCGGCCGGTGCCGCCCTCGGCGAACTGCACCAGGTTGATCTCGGCCGCCCGGAACTCGCCGTTGTCGACCCACAGGTCCAGCACGATCGGCTTGTCGGCCGGCGGCTTGTCCAGCTCGGAGCCCAGCGTCTCGCCGAGCATGCCCGAGGTCGCCTCACCGCCGATCTTCGACATCGCCTGCACCAGGCGCTTGCCCTGCTCGTACGCCTTGACCGTGGACGTCGTGACGATCAGGTGCGTCTTGTCCTTGTCGTCACGGACCACGTCGGCGCCCTCGATCAGGCTCTGCGCGCTGGCCTTCAACTCCGCCGCGACCTGCTCGTTCTGCGCGGGATCCACGCTCGGCGTCACGTTGCCGGCGACGCCCCCGCCGAACTTCTGCAGGTCGGTCACCGAGATCGAGACCCAGCCACCGTCGACCAGGGTGTCGACGCCGTCGATCGCGGCGCCCATCTCCTTGCGCATGTCCTCGACGTCGGCCTTGGACGCCCCGAACTTCGCGGCGAGCTCGGCGATCGGCGCCTTCACGTACGCGACCTGGTCGACGACCCGCACCTCGACGCCGGCCACCCCGTCGATGACCGCGCTCATCGAGGCCCGGTCGTCGGTGACGCCGTCGCCGCCCTTGTCCCAGCCGAAGGAGAACGAGGAGTTGTAGAGCTTGCGCAGCATGTCGGCGTCGTCATCGGTGAACGCGTCCGCACCGGTGCCGGCATCCTTCTTCGCCAGGGCGATCAGGTCGTCGACGTTGCCCCCGGCCTTGAGGGTGAAACCGGCCCTGCCGGTCGCGCCCAGGGTCTCGGCCGCCTTCTTGATCTCCAGCTTCGGCTCGAGCTGCTGGAACTGCTTGGCACACCCGGCCAGGACGGTCAGGGTGGTGACACCGGCGAGGGCGCCGGCCACGAAGCGCTTCATGCGCGAGGATCTCCTTCGAGGGGTTCGCGGCACTCCCCCGGCGCCGCGGCCCGGAAGTGTACGACCCTCAGTCAGCCCCCTCAGGTCGATGTTCCGGATCGGCGTCCGTGAACAGGACCCGCGCCTTCGCGGGGTTGCCGGTCGCCAGCGCTCCGGCCGGGACGTCCCGGTGCACGACCGCGCCGGCGCTCACCTTGGCGCCGCGCCCGATCACCCGCCGCGGGAACACCGTCGCGTGGGTCCCGAGGAACACGTCGTCCCCCAGCTCCGACCCGCCGTTGACGGCCGAGTGGGGGGAGAGCACGCAGTTCGCACCCACGGTCACGTCATGGCCCACCGACGTGTGGACGTTGATCGCGGTGTTGGCGCCGACGGTCGCCGCGGCGCCGACGAACGCGAAGGGACACACCACGCACCCGTCGCCCAGTCGCACCCCCGGCCCGAGATACGCCGACGGGTGGACCACGGTCCGGAGACGCCCGCCCCGGGCCTCGATCACCGCGGCGAGCGACCGGCGTACGGCCGGATCCCCCACCGCGATCACGAACCCGGTCGCCCCGGAGACCGGGACGTCGTGGACACCGCCGAGCACCCGCACACCGAGGTCGAACCCGTCGAGCGCCCGGGGGTTGTCGTCGGCGAACCCGGCCACCCGCTGTGCCGCGTCACCGGCATAGCCGAGGACCTCACGGCCGAAGCCCCCGGCACCGACGATCACGAGGTCGAGCCGTGTCATGTGAGATGCGCTTCCGTGAGGTCGATCGTCGCCCGGCGGGTGAACGCCTGGAGCAGGTCGTGCCCGTCCCAGATCCGGTGGAACGTCAGGGCCTCGCCGACCGGGACGATCCGGTCGATCCCGCGGCCGTTGAGCTCCCGCACCAGGCTCACCAGCTCGTCCGCCGGGAATCCGAACTGGACCAGGGTCTGGTCGCGGCGTTCGACGTACGACGCCAGGTCGCCGAGCGAGTCGACCCGGAGCTCGAAGAAGACGCCGCCGCCGCAGAACTCGCCCCGCACGTCCGCGTACCTGTCCAGCGGCAGGACGGTCAGCCGGCTGCCGTACGACCGGGCCCGGCCGACCGGCCAGTCGATCGAGGCCCGGCGCGTGTAGGCGAGCTTGGCGATCGCGGTGGAGGTCGCGATCTCGTGGTCCCGTTCCCGGACCACGCCGGCGAGCCGGTCGAAGAGGTCCCGGCCGGCGGCCCCGGCGGCGGCCGGCTCACCCCCCCGGAGCCGCGGCGACGAGCATCCGAGCTGGTCGAACGAGTAGGCGTCGTTGAAGAAGCGCCGCGCCAGGTCGTCCCGCCGCCCGTCGTCCAGGGCGAGGTAGGCGGCCGCGTCGAACGCCGCGAACGAGAACCGGTCCGGAAAGGTCAGCTCGGTGGCGTGCGGCGGCAGCGGGCTGCGCTGGATCTCGGCGATCGTCGCGTCGCCGCCCCACACGATGCGCAGGTCGCAGGCGGCCGACAGCAGGTCGGTGAGCCGGCTGTCGTGGCCGTACTGGACTACCGCGGTCGACGCCCGGACACCGGGGTGGTGGCCGGCCCGGAACAGCTCGGCCAGCACGTCGACGATCAGGGTGGTCTGCTCGCCGGCCCGATCGGAGATCCGCACGACGTTGCGGTTCCCGGCGAGCGTCGACAGCAGCCACGAGTACATGAAGATGGTGTCGACGTTGGCCGGCGGGATGTGCAGGGCCGTCCCCCGCGGGACGAGCACGCAGCCGTCGCTGCCCAGCTCCGCGAAGTCGGCGGCGAGGCGCCGGATCCCGCTGCCCCGCATCCAGAACGCGAGGGCCTGCGCCTCGGGCAGCCCGCGCGCCTCCCGGCGGAGCCGCTGGGCGAAGTCGGCGCAGAAGTCCATCGCCTCGGCGTTGAACGGCGGCGCGACCCGCGCCGTCGCCAGATCACGCAGGAGATCGGCGACGCCGAGGTCGGCGGCCTCCGGGAGCAGCCGGCGAACCGTGGTCACGACGCCGTCACCTGGCCGGCATAGACGTCCCCGCACCCCCGCAGCTCGGCCTTCGGCACCCGGCCGAGCACCTCCAGCCGCCTGCCGCCCCAGCCCGTGGCCGGATCGCCGACGCCGTGCACGATGCCGAGGTCCTCGGTGAGCAGCGCGTGCCCGGGATAGCTCCGCGGGAGGGCGCTCACCACCTCGATCACCCCGGCCTGACCCATCGGGGCTTCGTCCCACGTCGCCGGGTCGCGGATGACGACGTCCGCGAAGTTCGGCGGGTACAGGTAGCCGTCGGGGCCCTCCAGGAACACGCTGCCGACCTGCTCCACCATGCCGTAGAAGTTGTGCACCCGGGTGACGCCGGTCAGGTCGAGGAGCGTCCGCTTGAAGGTCGCGTTGTCCACGGCCTGGGCCTGCAGCGCCTTCCATCCGCCACCGTGGACCAGGGTCGCGTCCGAGAGGTCCGCCTCCATCGGCGCGAGCTGCTGGACCAGGTGCTGCCACACCATGAAGGTGGAGCCGAAGACGAAGATCGGCTCACCGGCGAAACGACCGAGGAAGTCGGCCAGGCCCCGGCGGTCGAGGTTCATGTCGTCGTCCAGGGCGTAGAAGTGCTGGCGGCCGAAGCTCGCCATCCCGAGGACGGCGGCGACCCGGGCGCTGAACTGCCGACCCCTGCCGACCACGTGCTTCGCCTCCACGATGAGCATCGGCAGCCGCCGGGGCCCCAGCAACGTCGTCATGATCGCGGCCAGCGCCCGTGCCTGCAGGTCGGCCGTCGCCCGGTCCAGCACCACCCGGCTGACGGACTGCCCGGTCGTCCCGCTCGACGTCATCGTCTTGAAGATCTCCTCGTCGGGCACGCTCGCCAGGTGGTGGGTCTTGAAGAGCGCCACCGGCAGGTACGGCACGTCGGCGATCCCCCGTACCTCGGCGGCCGGCGGAAACGTCGCCAGGATCCGCGCATACCCGGGGCAGGCACGTCGATGCCGTTCGGTGAGCGCGGCGAGCTCGGCCGTGAGCAGGCGCTCCTTCTCGCCCTGCTGGAGGCGGTACTGCCGGCGTTCGAACAGTTCGTCGAGGCTCACATTCACCGTCCGCACGGTTCGGGCTCGCGCGCCGCGAGAGCGCGGTAGTCGATCTTGCCGTTCGCCAGGACGGGCAGGGCGTCCACGTGAACGAAGTGCAGCGATCCCGGCGGCACCCGCAGCGCCCGGCAGAGTTCCCGGCGGGCGGCGCCGAACTGCTGGTCGCCGCCCCACGCGCAGAAGATCCCGAGCCGGTCGGCGGAGAGCGCGACGATGCCCGCCGGACCGTGCCCGGCCAGCATCCGCTCCACCTCGTCGAGGCTGACCCGGACCCCGGACAGCTTGGCGATGCGCTTGGTCCGGCCGGTGACGAAGAGGAAACCGTCCTCGTCGAGGAAGCCCAGGTCCCCGGTGTCCAGGACGTCACCGGTGACATCGCCGAGCGCCAGATCGTCCCGGCTCTCCGCGTAGCCCATCATCACGTTCGGCCCCCGGTAGTGGATGGCGCCGACCTCGCCCGGAGGTGCGGGCGCGCCGCTCTCGGTACGGACGAGCAGCTCACCACCCGGCAGGGCGGTCCCGGCCGAGCCCAGCTTGTCCACCAGCCGCTCCGGGTCCAGCGAGGCCATCCGGGGTGATGCCTCGGTCTGGCCGTACATGACGCAGAAACGGCCACCACGCTCCCGCATCAGGTCGCCGAAGTACCGGACCAGGCGGTCCTCGAGACGGCCGCCGGCCTGGGTCAGCGTGGTGAGATGCTGTCTCTTATACACATAGAGACAG
>KL571418.1:20620-25135 GCA_000715855.1 Actinoplanes liguriensis
GTCCATCGCCGCGAAGCCGATCCGGTGCAGGGTCCGGTACGTCAGCGGCACGCCCGCCATCGAGGTGACCCCGAGCGCCGACATCGACTCCGCGAAGCCCGGCGCGAGCAGGTCCACCCGGCCGACCACCACGGCGGCGCCGGCGACCAGATGGGAGTGCAGGACCGACATCCCGTAGCTGTAGTGCAACGGCATGGACGTGACCGCCCGTTCGGCACGGGTGATGCCCAGCGACGCGACGATCGCCGCGGCGTTGGACACGACGTTCGACCGGGACAGCCGGACGAGCTGGGGGCTGCCGGTGCTGCCCGAGGTCGTCATCAGGACCGCCAGCTCGTCGTGGAGACGCCCACCCCGGCCGGGCCGCTTCCACACCCCCGGGGCGGCCTCGGCGTACCCGTCCGGCGGCGGCGTGCCCCGGTCCGGTGGCCGGATCACAACCTCCGGGCGGTACGTCTCCAGGAGCCGCACGGTGAGATCCGGCGCGAGATCCGCGTCGAGCAGGGCGACCGGGTGACCGTTCTCGACGCACCCGAGGTAGCGGTGGACCGTCGTCACCGAGTTGTCCGCGAACAGGAACACCAGCGCCCGGTCACCACCGAGCACCGATCCGACGGCCCGGACCTGCCGGCGAAGCGCCGCATAGGTCTCCACCGCGCCGGTGCCGGCGTCGATGAGCGCCTCGCGGGCATCGTCGTGGTGCAGGAGCACGGGGCCTCGATTCCGACGAGCGTTCAGACGAGCATTCCGCCGTCGACTCCCAGCACCTGCCCGGTCACGTACCTCGACAGGTCGGAGGCGAAGAAGAGCACGGAACGGGCGATGTCCTCCGGCGTGCCGACGCGGCCCATCTTGATGCCGGCCGAGCGCTCCTCGAACTTCTCCGGGGGAAGCGCGCGGGTCATCTCCGTGTCGATGAAGCCCGGCGCGACGGCGTTCACCCGGATCCGGCGTGGCGCGAGCTCCTTCGCGGCCGATTTCGTGAGGCCGATCAGCGCTGACTTGGTGGCCGCGTAGACCGTCTGGCCCTCATTGCCGACCACCCCGATGATCGAGCTCAGGTTGACGATCGATCCCTCGTTGTTGCGTTGCATCAGGCGCGCGGCCGCCTGGAGGTGGTGGATGGCCCCGAACGTGTTGACCCGGAACGAGCGCTCGATCATCTCGTCGGACACCATCCCGAGCAGGGCGTCGTCGAGGATGCCGGCGTTGTTGACGAGCACGTCCAGCCGCCCGTGCTCCCGGAAGATCGACTGGTAGACCGCTCATCCCTGGCCGTCAGCTCGCCGGCCCGCGCCGCGACAGCGTCGGTACGGCCGTTGACGATCACGGTGGCGCCGTGCGCCGCGAGGAGCTCCGCGGTGCGCCAGCCGATCCCCCGCGTCGACCCGGTCACCAGCGCCACCTTGCCGGACAGGTCCAGGAGGTCAGTCAAGGCTCACCCCGTGACGCCGGAGAATCGTCACCGCTTCGGTGAAGCTGCTCATCGCCAGGACGTCACTCGTCTCCAGCATGACGTCGAAGGCCGCCTCGATCTCGCCCACGAGCTGCATGTGGGCGACCGAGTCCCACTCCTCGGCGCCCCGATATCTCAAGGTGTCCCAGTCGGTGTCCGCACCGATGCCGAGAACCTCGGTGAACACCTTCTTGAGTGCGTCGGACGACATCGCATGCGCTCCTTCGCCGGACCCTTGACGACGACCGAGTGCCGGCCACGCACCACGGCAAAAGGGCTGTCACGGCCGGCCCGGTCCCGCACCTCGCGGTATCGAGCCGGCGCTGAGGGCTCCGCCCAGCACGCCTGACAACCGTGAGTGCCGGCCCGCCACCGCAAGCCTGCGGCACCCCGCGGGCCCCGGCGCACCCCTGCCCCGGCAGCCACCAGCTCCACCCGAACGATACGCCCAAACCCCAGCCCAGAGGCGCTTTCCCCAATCACCCACCCCGGCACCGAAGACCACCCGCCGAGCAACAGCAAAGGCCCAAAGAGCACACACCGCAGGCCTAAGAGCAACCACCCCGGTCCCAGCCCAACCACCGCAGTTCAAACCGCAACACCGCAGTTCGAAGACCAACACAGCAGTTCCAGGGCAGCCATCGCGGGTCTAAGCGCAACACCGCAGGCCAAAGCGCAGCCACCGCAGGTCTAAGCGCAACACCGCAGGTCAACCGCAACCACCGCAGCTCTGAGCGCACCCACCGCGGTCCATCCGCAACCACCGCACCGTGGGGCGTCCGGGGGCTCGGCCCCCGGAGCAAACATGACGAGGGGCCGCGGTCCGCGCTTTCCGCGGACACACGGCCCCTGCACCTCGTGGGCGATACTGGGATCGAACCAGTGACCTCTCCGGTGTGAACGGAGCGCTCTCCCGCTGAGCTAATCGCCCTCAACGAGATAGAACTCTACCGGACGGCGGCCCGACCTCGAAACCGGCCCCCTCACTGCCTGTCGAGGAAGTCGCGGCCTTCCTGGATCAGGTCGATGCCCAGACTGAAGCGGACCGCGAAGTAGACGATGAACGCCACGAACACCATGCAGGCGATGCCGATCAGGGCACGCACGGGGAGGCTCTGCCGGCCGATCCAGCGGGTCCAGGACAGTACGTGCCGTTTGGTGAACTCGAGCAGCCGCTTCGCCCACTGGAACTCGACCGACCAGATGGCCAGTCCGAGGATCACGATGGCCCATCCGGGGCCGGGGAAGGGGATGAGCACGATCCCCACCGCCACCACCAGGGCGCCGAGCACCCCGATGCCGATCTTCAGAGCGAGCCGCCCGGTGGGGTTGGAACGGATACGGTCGAGCAGACGCACGTCGGAAGCCTTGTCGTCCGGTTTTACACCCATTTCATCCCCCAGTGTCCCGGGGCCCCGTCACCGCCCGGGACGAATGGACGTTACCGGAGTAAGTCAACTGCTGGACCACCCGACGCCGGGCGGAACCGAGTACATGGGCAGAACAGGACAAGATATCTTTTTACGTCCTGTGCGGAGGGGTTTTCGGAACCGTCTTCCCACTACTGGGTGAGATCAGCGTATGGCGGAGCGTAATGACAGGGATCACCTGAGTATGGGAAACGCGGGGTTCACCAGCCTCGCAGCGGTGCCGGGGGGAGTTCGTCCATGAGTACCATTCGTCCAACGACCGTCGAGGTCGAGACCTCGCTGCGGCTCGTAGCGCCAGACGCGACGGCACTGCCGGTGCGCGCCAGTCTGCGTTACGACCCGGCGGACCCGTACGCGGTCCATGTGTTGTTCCATGCGGAATCAGCCGGTGGGGAAGCCGTGAGCTGGTCCTTCGCAAGGGAACTGCTGGTCACCGGGCTCGACGAGCCGGCGGGTATCGGCGATGTCCGGGTGTGGCCGTGGGCCACGCCGCGGGGGGATTTCGTCGCTTTGGCGTTGTCGTCACCTGACGGCAACGCGCTGTTCGAGGTGCCGCGCAGCGTCCTCGTCCGATTCCTGCGCCGCACCTATGTAGTGGTGCCGCGTGGACGGGAATCAGAGCATCTGGACGTGGATGCGGCGGTCAACCGCCTGCTCGCCGGTAGGTGACAGACGGTCTCTTCACAAACGCGGCCAAGGGCGACCCGTACGGACACTGCCGGTCCGTACGGGTCGCCCTTTATCCGGGAAAAGTCTGGATCTCCGAAAAGGAATCGGAATCGGACGTATAGCGAATACCGAGGCACGAAACAGACAAATACCCCGGTCGGTGCAGTAAGGGATGCGTTGACGTCCATCGACGGTTACCGTCAGGCACGATGCCAGCACTCATTCATCGCGCCGAGCGCGCGTCATCCAGCACACCGCCCGACTGGGCGGGGATCGGCGCATGCGCCCTGCCGGTAGCGGAGGGGTCCGCCACCGGGTTGCTCGAGTCTCACGCACTCGTGCTCACCACCACGGGGCCCATGCATGCCGACGTAGATTTCACTACACACCTCGCCGGGCCGGGGACGCTCCTCTGGGTGCGTCCGGGCCAGGCCGTCCACTTCGACAACCCGGTGTCCCGGGGCGATCCACCGGCAGGCGTCGCGTCGGTCGTCTTCCGTCCGGGACTCTTCGGGCCTGAGGAACTTCCCGGTCTCTTCCCGGACGATCCGGATGGGCCGGGCCGGACACCACTGGTCCTGCCGGACCCGGAGGTGTTCCGCGCCGCCTTCGACCACATCGCGGCCGACGTCGCCGGTCCACCGGGCCGGGTCGCCGCCGCCCTGCTCCGCCACCAGCTCGCCGCACTGTTGTTGCGGATCCAGTTGCTGGGCGGCGACGGCGGGGATCCGGGCAACGTGGAGAGGCGCACCTTCGAGAGGTTCCGGCGCCGCCTGGAGGACGGTTATCCGCACAGCCGCCGGGTCGAGGACTACGCGGCCGAGCTCGGCTGCTCGGTCCGCACCCTGACCCGGGCCAGCCTCGCGGTGACCGGCCGGACAGCCAAACAGGTGGTCGACGACCGCGTCGCTCTCCAGGCCCGCCGGCTGCTCGCCGCCACCGACCTGTCGGTGGCCGAGG
>KL571418.1:25345-27888 GCA_000715855.1 Actinoplanes liguriensis
CCACCGACCTGTCGGTGGCCGAGGTGGGCCGGAGCCTGGGCTTCGCCGAGCCGACCAACTTCGGGCGGTTCTTCCACCGGGAGACCGGGCTGAGTCCCGGCCACTTCCGGGGCGGGTCCGGCGACCATCCCGGAGGCATCCCCGGACAGCGACTCCCCGCTGACTGAGGGTCAATTCCCACAAAGCCCTGGGGTATGTGCATACCGGATGCAGGGGCGAGGCAGAATGGTCGCGTGCAGATCTCCGCGCGCGGCGACTACGCGGTCCGGGCAGCGCTCAGTTTGGCGCAGGCCTACCCGGCACTGATGTCCGCCCAGGCCATTGCCCAAGACCAGGAAATGCCCCGCAAGTTCCTAGAAGCGGTGCTCGCAGACCTCCGCCGTGCCGGGGTGGTGCGAGCGCAGCGCGGCGCCGAGGGTGGGTACACACTGTCCCACCCACCGCGGGACGTGACGATCGGCCAGATCCTGCGGGCGGTCGACGGCCCGCTCGCCGGTGTGCGCGGCCTCCGTCCGGAGGAGACGCAGTACACGGGCGCCGCGGAGAATCTTCCGAACCTCTGGGTCGCGGTGCGTGCCGCGGTCCGCGAGGTGGTCGACGAGGTGAGCCTGGCCGAGCTGATCAGCGGCCGGATGCCCGCCCACGTCCGCAAGCTGACCACGCGTCCGGACGCCTGGCAGCCGCGCTGACGTTTGTCGAAACGTCTGATCGGGAAACGTGCTGTCATCGCACAGTTGTTCCCCCCGAAGGAGACGTTCCGATGGGCCTCGTTTTCCGCAGCCGCAAGAAGTTCGGTCCGCTGATCCTGAACTTCACCGAGAACGGTTACTCGTCCTGGAGCTTCAAGATCGGCCGCTGGTCGTGGAACTCCAAGACCCGCGCGCACCGCGTCGACCTGCCCGGCCCGCTGTCCTGGAAGCAGGACAAGTCGCGGTCCCGGTCATGACGCGCTGATCAGCACGTCCCCGCCGAGCCGGCCCTGCGCCGGGTCGCGGGTGACCACGTCGGCGTCGAGCATCAGATGCAGGACGCGGTTCGCGTCCGCGGCTCGGTAGACCGTCTCGGTCAATGCGAACGTGCGCAGGTCGCTGACCGTCGCCGCACCCACCTCGGCCAGGTGCGCCAGGATCTCCCGGCGCAGCGGGCCGGGGTGCGGCTGCAGCGAGATGTCGATCAGGTGCCGCTCCGGGTCGCCCGGGTCGCGCAGCCGCACGCCGGCGAACTCGTCGACCGCCCAGAGCGCCTCCTTGAAGTGTTCCAGGCTCTTGCCGGAACCGGTCAGGAACACCACCACCTCACCCGGTTCATCGCCGGTCGCCAGCTCGGCCGCGGTGATCAGCGGGAACCCCGCGTCCCGATAGGCCGCCGGGGACGATCCGGGCGGCAGCACCAGCAGCGCCTCGGCCGGCTTCCCGGCCGCCAGGGCCGCCACGGTGGGCACGGCGGGCGGTTCGCTCGCGCTTCCGGCATCAAGAAAACCCAGCGTGGGTACGTTTTTAGCCCCGGCCGCCCGCAACGCGAGCTCGACGGGAGCGGCGATGGCGAGAACCGACAGCCCCGCCCCCGCCCCGGCCTGTTGCTGAACCTGGCCGAGCCGCGCAGTGATTGTCGTCATGTCGTCACCCACGGCCACCATGGACAGCTCGCGTCCACGGGCCAGATCGGGCAGATCGGCGAGCACCCGGACGGCTGCCTCGGCGCTCGCGCCGGCGTCCGCGTCGGCGTATCCGTGCAGATAGATGGCCCGGCGCCCGCGGTGCAGCGCCGCCGGGGCCCACGCCTCGAGGTGGCGGATCAACAGTTCGCGTTTGACCGTGGTGACTGACATGCGGATGTTCTACCCCGTCCACTTCGTACCGGCCGTCACACCCCAATACTTGTACCTAGGGTATTCGCACGAGCACTATGAGGTACGTGGCTCCTCCGCTCGCCGAACTCACCGCCCAGGCACAGACCCTCTCGTCAGCAGGCGATCTCACCGGCGCCCGAGCCGTTCTCGCCGACGTCCTGCGCACCGCGGATGCCGATCCCCGTCGCGCCACCGCCGAGCTCGCCGTTGCCGCGGCCCTGTTCGCCCGGGTCCTGATCGCGCTCGGCGACCCGCAGTCCGCCCGCCTCTGGGCCGCTTTCGCCCACGCCGCCGAGGAGCAGCTGCACGGCGCGCGCGACGAGCGCACCATCGCCGCGGCCGCCACCCACGCCGCGGTCCTGCACCGCATCGGGCAGTACGGACGGGCCGCCCTGGTCTATCACGACCTGGTCGGCGAGCTGTCCCACCTCGACGATCCGGAGTCGGCGCGCGTGCTGGCCGCCGAGGCCGACCTGGCCACCGCCGAGCACGCGGCCGGGCACTGCGCCGCCGCCCGCGCCCGGCTGACCGGCGCGTGGCGACGCCACCAGCGGAAATATGGTGAGGACTCGCCCGCCGGCATCAAGATGCTGGCCCGGCTCGGCGCCATGGAGCGCGAGTGCGGGCGCGACGCCGCGTCCCGTGACCACCTGGCCACCGCGCTGCGCCTGAGCGAGTTGCACCTGCCGGCCGG
>KL571418.1:28102-28552 GCA_000715855.1 Actinoplanes liguriensis
GGGCCCGCCAGGCTGCCGCGCTGGTCGGCGGCGAGCGCTCGGGCCGGCACACCTGCGGGCGGATGACCCGGCCGGGGCGCGACGACGACACCGAGTTGCGGCCCGGCGGCTTCCGTCCCTTCCCGCGCCGCCCCACCGTCCCCGACCCGGGCGGCCGGAAACCGGCCACGAAGTACCCTCCGGCGCCGGACGACACGTTCGACGACGCCACCCAGCCCCCGCCGGACAATTTGACCACCGACCCCAACGGCACGGTCTATCAGCAGCCGTTCTACCTCAGCGATCTGCGCCTGCCGGGTGACCCGACCGGCCGGCACGCCCGCGCCGACACCCCGCCCCCGCTGCCCGGGCACCGCGCGCCGGATTACGAGCCGTTCGGCGCCGCCCGCGCCCGCACCGCCGAGCCGCCGCCGGGCAACGCCGCCGGGCAACGCCGTGGCAGCCACCCGG
>KL571418.1:28835-30406 GCA_000715855.1 Actinoplanes liguriensis
GCCACCACCCCGCAGGCCGTCCCGGCGGCGAGCGTCAAGCCGACCGTGTTCAGCGCCGGCCCGGGCCCGGCCGGCTCCCCCGAGCGGGTGGTCCTGCGGGACAACGGCGCCAGCGTGTCGCTGACCTGGTCCTACCCGTCGGCGGCGAAGGGTCAGGTGGTGATCTCCGGCGGGCGCAGCGGGCAGCCACCGGGCGAGTTCCAGCGACTCTCCCCCGGCGCGGGCAGCTACGAGGTCTACAACCTCAACGAGCAGCCGGACTACTGCTTCACCGTCGCCGTGCAGGGCGCCGGCGGCCGGCTCGTCTCCTCCGCCCCGGTCTGCACCGCCCGGTGAACGTGGCAACCACATCGCACCCGGCCGGGACCCGTCCTGCTCCCGTGGGACTGGAATCTTGGTCGTCACGGCGACAACAGGAAGTAGGGACAGTGACGACCGAGACGGCGAACTGTGTCCCCTCCGGGCTGGACGAGCTCGGTGCTCTGGAGACCGCCGTGGCGGAACTCGAGAACCGGCCCAACTCCCAGTTCCGTACCGTGCACGAGCCGGCCGCCGAGATCCGCGCGCGGGCCGAGGAGCTCGGCGCCGAGGAGCTCGTGCACCGTGCCGACCTGCTGCTCGCCTCGGTCGACCTGCGCGAGGGCCGGATCGGTGAGGGCGGCCAGACCGCGCACCGGGTCCGGGTCTGGGCGGAGCAGCACAACGCGTTCTACCTGCTGGCGCGGGCGCACCGCCAGCTCTCGCTCTTCTACCGGTACGTGGGCGACTCCGCCGACGGCCTGAAGCACGCGGTCCAGTCCGTCGCGCACATGCGGGAGGACTGGCCGGTCACCATGCGCGCCCAGTTGCTGATGTCGTTGTCGGTGGCCCTGGAGGAGTCCGGTTCGCGGGCCGAGGGCGACCGCCGCGCGCGGGAGGCCCTGGCGCTCACGAAGGCCGGCGGCGACCACGAGACGACGATCCTGGCGCTGAACAACATGGTCTACAGCGCGTATGAGAACGACGACGAGCCGGCCGCCCGCTCGCTGGTCGCCGAGATGCACGAGATCCAGGCCCGGACAGGCCACCGCTTCGGCGCGAACGAGCTGGACACGATGGCCCGGGTCGAGCTGATGGGCGGCCACTACGACGAGGTCGAGGCGCTGCTCACCCCGGTCCTGGCGGACCTGGTCGCGGCGAACGAGGGTGACGCGATCGCCGAGTGCCAGCTCACCCTGGCGCTGGCTCGCCGGCTTGCCGGGCGCTACCCGGAGGCGCAGGCCGCCCTCGACACCAACCTGCGGATCTGCGGGGAGCGCGGGCTCGCCGCGGTCCGCGCCCGGATCCGTGAGGAACAGGCCGCGCTGTACGCCGCCACCGGGCGTTACGCCGAGGCCTACGAGGAGCACCGCGCCTTCCACACCGAGACCACCGCTCTGCTCTCCGCGCAGCGCGACGCCCGGGCCCGTGCGCTGCAGGCCGTCTTCGAGGCGAACGAGGCCCGGCGGGCCAGCGACCACTTCCGCGAGATGGCCCACCGGGACGCGCTGACCGGGCTCTACAACCGTCGCTACATCAACGAGCGGCTGGCC
>KL571418.1:30658-31205 GCA_000715855.1 Actinoplanes liguriensis
GGGTCAACGACACGCTCTCGCACGCCACCGGGGACAGCGTCCTGCAGAACGTGGCCGAGCTGCTCCAGGAGGCGACCCCGGGGCCGGCTCTCGCCGCGCGGATGGGCGGCGAGGAGTTCCTGCTGGTCTTCCCGGGTGTCGGCCCGGAGGATGCGGCGGTCCGCTGCGAGCGCCTGCGCCTGCGCATCCGGGCGCACGCGTGGGGGCCGATCACCGGCAGCCTCCCGGTCACCACCAGCATCGGCGTCACCACGTCGCTGGACGGGCGAGGCTCGGTGAAGTCGCTGCTCGCCCAGGCCGACCGGAACCTCTACGCCGCGAAGCGCGGCGGCCGCGACCGCGTCGTCACCGACACCGTCATCTGACCCACCCCGCCGCGCGCCGCCCCGCAGCCCGCCGCCCCGCCGGGCGCCGCCAGGGGATGCGCCGGGCGCCACAGCGCGCGGCGCCGCGAGGTACGCCGTGCACCGGCTCGCAGCGCGGCGCAAGCATCCGGCTGGTGCTCACCGTGGTCATGAGGCACGAACAACCACGGTGAGCACCAGCC
>KL571418.1:31398-33132 GCA_000715855.1 Actinoplanes liguriensis
TCCAGGTGCCCGACATGCCGGGCGTACTCCTGGACCAGGTGGAACAGGATCCGCTCCAGGGTGGGCGGCTCGGCGCCGTCCCAGCGCGGGCCGGGCTTGCCGACCGCGCTCAGGTCGGACGCCGCGATCACCTCGTCGGTGTGCGCGCCCTGCGCCCGCAGCGCCTCGGCGAGCTCGGTGAAGCTCTCCTCCGGGGCGACGTACCAGCGGTCGACGTTGCGGTCACCCCACGGGTCGTCGAAGGCCACTCCCTCGAATCCCCACTCGATCCACCGCAGTTCGACGTACCGCAGATGTTTGACGAGCTGGACCGGCGTCCAGCCGGAAGGCAGGCGGCTGGTCCGCCGCTCCCCCTCGGGGAGCGCGGAGACCTTGGCGAGCAGCGTCTCGCGGAAATACGCCAGGTAGCCCGTGAAGACGTCGGCGGTGCCGGCGGCGGGGCGGGTCGGCGACGGAAACTCGATCGTCATGCCGCGAGTATGCGGGTTTGATGACGAGATGACTGCTCTGCGGGTACGACGTGCCGGTCACGAAGATCGCGAGACAGTGAAACGCCTGATCACGGATGCGTGGCACGCCCCGATCATGGTGATCCACGGCGTCACCTTCGACGCGGCCGACCTCCCGGCCCTGATCGCCGAACGCGACGGCGAGGTCGCCGGCCTGTTGACGTACCACCGGGACGGCGACGCCCTGGAGATCGTCTCGCTGAACGCGTTCACCCCCGGCGGCGGTGTGGGCAGCGCCCTGATCGAGGCGGCACGGGAGCTCGCCCCGGCCCGGCTCTGGGTGGTGACCACCAACGACAACCTGGACGCGCTGCGCTTCTACCAGCGCCGTGGCTTCCGGATGGTGGCCGTCGCGCCGGACGCGGTGACCGCCGCCCGCGCGATCAAGCCGTCCATCCCGCTGATCGGGGAGTACGGCATCCCTCTCCGCGACGAGATCACCTTGGAGATCCGGTTGTAACACGTCAGAAACCCGTGGGAGCCCGTCTCGAAACCGATCACGGTGACGCTGGGCCGCATGCCCGCACCGCTGAACTCCGGAGACACCGCCTGGCTGCTGGTCAGCGCCGCTCTGGTGCTCCTGATGATCCCAGGCCTGGCGCTCTTCTACGGCGGCATGGTGCGGATCAAGAGCACCCTGAACATGCTGATGATGACGTTCGCATGCCTGGCCGTGGTCAGCGTGATCTGGGTGACCTACGGGTATTCGCTGGCGTTCGGGCCGGACGCCGGGCACGGCCTGATCGGGAACCTGAGCCTGGCCGGGATGGCCGGGATCGGGCCGGACTCGCTCACCGGCTCGACGCCGACGCTGGTCTTCGCAGCCTTCCAGATGATGTTCGCGATCATCACGGCCGCCCTGCTCAGCGGTGCGATCGCGGACCGGGCGAAGTTCAGCACCTGGGTGGTCTTCGTGGCGATCTGGGTGACGCTGGTCTACGCGCCGATCGCGCACTGGGTCTTCACCCCGGACGGCTGGATCGCCGCTCACCTGCGCATCCTCGACCTGGCCGGTGGCACGGTCGTCGAGATCAACTCGGGTGCGTCGGGCCTGGCGCTGGCGATCGTTCTCGGACAACGACTGGGTTTCCGTTCCGAGCCGATGCGGCCGCACAGCCTGCCGCTGGTCGTGCTCGGCGCCGGTCTGCTCTGGTTCGGCTGGTTCGGCTTCAACGCCGGGTCGGCGCTGGCGGCGAACGGGTCTGCGGGGCTCGCGTTCTTCAAC
>KL571418.1:33273-33599 GCA_000715855.1 Actinoplanes liguriensis
TTCAACACCCAGGTCTCCGGGGCGGCCGGGATCGCCGGCTGGCTCCTCGTCGAGCGCCTGCGTGACGGCCACGCCACCACGCTGGGCGCGGCCTCCGGGGCGGTCGCCGGGCTGGTCGCGATCACCCCGGCGTGCGGCTCGGTGAACCCGTTCTGCGCCCTGCTGATCGGCGTCGCCGCGGGCGCGCTGTGCGGCTGGGTGGTCGGCCTCAAGCACCGGCTCGGCCTGGACGACTCCCTCGACGTGGCAGGCGTGCACGGCGTCGGCGGCTTCCTCGGCACGATCCTGATCGGTCTGCTCGCCACCTGTCTCTTATACACATCTCT
>KL571418.1:33848-34247 GCA_000715855.1 Actinoplanes liguriensis
CCTGTTCTTCGGCGGCGGCTTCTCGCTGTTCGGCCGCCAGGCGCTCGCCGCGGTCACGGTGGCGGCGTTCTCCTTCGCGGCGACGTGGCTGATCGCGACCGCCCTGAACCGCACGATCGGCTTCCGCGTCACCCCCGAGCACGAGCACGGCGGTCTCGACCTGGCCGTCCACGGCGAATCGGCCTACGACCTGGGCGTCGCCGGCGCCCACTCCAGCCACCCGACGCGCCCCGCGACGCACCGCCCGGTCGACGCCTGACCCTAAGATCAACCCCCTCCGCGCGTACGTCATGTGCCCGCGCCCCCGGCACGCCCGCGCGACCACCGCCGTGCTCCAGCTACCCCCGCGCCGCACCCCACCCCGGCTGGTTCTCACTGTGGTTATGAGGCACGAATAAC
>KL571418.1:34461-36499 GCA_000715855.1 Actinoplanes liguriensis
CGAATAACCACAGTGAGAACCAGCCGAACCCCCGAGCCGCGCCTCAAGCCCACCCCCAGCGCACCTCGCGGCCCCCGGCTGGCACTCACGGTCGAAAAACACCCGAGAACGAACCCTCAGCGCCGGCCGTTCAGAGGTCGACGCGGACGGGGTAGTGGTCGGAGGCGTGCTCGGCCGGGCCGCCCCGGATCACCCGCATGTCGTGGGCGTGCTCGGCCACCGACTCCGTGGCCAGCACGTAGTCCAGGCGCATGCCGCCGAACTCGCGCCCGCCGCCCTGGGTCGTCGGCACGGTCCGCCCGTCGCCGCCACCGGCCGTCCGCCACAGGTCGACGAGGCCGAACGCCGCGACCGCCCGGGTGTCGACGGTCCCGTCGCGGTGCAGATGCCGTTTGCGGAACAGCGGGTGCTGGCTGGCGAGTGCCTCGGTGTGGTCGCCGGCCGGGTCGAGGCCGTTCAGGTCACCGGCGACCACGGTCCGCGAGTCCGGCCGCACGTAGTGGGCGGCCAGCCAGCGGGCCTCCCGCATCCGGCGGTACGGCGAGAACGGGTTCAGGTGCGCGCTGACCACCGTGAGCGGCCCGGATCCGGTCGCGATCACGGCGATGGCCGCCGCATGGTGCAGCCGCCAGGTGACGCTCGCCGTGTGGGTCATCCGCAGCGGGTCCCGGACCAGCACCGCAACCGGCATCCCGATCATCGACCGGGCCAGGTGGGCGGTCATCCCGACCGCCCCGGCCAGCTCGTTCATCCGCCGCCCGTCGTGCCGGGAGAAGTCCCGCAGTTCTTGCAGGGCGAGGATGTCCGGTTTCTCGGCGGCGATCACCTCGGCGATCGCCGGCAGCCGGAAGCGCTGCCCGCGGTCGACTCCGCCGGTCTTGATGTTCCAGGTCATGAAGCGCGTCACGCGACCACCAGCTGCCGGTTCTCCACGGCCGCCTCGGCGGCGGTGACCGCGTGCGCGTTCGGCCGGACGACCCACCACAGCACCGACAGCCAGGCGGCCGCGAGCAGGCAGGCGCCGAACACGTCGGTCGGGTGGTGCATGCCACGGTACATCCGGGACACCGCCACACCGAGCGGCATCAGCACCGCCAGCGCCGGGAACACCCACCGCCACGGCCCGCGCACCCGGGCCATCACGACGATCGCGATCGCGGTCCACAGGCAGATGGTGGCGGCGATGTGCCCGGACGGGAACGACGAGGTGGGCATCTGCCCGTCCAGCTGCTCGACGCCCGGCCGGGGACGACCGACGGCGGCCGCGCTCGTCAGGAACAGGGTGAGCTCGCCGACCATGGCCAGCACCAGGAAAAGGACCGGCCGCCACTGCCGCCACAGGGCGAGCGCGAGCGGGCAGACGACCAGCGAGACGGCGAGGATCGCGTGCGTGTCACCGGCCTTGCTCCACAGCCAGCTCACGTGATCGAGATCCGGCGTGCGGAACGTCTGCAGCCAGCGGCAGAAGCCGTCGTCCCAGGCCGGGTTCCACCGGGTGAACGTGGAGCCGACCACATAGAGCAGGCCGAACGTGAGCACCCAGCCGACCAGGAGCTCCGCGCCCTTGACCCACGGGTGCGGCAGCACCGCCCGCTCGGCCGGCGCGAGCTCCAGGTCGGGGGCGGCCTCCGGCTCCAGTCCGTCCCGGGTGGTCCGGGACGGCTCGTGGCCGGTCTCGCGGCGCCAGACCCGGAACGCGTACGCGGTCGTGCTGATCCATGCGATGCCGAGCAGCCACCCGGCGAGCACGTCGGAGAGGAAGTGCACGCCGAGCGCGATCCTGCTGAACCCGATCAGCGCCACGATCAGCCCGATCAGACCGAGGAACAAAGGACGCCATTTCCGCCGTACGCCCGGAAGGAGCACCAGTGCGAGCATCCCGTAGACGATCATCGAGCCGAGCGCGTGCCCGCTCGGGAAGCTGTTCCCCGGGGCGTGCGCGACGGGCGATTCCACCACCGGACGCACCCGGCCGACCAGCACCTTCAGCGACGGGTCGAGGATCATCGCGCCGATCCCGGTGACCACGAGGTAGGCC
>KL571418.1:36707-37276 GCA_000715855.1 Actinoplanes liguriensis
GATCTGCTGCAGCACCTTGACCGTGGTGTCCGAGCCGGCGACCTGACGGTTCAGGCCCTCGGCGACGGAGTGGTCCAGGTCCTGCAGCGGTGTCCAGTGGAACCGGACCAGCAGCAGCAACGCGGCGAACCCGAGGCCGACGGCGATCACCGCCAGCAGGCCGAGGACGCTGCGTCCGGCGAAGTGCCGGACCGGCGCCCAGCCGGTTCGTTCCACGAGGCGATTGTCAGACGACACAGCACGCTCCCAAGGTGGTCGGGGGTGCCGCGTTTCTTACCCCGTGGAGTCGGTGGGTACACCGGCCGTGCGCTGGGCGGGTACCTCCCGTGCCGGTTCCCACTGGTCCGGCTGGGCCGGCCTGGCCCCGACCCGGCGGGCCTCCAGCTGTGCGGCGAACGCCAGGCCCAGGAAGAACGCGAGGCCGGTCAGGTTCGCCCAGAGCAGCAGCGCCATCATCGCGGTGAGCGGGCCGTAGGTCGCCCCGAAGCTGCCGCTGACCCGCACGTACCCGGCCAGCAGCAGGCTCGCCGCCCACCACAGCACGGTCGCCACCCTGTCTCTTATACACA
>KL571418.1:37499-39954 GCA_000715855.1 Actinoplanes liguriensis
TGTGTATAAGAGACAGTGCCGGAACAGCGCGCCGACCGCGAAGACGATCAGGACCAGGCTCAGCGGCCAGCGCACCACGTCCCAGCCGACCCGGAGCCAGCCGGCTATGTGGAAGCGATTCTCGGCGGACTCGCCGGCGGCTCTACCGGCGACCAGGATCAGGAAGCCGAAGAGCGCCGGCAGCCCGGCGGTGAACGCGAGCACCGTGGCCCGGGTGTACTTGTGCAGCGCCGGCCGGTCCCGCTCGACGCCGTAGATGCGGTTGGCGCCGCGCTCGACCTGGGCCATCGCGGTGGTCAGCGCGATCAGCCCGGTGATCAGACCGAGCACCAGGGCCACCTCGCCGGCGTCCTCGGTGCGGTCGTCGTCCATCAGCAGCTCGCGGACCACCGGCTCGCTGGCGCCCGGGGTGAGCGCGATGACGGTGTCCGCCACCACCTCGCCGCCGGCCTCCACGCCCAGGTCGGTGGCGAGACCGGAGAGGGCGATCAGGAACGGCACGATCGCCAGGCAGAGCTGCAGCGCGAAGGCCCGCGAGTGGCTGAAGCCGTCGCCGTAGCGGAAGCGGATGAACGCGTCCCGCAGCAGCGGCCACCCGCCGTAGTTGCGCAGCGCGAGATACGCGTCGTCGGCCGAGAGCTCGTCCCCGGACATCGTTCTGGTCTCGGGGACCGGTTCGGTGCTGCTCACCGCTGTTCAGCGCGCTTCGCGACGGCGCGGGCGTCGTAGGCCAGGTCCGGATCCGCATCCGGTTGCGGCACACAGAGCAGAAGAGCCTTATGACGTACGGAAATCTTCATGGCCTTTCCGGGAGCGATGAGATCGCCGTCGAGCTGCCGGGGCTGCGCGTGATTGCTGTAGATCTCCACCCGGGACGCGGTGAACGTCTCCATCCGTGGCACACGCTCGCGCCGGCTGGCCACCGCGGCGATCAGCCAGGCCCAGTGGAACAGGTTGTTCGGACTCACGATCGCCACGTTCAGCCGCCCGTCGTCCGGCACCGCCCGCTTGAGCAGCCGCACCCCGCCCTGCAGCCGGCCCACGTTGCCGACGATCACGGTCTGCGGGCGGCGCGGCATCGGGGCGCCGCCGTCGAGCCGGATCCGCACCCGCATCGGCCTGTCCAGCAGGTGCTTCGCGGCCCCGAACAGGTACGCCGGCCAGCCGATGTGCTTCTTCGCTCGCTCCGACGTGTCCTGCAGCATCATCGCGTCGAAGCCCATCCCGGCCATCACCACGAAGCACTGGTCACCGATCACGCCGACGTCGATCCGGCGGCGGCCGCCGGGTCGGTGCCCAGCCCCAGGTTCGCCGCGAGCAGGTTCCCGGTGCCGGCGGGCAGCACCGCGAGCGCCACGCCGGTGCCGGTCAGCGCGGTCACCACGGCGGTCACCGTGCCGTCGCCACCGCACGCGAAGACCAGCTCGGCGCCCTCCGCGACAGCCCTCTTCGCCTGGCCGCGGCCCGGGTCCTCGGGGGTCGTCTCGTACCACTCGGGCTCCGGCCAGCCGGCCTTCGTCAGGGTGCTCCGCAGGGTCCTCCGGAGTTGATCGAGATCGGTCACCTTGGCGGGGTTCACCACAACGGCCGAACGAGGTCCTGTCACGGCCACAGTTTGCCCGAGCAACGTCACAGGTGCGACTCAGGAATCAATCGGCACCGGGAAGGGCACACTTTCCCGGGTGACCCACTTGACGTACCCCGAGATCGGCCTGACCCGCACCGGACAACTGCCGGACGGCTACCGCCACCTGCGCCATCGAACCCGGATCGGCTCCGGCGAGGCGGTCTTCGCCACCGCCGGCGAGGCCGTCCTCACCTTCCGGATGCACCGGGCGACCGGCGCGAAGGTCCGCACCGACGCGCAGCGGGCCGCGCCCGGCGTGCGGCTCACCATCGGCCTCGGTCCGGTCAGCGCCCCCTGCGAGGTGGTCTGGACCACCCAGGAGGACGACAAGATCGGATTCGGGTACGGAACGCTGCCCGGCCACCCCGCGACCGGCGAGGAGGCGTTCGTCGTCGAACGCGACGAGCACGGCGACGTGTGGTTCGCGGCCACCGCGTTCAGCCGCCCGGCCGGCGCCCTGATGCGGTTCGCCGGGCCCTTCGCGGTGCTGGCCCAGCGGGCGTACGCGATGCGGTGCGGACAGGTGCTGCGGCGCCTGGGTACCGTGAGCCGGTGAGCACGACATCGGTCACCTGGTGGGGGCACAGCACCGTCTGGCTCGCCGACTCCGGTGTCACGCTGCTCACCGACCCGGTGCTCACCGATCGCCTCGCGCACCTGCGGCGGATGGCCGGCCCGTCCCCACGGTTGCCCGGCGCTCCGGACGCGATCCTGCTCTCGCACCTGCACGCCGATCATTTCCATGTCGGCTCGCTCAAGGCCGTACCGGGAAATCCGCTGTTGATCGTTCCTCGCGGCGCAGCCGCCTTCCTGTCTCTTATACACATC
>KL571418.1:40115-41043 GCA_000715855.1 Actinoplanes liguriensis
CTCAGAGATGTGTATAAGAGACGAGGTCGAGGTCGGCGCGGTCCGCGTGCGCGCCGTCCCCGCGCGGCACGACGGCGGACGTGGTCCGTGGTCCCGGGAGAAGGCCGCCGCCATCGGCTTCCTCGTCGAGGGCAATGCCCGGACGTGGTACGCCGGGGACACCGGCCTCTTCGACGAGATGCACGGCCTCGGTCCGCTCGACCTGGCGCTCATCCCGGTCGGCGGCTGGGGCCCGACGCTCGGGGCGCACGGGCACCTCGACCCGGCCGACGGCGCCGAGGCGCTGCGCCGGGTGAAGGCGTCCTGGGCGGTGCCGGTGCACTACGGCACGCTGTGGCCGATCGGGATGGGCCGGGTGCGGCAGCACATGTTCGCCGAGCCGGGCCGCGAGTTCGCCGACCTGGCCGCGCGCACCTCGCCGGACGCCCGGGTCCGGGTGCTGGCGCAGGGCGAGACGCTGACCCTGGGACCGGCCGCGTGATCGCGACTCTCGGAGCGCTGGCCTGGCTCTTCGCGGTGGTCTGCTTCGGGGCGATCATTCCGGTCGTGCCGACCGGGGCGGCGGTGAGCAGCGGCGCGGCGCTCGCCTTCCACGAGCACCACCCGGTGACGATCGTCCTGGTGATCGCGGCCGGCGCGGCCGGTGCCTACGTCGGCGACCTGGCGATGTACGCGATGTGCCGGCTCGGCGGCGAGCAACTCGCCCGGCGGCTGCGCTGGCTGCGCGACGAGGAGCACCTGGCCTCGGTCAAGGACCGGTTGAAGGCCCACGAGATCCAGGTGCTCCTGGTGTCCCGCCTGATCCCCGGCGGCCGCGTCCCGGTGCTGCTCGCGGCCGCCTTCGCCGGGCTGTCCTGGCGCACGTTCGTGACCGCCAACCTGCCGGCCTGCGCCCTGTGGGCGGCCGTCTACGCCGCGATCGGGGTGG
>KL571418.1:41247-42398 GCA_000715855.1 Actinoplanes liguriensis
ATCTTCCCCAAGCCGTGGCAGGGCATCGTCGCCGCGGTCGTCCTGATCCTCGTCGTCAACCAGGCGGTCGGCTGGTGGAACAAACGCCGCGCTAGTACTTGAGGTAGGTGCGGGTCGTCTTCACGGCCTTCTCGATCACCGCTTCACCGGCCTCCTGCGTCTTGTGCCCGTGCGAGAGCACCGCGATCGACACGTCCACGTCGTCGCCGGTGATCCGCCCGACCGAGTTGACGATCCACAGGCCGCCCTCGGTGGAACGGGACAGCCAGCCGTTCTTCACGGTGAACTCCTCACCCTCCTTCGCCACGGCCGGGACACCCCACTGCTGGGTCTCGTTGACCGTGCTCATCAGGGTGTGCGCGTACTCCCGGCCCTTCGCGGCGATCGGACTCTCGCTGGAGACCAACTGGGAGAGCAGCTTCACCTGGTCCTTGACCGTGGTCCTGGTCAGGCCCCACGAGCTGTTCACGGTGGTGCCGGTCAGTCCCAGCCGTTTGTCGCAACTCTGGATCGCGGACTGCCTGCCCAGGCTCTTGAACAGCGCCGTCGTGGAGTCGTTGTCACTGTTGCGGATCATGTTCTTCGCGTTGGCGTCCTCGGTCGAGGTGAGCTTGCGCTTCTCGTCCTGCGCGGTCAGCAGCAGACAGGCGAGCACCTGCACCTTGACGACGCTGGCGGTCTCGTACTTCTCGTCGCCGCGGAAGCTGTACGTCTCGCCGGTCTTCTTGTCGAGAACCGCGACCGAGAACTCGGGGACCGTCGCCGCATACTTCTTCAGCGCGGCGTCCAGCGCCTTGACCTGCTTCGCCCGGGCGGCCTTCGCCAGCTCCTCCGGGCTCGGGCCGGTCGGCGACGGCGAGGACGTGTTGCCGGTCAGGAAGGTGGCGGCGGCGCCCTCGCTGCCGATAACGCCCTTCGCGAGCAAGGCCACACCTCCGAGGACGATCACGGCCGCCAACGTCAATAGCCACTTCGGGGAAGGTCGCACGGAAGCATGATGCCCTGTCGGCGGGCGTGCTGGCTGCGCTGCCAACTGTGAATCATGCAGGAATATCCGAATTTCCACCGTCCGGCACAACGCGGCCACAGTCCGTCATCACCGACCATCCTGCCCCGCCGCCCACTCCGCCACCCGTACCACCGGTCCCACG
>KL571419.1:0-1925 GCA_000715855.1 Actinoplanes liguriensis
GTGTGGCCCGGCCGTTGAGGCGCATGCCGCGCCGGGTCAGCCTGCCGCGCGGGCCCGGCTTGCCGGCGATCATCCGCCGCGGGAGGCCCGCTCACCGCAGCGGTCTACGAAGACCGGCGCGGCCTACCCGATCTCGGGGACGAGGACCGCCAGATCGAAGGCTTCCGCCACGGGCAGCTCCTGGTAGTTGTCGAGATTGCGGAAACGCTGCGGGCCGTCCGTGGTGCCGCGCAGCGGACGGAGATCGGTGATCCGGGGTTGCGTCGCGCCGGACGACAGCAGAGCCTCGACGCTGCCCGGGGCGGGCTCGGCCAGGTCGACCGTGACCACTTCGACGCCGCGCTCGGTGCCGGGGGCCGGCCGCCGGGTCGGGGTGCGGCCACCGGCGCAGGTGACCAGGATCGACAGATAGTCGTCGCCCATGTCGGCGACCAGGTGACTGCCGAGCACGCCCACCTCGAACGTGCCGGCCAGGCTGATCGGGATCCGCTGCAGGTGGGTGTTCGCCGCGGAGATCACCAGCCGGCCGCCGTCGTTCAGCAGGTGCCGGGCGGTCTCGGCCATCGCCGTGTCGCGGACGTTCACCGCGGCGGCGATCCCGGAGCCGGCGACGGCCGCGGCCTGGGCGCGCAGCATCTGATCGAGCAGGACGGCCAGGCGCAGCTCGTGCCGGGCGGTGGCGAACCCGGCCGCGCCGCCACGCCGCACATAGAGCGGGCGCATCGCGTCGACCCGGGCGGACAGCTCGGACAGCAGGACGGTCAGCGCGTCCCGGTCGGCGGCCGGCGTCTCCCGGTACGCCGCGAAGGCCACCATCGTGTATGGACTGGCCCAGCTCTTCGCGTACGTCCGCATGGGTTCGAGAATGTGCGACGCGCCCGGGTCCAGATCGGCGAGATAGCGCGCCACTCCCTCCACGACCGGCAGCAGCGAGCCCAGGTCGGCCGGCAGGTCCAGCCCCGCGAACCGGGTGGACCCGTGCTCCCGCAGCCAGGACAGCAGCCGCCGGGTCTCCGCGGTGGCGCCGAACCCGTAGGTCAGCCCGCGCTCCGCGACCTCGGCGACGTCACCCTGCTCGGCGCCGCGCACCCACCGGTCGACCGCGAGACCCTCGCTGAACCCGGACTCCAAGGCGACGGTCGAGAAGCCCATCCGCTCCACCAGGAACCGCACCAGCCGATGTCTGACCTGCTGATATTCCCGCACGTTGTGCGCGGACTCACCGATCCCGACGACGCGTGCACCGCCGATGAGCGCGCGCAGCGGCTCGAGGTCGTCCAGGCCCGCGTCCGCGTCCAGCGTGGCGAGTGTGATCGCGTCCATGGTCCAGCGCTCCCTTGCGTCGGGTCCGATGTGGTCCGGCCGCCAACCTATCGGTCGGCCCCTGGGGCAGAGCTAGCCGCCTAGAATCCTAGGATGCTCTAGGGGTTGTGCGGCACGCTGAACGCATGACGGAAGTGACGCCGGACGGCTGCCCGATCGAGGTCTATCGCCAACTGCCGGCCAACGGCGAGCCCGGCCTGATCCACCGGGCGATCCCGGCCGCCTCGCGGATCCTGGAGCTCGGCTGCGGCACCGGGCGGCTCGCCGGCGCTCTGGCCGCCGAGGGGCACGACGTCACCGGTGTCGACGAGTCCGCGGCGATGCTCAGCCACCTGCGCGGTGTCACCCCGGTGCACGCCCGGATCGAGGAGCTGCGGCTGGGGGAGCGGTTCGACGTGGTCCTGCTCGCGGCGAACCTGCTCAGCACCGTCGACGCGGACCGGCGCCGGGTGTTCGTGGATGTCTGCGCCCGCCACCTCGTGCCTGGCGGCGTCCTGGTTGGGCAGTGGCTGCCGCCGTCCTGGTTCGGCGAACTCGTCCGCGATCGCGAACGGGAGGGACGGCTCGGGCCGGTGCGCGGCCGGCTGCGACTCGTGCGGGAC
>KL571419.1:2161-4534 GCA_000715855.1 Actinoplanes liguriensis
AGATGTGTATAAGAGATCGAATCCGGTCTTTGGAAACAACGATTCACCGCGTACCGGATCATCGAATCGGAACTGCGCACAGAACTGGCCGGAGGCGGCCTCCGTCTGGATCGGTGGCTCGATGACGGGCACAGCTGGTTTGCCGCGCTCAGCGGAACACGAGGCGTGGGCAGTCGGGATTAGGTAGAGAGGAAGGTGTGGAATTCTCGGAAACGGTGATGACCGGCGCCGGCATGTTCGGCATCTGGTCGCCGCCCGCGTTCCGGGGCGTGGTCGACTACGGGACCTGGGAGGCCGAGCTCCTGGAGGACCATGACCTCTTCCGGCACATCCGGGCCGGGGTCCTCGTTCCGATCCACATTCACAGCGACGGCGCATTTCAATTTCTGGTACGGATCGGAACGGTTGCCCTGCCCGCCGAACTGACCGCCCGTGAACGCGAGTACGTCGTCGTCACCTCCGAGCCGTATCTGTTCGTCGCCACCGACGGGGCGATCCTGAGCGGCATCGAGCACGCCGGCGCGCGGCCCGGCCCGCACCTGCACGTCCCGTTGCCGCCCGGGCGCTGGCAGGTGATCGTCTCCATCGTCGACTGGACCGCCGAGCCGGGCATGCAGGACAGCCGGGGTGACCCATTGCCGGGCGCCCTGCCGGATTTCACGCTGCTGATGAATCCGGAGCACGGTCCGGCCGGTTATCGAACGGCGGTGGAGACATTCGATCGGCGGTGAGACGGTAGACGACACTGCGCCGCAGTGGGCCGGGCGGCATGCTCAAGTCGTCGAAGTCCTCGGCCGGGTCGTGCGTCATCCCGAGGCGGCGCATGAGGGCGCGGGACCGCTCGTTCCCGGCCACCGCGATCGCCAGGATCTCCAGCAACTGCAGGGTCTGAAACCCGAATGTCAGTACGGCGTGGGCGGCCTCGGTCGCATATCCGTGACCCCACGCGGCGCGGGCGAGCCGCCAGCCCGCCTCGACACCGGTCACCGGGGCGTCGTCGTCGACCGGATCGAGCCCGGCCATGCCGATGAACTCGCCGGTGGCGGACACCTCGATCGCCCACCACCCCCAGCCGCGCCGCTCCAGGTCGTCGCGGAAGTGCTCCAGGCTGGCGGCGGCCTCGTCGCGGGTGAGCAGATTCGGCCAGAACTCGCGGACCTGGGGGTCGGCGTTCATCGCGGCCCAGGCCTCCAGATCGTCGGGGCGCCACTGGCGCAGCAGGAGGCGCCCGGTACTCAGTTCGGTGATCGTCATCGCTCCGAACGCTATGCGATAACGGCCTCGACCGGTGACGGGGCCCGTGTAAGAATCGGCGGCGTGATGAACACCTTTGGGAGCAATGGCGCGTAAGTCAGCAGGGCGCGTCCGCGCCGGCCTGCCTCGACAGCGGGCGCTTGGAGTGCGGATCGCCGTCATCGACGGTGTGTCGGCGCGAGGGGTCGCGCAGATCGCCCGCTTCGAACGAACCGACTTCGATCCCGGGGCCGTTGCGGCGGCGTTGAAAGCGTGGAAGGAGTTCGCCCACGCCTCGGTGGCGGAGCGGGCGGACCGGCTCCACTACGGTCATTTGGGCTGTTGCCCTGATCCACGGGACAGCCGGGCGCTCCTGGAGCGAGTCCTGCACGTGCTGCCGCCGAGGGACGCGGCGGCCTTCCGACGCCGACTCAGTGCGCTGGACGATCGGATCGACCTACCGGAAGACTGACGTCTCTGCAGATCATTCGGGCAGGTGTTGTCGGCCCATACGTCGCTCGCGCACGGTGATGGGTTTCAGATGCGGCATGCGCCTTGTCTGCGGTAGGGGAGGCCGTCGGCCCACTTCCTCCGGCGTCGCCGTGGGCCCGGCGGACGGCTTCCCACCAGGCGTCGTGCACCGGCGTGAACTTGCCCGCCGCGGGTGCCTGCTCCAACGCGGTGGCGCCCGGAAGGGCGCCGGGTTTGCGGAGTAGAGCTTCCAGGTAGTGGTCGAGGTCGAGGCGGGATCGGGACTTGGCCATCAGCCGTTCGTGTCGGGCCACCGGGCTGCGGCCGTCGTAGACCACGAGGTCAGAAGCGTGCAGCTGGACCCGAACCCGTCGGCCGACCATGCGAACCGGCACGGAGTAGCGGTTGGTGCGGACGGTGACCTGGCTGAACCGGTCGACGCGCGGGGTCAACCAGCTGCCGGTCTCGAACGCCTCGTCCGGCAGCGGCGCCAGCCGCGGTTGCTCGCCGAGGGGTGTGTGGGCGGGTGCAAATACGACGGGCGTCGTCGGCGTCCCATGCGTCGACCATGGCGTTGAACTGCTCGAACGAGTCCACCTGTGGGACGTCGGCGGCGCAGGCTGTCATCCGAGTGCGGCGCTGCCCGCGAGTCCCTGCGGATCGCCGCGA
>KL571419.1:4736-6466 GCA_000715855.1 Actinoplanes liguriensis
AGAGATGTGTATAAGAGACAGCAGTGGTGCTGAAGCTCGCTGACATCGAATCCGCCCGATCGGGATCCGTTCCAGTGGCGCTCAAACTCGGCAGCAGATCCGAGGTCAACCGGCAGCCACAAGATCAAGAAGACCTATGATCTCTCCGCGTGGGAACCGATATCTATGGCGTGATCGAGGTCCGCGAACCATTCAACGCCGTCTGGCCGGACCAGGAGCGCCCGTGGCTTGAATGCATGAATAGCCTCTATCCCGTCCTACGCGACGGCTACGACGGCTACGGATGCCTGTTCGGCGAACGCAACTGGGCCGGCTGGGAGCCGATTGCCGAAGGCCGCGGGCTGCCCACCGACGTCTCCGAGACAGTCCGCAAGGACTACGAGTACCTCGCTCGGGCCGACCGAGCAGTCCACGGCAGCACCTGGATCTCCTGGCTCGAACTGCGCGACCTCGACATGACGGTCCGGCTCCCGGCTCGCGGCATTCTCGGCTTCGGTGACAGCCCCGGCGACGGAATCTGGGTGCAATGCCGCATCGACGATCAATGGCCGAACGAGCTCATCGCCGAGTACGGCCTGCCCCCGATCAGCGGAGCACCGGCTGACACTCCCTATGGCACCTGGTGGCAAGACGAAGCTGGGAGGCACGACGGCATGCTGGGGAAACGCAAGACCATGTTCCAGTACAAGCCCGCCATCTCCCGACACGACGTGCTCGGACCCGGAACCGGATGGGAACACGTCTTCGCCGTCATGCGGACGCTGGCGCATCGCTTCGGCGACGAAGGCGTACGGCTGGTCGCCTGGTTCGACTGATCTCTTACGACTCGAGCTCCGCGACTGGCGCTCAAACCCACCGATACGGACACCACCTCGAAAGGGGTGGCGCTCACTGGGAGCGACATCCGGCGTTCAATCTCAGCTACAGAACCATTAGCGCTTCCTGAGGCTTACACCTGGCTTTCCTGGGGTGGGATGATTTTGGGGTGGCGCAGTTGTCGTTGTTCAGTCGGTCGGAGGTCGCGCGAATGCGGGACCGTGCTGCGGCGCGGAATTATGCGCCTCATCAGGAGGCTGCTTCTGCGCCTTGTCCGACGGCAGCTCCTGCGCCTGTGGCAGTCGGGCAACCCGGCCCCGATCGACGCGTCCGGCCTGGCTCGGCTTGCGCCTGTGCGTGGGCGCGCTGGGCTGTCTACCGTTTAGTGGTCTGGTGTGTGATGGTGGTCCAGGTGGCACTAGGCCAGGTGAGACGGCGCCGGGTTTACTGTGGTCGCCGGGCGGTGGTCCGCCTGAAGAAGGCAATTGTCGCATCGGGATGAGATCTATTGCTGAGGGTGTTCGTGGTCCACCGCAAATGTTGTCGAGTCATTCTTCAGCGATGGGTTGAGCGCCGTGCCGTCATCATAAATTTGTTTATCGGAAAATCAGGTCGCACGGTTGCGAGGCCGACGCCATGACGGTTCTGGCCGTTGCAGGAAAAGGACGGGGAGTGGATGAGTCAGTACTTTCGGGTGGGTGGCGTGTCGGTGTGGAATCCGGCGACGACGGCCGCGCAGCTGTTCTATCAGACGGCGGGGGCGATGACCGTGCTCGCGCAGCGGCCGCACGGCATCGACGACCTGGGGTGGGACGTGTATGACATCGATCTGGCGGTGTATCAGGAGTTCGTGCGGGAGCTGACCTGGCAGTATCTCTGTCTCTTATACACATCTCTGAGCGGGCTGGCAAGGC
>KL571419.1:6601-7561 GCA_000715855.1 Actinoplanes liguriensis
CGGTGGCGTTGCTGCGGGTGGCCGGCGGCGACGTCCCGCTGCTGGCCGAGACCGTCGCCGGGGAGGAGAAGGAGTACAAGGTCGAGAAAGCAACGGCCGTCCTCGCGCTGGCCGAGGAGCTGGCGTCGACGATCGCGGCGTGACCCCGGCAGGCGTCGACGATCGCGGCGTGAAACCCGGCTGACGGGATGATCGCGGCTGAACCCGGCTGACGGAGTGTGGGCCAGTGCCCGGCCTCCGGGACGGTGGGGATGTCAGAGCACGATGAACTGCGGGGCGGGGTGGCGCAGGAAGTCGTGGTGGGAGATGTCCCAGGCGTAGGCGCCGGTGCGGGCGAAGACGAGCAGGTCGCCGACGCGGAGACGGTCGACGGGCTGGGCGCGGGTGAGGACGTCGCGCGGGGTGCAGAGCTCGCCGACGGCGTCGACCGGGGTGTTCGTCACGGACGGGCGGGTGTAGGGGCGGTCCCAGGTGTCGATCGGCAGGATCGTGAACGGGTGGCTGTAGCCCCACGCGGCGGGGAGCCGGAAGTGGTGGGTGCCGCCGCGCAGGACGGCGAACGTGCGCCCGTGCGTGGTTTTCAGGTCGAGCACCTCGGCGGCGTAGTAGCCGGCGTCGGCGGCCAGGAAACGGCCCGGTTCGAGGATCAGCTCGATGCCGTCGGGCACGCTGACCCGGGACAGCGGGGCCAGGTCGATCGAGGTGGTCGACGTGTGGTCGACGCCGAGGCCGCCGCCCGCGTTGACGACTCGCAGATTCACGCCGTACGCCGAAGCGGTCTTGATCGACCAGGTGATCGCGTCGCGCAGGAACGTGGCTTGGGCCGCCCCGTCGAGGTTGTTGGAGACGGCGTGCAGGTGGAAGCCGATGACGTTCAGGCCGGCCGGCAGGCTCGTGAGGACGGATTCGAGCTGGGTCTCGTCGATGCCGAACGGGGTGGGCTGTCTCTTATACACATCT
>KL571419.1:7738-13119 GCA_000715855.1 Actinoplanes liguriensis
GGCGAGGTCCAGTTCGCCGCCGGACGCCACTTCGAGACCGTCACAGGCGGAGGCGAGCGTCTGTACGACGTCGGGGTGCCCGTTGGCCTTCACGGCGTACAGAATCGTGGTTTTCGGTGGTAAAGCGGCCCGCAGCCGGGAGACTGCCGTGCGCAGCGCCCCGGTGTCGTAGACGTAGGCGCAGGCCGGCGTCGCCAGGTGGCGCAGCGCGTCGGCGATGTGTTTCGGCAGCTCAGCCATGCAGCGGGTTCTCCACCGGGAGGTAGATGTCGCCGTTGTCGGCGAGGCGCATGCGCACGAGCGCCTTGTGCGGCACGGTCGGCGCGGTGAACGCGGCGTGGTCCTCGCGCGCCTCGGGCGAGTCGAGACCGTCGTAGGTCTCGTCGACGACGTCCCGGATGATCCGCCAGGCGGCGCGTTCGTCGAGGTCGAGGTGCAGGACGATCTCGCCGAGGTGGGCCTGGAACGCGGTGTAGCCGAGCTTGGCGCGCATCACCGCGGGGTCGGTGGTGCCGACGACCGATCCCGGCCACAGGTCGACGTGGTGGCCGGCGGCGGCGAGGCGGGGCAGGTGCAGGCGCAGGCCGGCGAAGTCGCGCAGGGCGAGCCGGTGCGGGCGGCCGTCGACGAAGGTGGGCAGGCAGTTCTGCAGGTGGGCTTCGAGGGCGACGCCGTGTGTGGCCAGGCGCAGCAGCGGCGGGAGCAGCAGCTGGGCGTAATCGGTCAGCCAGGCGGCGGGGCCGCCGCCGTACCGGTTGATCAGCTCGCGCATGCGGTAGGGCAGGGCGCTGCCCGCGATCGCCTCCTCGCCGGGCGAGAGGCGGCCGGTCAGGCCGTCGCGCAGGATCGCGGACAGGTCGCGGCCGGAGCCGGACGGGACGGCGGCGCCGGCGGTCTCGGCCATCAGCAGCAGGGTGGGCTCGCCGGCGGCGAGGCGGTGCAGCAGGGTGGAGACGGCGGGGCCGTTGCGGGTGCTGGCGACCGAGATGCTGCGCCGGGTCGAGGTGACCTGGATGTCGAGGGAGACCTTGAGGTATTGGCGGGTGCCGTCGGCGGCCGCGGGCAGCAGCAGGGTGCGCAGGGCGGCGGTGGGGATCGCGTCCAGCTCGCCGTCGAGCGGGCGCAGGGTGCCGTCGGCGAACAGGTGCCGGTAGCGGTCCAGGACGAGGGTGTGCTGCCACGCGTGGACGGGCTGGGCGCGATAGCCGGCGGGCAGAGCGGAAATGTCCGGATATAACCCGCTCAGATCCTCGCCGACGTGCGCCGCATCGCGCACCGCGATGAATCGGACGGTGGTGTGGCCGGCTTCGAGATCGTGCTCGAGGACGTCACAGGTGTCCCACCCCAGGCGGGTACGGCCGCAGGGGTGCAGGTTGTGACCGGAAATGGCCAGCCGTTCCCCGGCGATCGCGGCCTCGTCGGCGTCGGTGCCGCGCGACGGCCCGGGCCGGGCGAGCGCGATCGCCAGATTGATCACCGCGTTGCGGATCTCGGCGGCGAACCCGGGCGCGTCCAGATCGCCGAGCAGCTCCACCGGGTCGGCGACGCCGGAGCGCGCGAACTCCACCCGGTGGAACGCGTGCCGCGTCGCGTCCCGGTCGTCGGCGCTGGTCAGGCCCTCGCGGGCGAGCGCGCCCCGGAGTCTTCGCCCGACCGTGTCCGCCGCGTGGGGCAGATGGTCGAGGAAGCCGGCGACCAGGTGCGGCGCGTGGACGGCGAGCGCCGCCTGGGTGTGCGCGGCGGCCGCGGCGAGGCGGCCGGTGGTCAGGCTGGAGGTCATGCGTACACCGCCATGGGGTTGGGCTGGTGGGTCCAGATGTCGTCGAGCGGGTCGGCGGCGAGACGCATGGCAGTGGTCGCCTTGACCGCAAGTGGCTCGGTCATCAGCTCGGGGACGGCACGCAGCCCGGCGGCGACGATCGCCCACAGCCGGCCCGGCTCGACGCCGTGATGTTCCGCGAACCCGTCGACGAGCTGGGCGGCGACGGTGCCGAGCGCGGCCGCCGCGACCTTGGTGCGCAGCACGACCGGGTCGTCGGTGAGCAGGTCGCCGTGCAGGTCGAGCCCGAGCGCGCGGTCGACGCGGACGCCGCCCAGATCGCGGTAGAGGATCCGCACCGGGTGGCCGTCGCGGAGCACGACCAGGGTGTTCTGCCCGTGTGCCTCCAGGGCGACGCCGCGGCGCAGCACGGTGGTCAGCGGCCCGAACAGCACCGCGGTCAGCTCCTCCAGCCATCGACAGGGGTCATCGACGATGTTCGGGAGATCAGAGGCGACGAGCCCCAGCGGTACGGCCGTTTCGCCCGGCCCGAGCCGCGGCGCGCGCCGCACGAGGTGGGCGAGGCGCCGGTCCGGCCCGTCGTCGGTGATCACCGCGCCGGCCTCGGTCTCGGCGAGGATGTCGATCGGCAGGTCGGCCGTGATCCGGGTGAGCGCCTCGGAGAGGATCGGCCCGTTGTGCACGGCGGCGGGCGAGACCGTCCGCACGGCGGAGGTCATCTGCACGTCGACGGCGGTCTTGATGTGCGGGCCGCCGCTGACCGGCGCGACCGTGCGCAGCGACATCAACGGGCGCACCGGCCGGGTGGGGCCGGCGTCGGTCAGCCACGGGTAGCGGCGCAGCAGGCGGGCGGCCTGCCACGGGTGGGCGTAGAGGACCGGCTGGGCGGTGCCGTGCCAGCGCTCGGCGGGGACCCGCAGGCGGCGCAGGCGGATCACCGGGCGGTGCTCGGGCGCGTACGCCAGGACGTCCGCCACGGTCATCCCGGCGCGGGTCCGGCAGCAGGGGTGCAGCGGGTGCCCGTCGGTGGCCAGCTGCTCGATCCGGCCGAGCCCGTCGGGGTCGCCGGGCGCCGGGAGCACCCGGGGGACACGGTTCGCCCGGGCCAGGGCCAGGTTGGCGACGCTGTTGGCGATCTCGGCGACGAACGGCGTGCCGGGCCACAGTTTCGCGGCCAGCTCGATCGGGTCCATCTCGGCGAACACGGCACCCGGAAGAGGCTCGCGTCGGATCGCCAGCTCCAGCCGGCGCAGCACCGCCGCGCGTGCTCCCGGGAGTGCCGCATCGTAGCGTTCGACCAGGTCAGGCCGGAGGTTCTCGAGCGCGGCCCGGGTCTGCGCCGGGTCGGCGGTGGGGATGTCGTGCGGCACTCCACCATTGTCGCCGTGATCGGCCGTAGTGTCCGTTCGGGGTTTCGCGGGGCGAGCGAGGACACAGTGCCTCCGCGGCGTGTCGCGAATCCAGTTCACATATCCGATACATTCCGGGTCACTTGATTTTCCGAAGCGGAGGGGGTCGTCGTGGACGCGGACGTCATCGTCGTCGGCGCTGGACTGGCCGGACTGGTCGCGGCGCACGAGCTCACCACCGCCGGGAAGAAGGTGGCGCTGCTCGACCAGGAGAACGCGGCGAACCTCGGCGGGCAGGCGTGGTGGTCGTTCGGCGGCCTGTTCTTCGTCGACAGCCCCGAGCAGCGCCGCGCCCGGATCAGCGACAGCGTCGAGTTGGCGTGGAGCGACTGGCGGGGCAGCGCCGGCTTCGACCGGCTCGACGACGAGGACTCGTGGGCGGTGAAGTGGGCCCGGGCGTACGTGGAGTTCGCCGCCGGGGAGAAACGCTCCTGGCTCGCCGGGCTCGGGATGAGCTGGCTGCCGTTCGCCGGGTGGGCCGAACGCGGCGACCTGCGGGCGGGCGGGCACGGGAACTCGGTGCCGCGCTTCCACATCACCTGGGGGACCGGGACGGGCGTCGCCGAGCCGTTCATCGCGTCCGCGCGGCGGGCCGCCTCGGCCGGCCTGCTGGAGTTCCGGCACCGGCACCGCGTGGACGAGCTGGTCGTGGAAGGGGGCGCGGTTGTCGGCGTACGCGGAAAGCTGCTGAAAAATGACGACAGCGCGCGAGGAGTGTCGTCGAACCGCGAGGAGATCGACGATTTCGAGGTACGGGCGCAGGCCGTGATCGTGACGACCGGAGGGATCGGCGCCAACCACGACCTCGTCCGGCAGTACTGGCCGGAGCGGCTCGGCACCGCCCCCAAGTCGATGATCACGGGCGTGCCGCGGTACGTCGACGGCCGGATGCTCGGGATCGCGGAGGCCGCCGGCGCCCGCCTGGTCAACCGTGACCGGATGTGGCACTACACCGAGGGCATCCGCAACTGGGACCCGATCTGGCCCGCGCACGGCATCCGGATCCTGTCCTGTCTCTATGTGTATAAGAGACAGACCTGCGGACCACGCCCGACCTGGCCGAGCACGACCACTCCTGGTTCATCCTCACCCAGAAGATGATCGAGAAGGAGTTCGCGCTCTCCGGCTCCGAACAGAACCCGGACCTGACCGCGAAGGATCGCAAGGCGTTCCTGCGCGACCGGCTGCTCGGCAAGGGCGCGCCGGGCCCGGTCGAGGCGTTCAAACAGCACGGCGCGGACTTCGTCGTCGCCTCCGATCTCGACGAGCTGATCGCCGGGATGAACAAGCTGACGCCGGCGCCGCTGCTGGACGCGGCGCACGTGCGCGCGCAGATCGAGGCACGCGACCGGCAGCTGGCCAACAAGGTCACCAAGGACGCGCAGGTGCAGGGCATCTACAACTCGCGGCGCTACATCGGCGACAAGATCGGGCGCACGTCCGCGCCGCACCGGCTGCTCGACCCGGCGGCCGGGCCGCTGATCGGCGTGAAACTGCACATCCTGACCCGCAAGACGCTCGGCGGAATCCAGACCGACCTCGACTCACGGGCGATCGGCGCCGACGGCTCAGTGCTGCCCGGCCTGTACGCGGCCGGGGAGGTCGCCGGCTTCGGCGGCGGAGGGGTGCACGGCTACAACGCGCTCGAAGGCACCTTCCTCGGCGGCTGCATCTTCAGTGGTCGTGCGGCCGGCCGGCACGCGGCCCGATCGTTGTAACACCCCGGCCGGCCCGCGCCGGTTCACCGGTCCGGGCCGAATTGGCGGCCACCGCCTCCTTCGGCCCGGCACTGGGCCGGACTCCGCTGTCACGGGGTTTGCCTGAGCAACCGTGACAGAGGGGGAAGTCGATGCGTTCCGACGACGTGGTGGCCGGGCTGGGCCCGGATCTGCGGTACGGCGCCGCGCAGACCGGGGCCGACGACGACGGTGTGGTGCTGGTCCGGGTGGCCGCCGACGGCGCCGTGCTGGCCGTGGAGATCAGCCGGCGCTGGGGTGAGCGGCTGCGCGGGGTGGACGCTCTCGCGGCGGCGGTGCTTGCCGCCTACCGTCAGGCGCTGCTGAAACGGATGGCGGCCCGGCTGGTGAACGACCCCGCGGCCGCGGACCCGCCCGAGCGGCCCGGCGTCGACGATCCCGGCTGGCTGCAGGGCGTCCGGGAAGCCCTGGACCGCGCCCATCGGCAGCTGACCG
>JNYN01003412.1 GCA_000715855.1 Actinoplanes liguriensis
GGCTAGCCCCGATCGTCCGCCGCACCGGTTAGCCCTGATCGGCGTGGGGCCCGGTCACCGCGACGCGCGGCGCATCCTGCCCTGGCGGCGGGCGAGCAGCGGATAGCCTGCCAGGGTGGCGCAGCGCGGAGACGGCGTCGACAGCCGGCGAACCGACACCCGGGAACGGGCCATCGGGGTCGCGTTGGGGCTGTTCGCTCAGCAGGGCTATGCCGGAACCTCGCTGCGGGAGATCGCCGAACAGCTCGGAGTCACCAAAGCCGCGTTGTACTTCCACTTCCACTCAAAGGAAGAAATCCTCACCGCAATCCTCCGCGGCTACCTGGACGGCATAAACGCCCTGCTCGCCGACACCACGCAGGCCACCCATCCCGGCCAGCCCACGCCGGCTGAGCCCACTAAGCAGGCTGGGCAGAACGAGCCAGCCACGCGGTTTAGGCACGATGAGCCAGCCAGGCGGTCCATGGAGACTGAGCGGGGCGAGCCGGCCAAGCGGGCCGAGCGGGAGGCGTTGCTACGGGGGTTCGCCGAGCATCAGCGACGGTGGGGCCTCGACCTGGTCCTGATGGTCCGACAGAACTTCACCGAGATCCAGCAAATGCCGATCGGCGCCGAGATCCGGAAAAGCATGCGAACACTGGTCGACGCACTGGCGCCACCCGAAGCAGACGCCGCCCAACGGCTCCGGGTGCGGATCGCGCTGTCAGCATTCCAGACCGCAGCAGTCACGGGCTTCACAGAGGACACCGCCGACGAAGCCGCGCTCCGGGAAGCCGCCCTCACCATCGCCCTGGAGATCCTCCACAGCGAGCCACCCGACACCGGACACCCCTGAAACCACCCCTCCATCCCAAGCCACCCACGAGCCCACCCCACCAGCTGTGCCCCACCGTTGTTATGAGCCCCCGAAAACCACAGCCAGCCCCCAGCCGGGAACGACAGGCTGGCCCTGACCGTGGTTATCAGGCCCGAAAACCACGGCAAGCCCCAGCCGGAAACGACAAAACCACCGCAGGAAACGGCCGCCCACAGCGACAGCGCCGCTGACAAAAAGCGCTACCGGCGGAAAGCGCCGGGAGGTGGCGGAAGTTGCTGTCGGTGGAAAGCGCCGCCTGCAGGGACGACCGGGCCGGTGGAAGGTGCCCGGGAAAGGAAGAACCCGCCGGGGAGGCCCGGCGGGTTCTTGGTGGCGGGACGGTCAGGCTGCGGCGGGCTCGGGGATGGCCTCGGTGACGGCCGGCTCCGGCTTGGCGACGGGCTTGCTGCCGCGCAGCGGGACGTGGCGGACGAAAAGCGCCACCACCACGCCGATCACCGCGACCGCGCTGCCCCAGATGAACAGCGAGGCGATGCCGTCGGTGACCGCCTTCTGGAACAGGACGCGGGCCGCCTCGGGCATGAAACGGAGTGCCGCCGGGGTCATCGAGGAGACCTCGGTCGCCGTGCCGCCCGCCGAGGTCAGCGAGCTGGTCAGGTGGTGGGCGTAGATCGCGCCGAGGATCGAGACGCCGAGCGAGCTGCCCATGTTGCGCAGGAACGTGGAGACACCGGTGCCGGCGCCCATGTCGCGCATCTCCAGGCTGTTCTGCGCGATCAGCGTGCTGGTCTGCATGATCCCGCCCATGCCCGCGCCGAGCACGACCATGTAGAGGGCCGTCATCGTCTTGGACGTGTGCAGGTCGACCGTGCTGAACAGGAACATCCCGGCGACCACCAGGGCCGAGCCGATGATCGGGAAGACGCGGTAGCGGCCGGTGCGGCTGATCATGTTGCCGACCAGGATGCTGACCACCATGACGGCGGCCATCATCGGCATCAGCAGCAGACCGCTGTTGGTGGCCGACGAGCCCTGCACGAACTGCTGGTACTGCGGGAGGTAGCCGATCGCGCCGAACAGGGCGAAGCCGGAGATGAAGGCGATCCCGCCGGCGAGGACGAAGTTGCGGTTGCGGAACACGCGCAGCGGCATGATCGGCTCCGCCTGACGGCTCTCCACCGCGATGAACGCGACCAGGCCGACGAGGGTCAGCGCGACCAGGCCGAGGATCTGCGGGGACGTCCAGTCGTATTCGGTGCCGCCCCACGTGGTGATCAGGACGAGCGAGGTGATCCAGACGGCGAGCAGGATCGTGCCGAACCAGTCGATGCGGGCCTTGCCCTTGCCCTTCGGCAGGCGGGCGAGGGTGATCCAGGAGACGATCAGCGTCACGATGCCCAGCGGCAGGTTCACGTAGAACGCCCAGCGCCACGACAGGTGGTCGGTGATGAAGCCGCCGATCAGCGGGCCGCCGATCATGGCGACGGGCATGACCGCCATCATGACGCCCTGGTAGCGGCTGCGGTCACGGGGCGGGATCATCTCGCCGATGATCGAGAGCACGCCGACGATCAGGCCGCCGGCGCCGAGGCCCTGCACGCCGCGGAAGGCGACGAGCTCGGCCATGTTGTGCGCCATGCCGCAGAGCGCCGAGCCGACGAGGAACAGCGCGACCGCGGCGACGAAGGTGATCCGCCGGCCGAAGAGGTCTCCCAGCTTGCCCCAGATCGGGGTGGCGATGGTGGTGGCCAGGATGTAGCCGGTCGTGACCCAGGACAGGTGCTCGAGGCCGCCGAGGTCACCGACGATCGTCGGCAGCGCCGGGGCCACGATCATGTTGTCCAACTGGGCGAGCAGCATGGCGATCACCAGGCCGCTCATCGTCACCATGATCTCGCGGTGACTGAATCCCAGTCCCGCCTCGTCCGCCGGTCTCGCCGGCACTGCGGGTTCCGCCATGGACTGTGCCCTCTCTCGCTGCGACGTGACGGGGGTTCCATCGGTCGCGCGGGCGGGCAACTTAGCCTGTCGTCCGGCAGGTCATGTCACGTCGGCACGACGATTCCCTCCGTCAGCAGGCGGCGGACCAGGAGCAACCGGTCGGCGTCGTCGTCGAGCGGCAGCGCACCGACCGTGCACGTCGTGCCGTCGAGGGCGACGCGGACCGCGGGTTCGCAGTGCGCGGGCATGGTCAGCGTGCGGCCGCCGGCGAGGCGCAGCGTCATCCGGTCGCCGTCACGGGTGATCTCCCACCGCAGGCCGGGACGGGCGATGATCGTGTCGGCCGGGCTGAGCGCCTCCGCAAAGTCCAGCTGAGCCAGCGGGCTCAGTGGCGCCGGGCGGCCCACGACCCGTTCGCGCAGGCGGGCGGCGAGTTCCTCAGGGTCAGCGGTGAGCAGCCAGGAGCGCAGCGCGCCGACGGTGGCGTCCAGTTCGGCGCCGACCGCGTCCGGGTCGGTCAGGTCGAAGCCGTAAGGGAGGGTCGCCCGCAGTCGCGGATCGGTCATCGCCATGCCGAGGAGTTCCTCGACCAGCGCATACCGGGTGAGTCCCCGGATGCCGACCGTCAGATGCAAAGAGCGGCCTTTCTCCGTACGGGCGGAGTGCAGCCAGCCGCGCGGAAGGTACAGCGCGTCGCCGGGTTGCAGCACGACGTCGAGCGCGGGACGGCCCTCGGCGGTGGCCGCGACCTCGTCGGCCCGTCCGCCCCACTGTTGCCGTTCGAGCGGGTCGGGCAGCACCGGCGGGTGGATGATCCAGCGTTTCGTGCCTTCGACCTGGAGCACGAACACGTCGTGGGTGTCGTAGTGGGTCGCGAACCCCTGGCTGGACGGCGGTGTCAGGTACGCGTTGACCTGCAACGGCCGGTCGAGTTCCGCGCCGAGCCGGCCGGTGAAGTCGATCAGCGGCTCCCAGATCCGGTGCAGGCCCTGCAGGACCAGGGTGGCGCCGTCCGCGAACAGGCGCATCACCTGCTCGTCGTGGACCTGGTCGGTGATCTCGGCGCCCGCTCCCCCGCTGCCGGTGTAGCGCCCGGCCGGCAGAACTTTGCCCTGCTGCGCCACCCGCAGGAACGGGGTGCGCAGCCCGCGGCGGCTGAGCAGCTCGTCGACCGCCGCCGTGGAGAGCAGGTCGTGGAAGCCTTCCGGGCCGCCGAGGTCGGCGGCCCGGGACAGCAGTGGCGCCTGCCCCCACCAGGAGGCGGCGAACTCGGCCGGGGCGGCTGAGACGATCCGCTCGAGAACGGCGTCCTGCCTGGTCAGGGTGGCGGTCATTAGGAGGCGGTGCCGTCCGCGCCGCCGTCGTGGCCGTTCACGTTCGCGCCGCCGTCGGCCGGGCCCTCGCCCGACGCGCCGCCGTCGGCGCCACCGTCCACAGCGCTGTGTATAAGAGACAGCTGGTGAAGTCGTCCTTGTCGAGTGTCATGATCTTTGCGTACCCGCAAGTATTCACGGTTAATCCCGATTCATCCGGCGGGTCGCCAGCAGGCCGCCGACGCCGGGGATCGCGGCGAGCAGCTTCGCCGTGCGGTCGGCGGCCGGGCTCCACGCGGTCAGGATCAGGACTGCCAGGTACGCGCAGCCATGCACCGGACCGCACAGCGACGCGACCGCTCGCACGTGGACGGTGGCCAGGTTGATCACCAGCACGAGCAGGGAGAGCAGTTCGACGGCGGCGGCGAGGCGCAGGGGGCGGTTCACGTGGTGGACCCGGGGCGGACGATCATCAGGACCACGACCACGGCCCAGAGCAGGTTGAAGACGCCGGTGAACATGCCGAGCCGGCCCGGGTTCCCGGTGGCGCCGCCGACGATCGACCGCTGAGCGGGCAGGATCGTGAACGCCAGCAGGGCGGCGGCGACGGCGGTCAGCACGATCGACGTGATCAGCCAGGGGTCGGTCAGGACGCCGAGGCTGCTCGCCGTGGCCAGGCCGAAGGGTCACGGCGGGGAACATGCTGGCCGCCACGGCCACCGGGCCGATCGCGAGGATGGCTGCCAGGACGTGCAGGCTGAGCAGGAGCTTTGTCACGCCACGGGACGTTAGTGACGATCATGGGCGCGCGGAACCGGCCAGATTGCCCACCTCCGACGGGATCTGGCCATCGAGGCGCTAGGGTCGGCGGATGCACATCGTCGCGGTGCTCGCGCTCGACCAGGTGATCCCGTTCGATCTGGCCACGCCGATCGAGGTGTTCGGCCGGGTTCAGCTGGAGGACGGTCGCAATCCCTATGAGGTACGGGTGTGCGCGCCGGCGGCGACGGTGGACGCGGGGCCCTTCACGATCCAGGTCCGGTGGGGGCTGGAGTCGCTGCTCGACGCGGACACGATCATGCTTCCGGGCTGTGCGGACACGGCCATGGTCGTACCGGAGGAGGTTCTCGATCTTCTCCGGAAGGCAGCCGCGGGTGGCGCGCGGATCGCGTCGATCTGCACGGGGACGTTCATCTTCGCGGCGACCGGTCTGCTGGACGGTCTGCGGGCCACGACGCACTGGGTCGCGGCGCCGGCGCTCGCGGCGCGCCACCCGTCGATCGCCGTGGACCCGGAGGTGCTGTATG
>KL571420.1:0-5377 GCA_000715855.1 Actinoplanes liguriensis
GGGTGAACATGTCGCCGGCGGTGGCCCAGGTCGCCGGGTCACGCAGCCGCAGGACGTTCACGTCGTTGCCGACCGCGAGCAGGGTCCGCCCGTCCGGCATGCCGATCGGCGTCATCGCGCGGACCACGTGCGAGCGGGCGGCCGGCACCTCGGCCAGAACCGTCCCGGTCACCGGATCCCAGGTACGGATGGCGCCGGTCCCGTCGCAGGTCACCACCGCCACCCGTCCGTCCGGCAGCGGCACCGAGGTCACCGCGGTGACGCCCTTGGCGTGCCCGGTCAGCGGCCGCGCGGCCGGCTCACCGGTGAGCGCGTCCCAGAAGCGAACGGTCTCGTCCGCGCCGGCGCCGGCCAGCACCGAACTACCGTCGGGCAGCGTCACCGGCGTCAGCAGGGCGACCGGGCCGACCCGCTCGGCTGCGGGCAGCGGTCGCACCGTGGCCGGATCCCACAGCCACAGCGTGCCGTCCGGCCCGGGGCCGGCCACCAGCGTGGGACCATCGGGCATCGGCACCACGGCCAGGGGTCGCGGCACGCCGTTCGCCCCGGCGTCACCGACCCGCCGGCCGGAGCCCGGATCCCACAGGCCGTCCCCGGCGGCCAGCACCGAGCCGCTTGCCGCCAGCAGACCTTCGCCCTCGATGGGTCCGCCGATCCTCCGGCCGGTCGCCGCGTCCCACAACCGGGTGACGAACCCGTCGTCCTCGTGGCCCCGGCACACCGCCACGATCAGGCGGCCGTCCGGCTGCGGCAGCAGTGCCAGCCCGGACGGGTCCGCCTCGTCGTGCCCGGAACGCACCACCGTCCCCAGCGGCTCCCCGCTCAGCGCATCCCAGGACCGGACCACCGCCTGTCTCATGTCGCCGTGCAACGTCATCAGCAGCGGCCGGCCGTCCGGCGCGGTGGCCGCCTCGACCGCCCAGATGTCCTTCCGCTCCGGCGCCGGGCCGGCCACCGGAGCGCCGGTGGCCGGGTCCCGGAGCCGCAGCGTGCCGTCCGTCTCGTCGATGACGGCGAGCAGGTGACGGCCGTCCGGCACGGGCACCGCGGCCAGACCGGACCCGTCGAACGGCCCGGGCATCGGCTCACCGATCCGTTCACCGGTCGTCGGCTCCCACACCTGCACCCACGATCCGTCGTCGTCGCGGTAGACGACCGCGAGGAGACCGGGCGCGGGCAGCGCCACCATCGCCTCGACCGCCTCCGCCGGGTAGGTCAGCGGCTCGCCGGCCCTCTCACCGGTCGCCGGGTCCCACAGCGACACGACCGCGGGCGGGCCGTCGGCCTCGGCGACCGCCAGCAGCGTGCGACCGTCGCCGGCCGTGATCGCGACCGCCACCTCGGTTTCGACGTCCAGGGTGACCTGCGGTTGAAGCCTGCGCCCGGGGCGCTCCCACACGCGTTCGATTCCCGCGTCGTCCATACCAGCCGCCCTTCCGCTCCGAACCGACCGCCAGGCTACCCAGCGGCCGCACCTGGACCGGACGATCGGCCACCCGCACGACGTTCCCGGGTATGGACGGGGTACCCGGATGCGCGGCCGGGCAGAGCCAGCGCGACTCGACCGGCATGTCACACCCCGGCTTCACGCCGTGTCGCCAGGTGTTCCTGGATGCCGCCGTGGATGGCGAGCACGTCGCCTACCATGACCGGCGCGCCCGGGTCGCGCCCCAGCCGTGTGTGCTCGCCGCCGCCGAGTTGCGTGCGGCCGCAGGGCGAGACTCGGCGATGCGTTGGGCCGAGGAGATACGTTCATCGCGCCCCCTTGCGCAAGATCGACCTCACCGTAGCCATGATGCTTCGATCTCGCCCCCCATCCTGGATCGGGATTCGGCGCGAAGTGACAGCGACCGACTCATTCGCCACGGGTGAGGTGACCTCCGTACCTCAACGCCGATCGTGTGTGCGGGCACCCACCACCGAAGGGGAGAGACATGTACACCTTCGATGTTCGTACCTCGAGCGCCGTGAGCAGGGCCGACGGGCCGTTGTCGCCCGCCGTGCTCGACCGGATGCAACGGTATTGGCATGCGGCCAACTATCTGACGGTGGCGCAGATCTACCTGCGCGAGAATCCGCTGCTGCGCGAGCCGCTGCGGCCCGAGCACGTCAAGCCGCGGCTGCTGGGCCACTGGGGCACCTCACCCGGGCTGAGTCTGATCTACATCCACCTGAACCGGCTGATCAAAGACCGCGACGCGAACGTCATCTACCTGGCCGGGCCAGGCCACGGCGGGCCCGCGCTGGTCGGGCACGCCTACCTGGAGGGCACCTACACCGAGGTGTATCCCCAGGTCACGCAGGACCTGGACGGCCTGCGGCAGCTGTGCCGCCGGTTCTCCACACCGGGCGGTATCCCCAGCCACGTCAGCGTCCAGACGCCCGGTTCGATCCATGAGGGCGGCGAGCTGGGCTACGTGTTGTCACACGCGTTCGGTGCGGCCTTCGACAACCCGGATCTGATCGTGGCGGCGGTGGTCGGTGACGGGGAGGCCGAGACGGGGCCGCTGGCCGGGGCCTGGCGGGGTACCGCCTTCCTGAACCCGGTGCGCGACGGTGCGGTGTTGCCGATCCTGCACCTGAACGGCTACAAGATCAGCGGACCCTCGGTGCTGGCCCGGGAGAGCGACGACGACATCCGCGCGTTCCTGCAGGGCAACGGCTACGAGGCGCATTTCGTCGAGGGCGACGAGCCGGCCGTGGTGCACCAGGCGTTCGCCGGCACGCTGGACGCCTGTCACGACCGGATCCGTGCGATCCAGGAGCAGGCCCGCCGCGACGGCCTGCGGGCGCGCTCGAAGTGGCCGGCCATCGTGTTGCGTACGCCCAAGGGCTGGACCGGGCCGAAGGAGGTCGACGGTCATCCGGCGGAGGGCACGTTCCGCTCGCACCAGGTGCCGATGACGGACACCCGGACCAACCCGGCGCACCTCGCCCAGTTGGAGCAGTGGCTGCGCTCGTACCAGCCGGAGCTGCTGTTCGACGACGCCGGCCGGTTGATCGCCGAACTGGCCGATCTCGCTCCCCGCGGCGACCGGCGGATCTCCGCCAACCCGCACGCCAACGGCGGCACGGTGCTGGTCGACCTGGACTTGCCCGATTTTCGCGACTACGCGATCGAGGTCGACCCCAAGCAGCCGGCCGTCGTCCGGCAGGAGTCCACCCGCCAGCTCGGCAAGATGCTGCGCGACGTGTACACCCGCAACGCCGCCGCGGCGAACTTCCGGCTGTTCTGTCCCGACGAGACCAACTCCAACCGCCTCGGCAACGTCTTCGAGGTGGAGAACCGCTGCTTCGTCGGACCCACGCTGGACATCGACGATCACCTGTCCCCGGACGGGCGGGTCATGGAGGTACTCAGCGAACACCTCTGCGAGGGCTGGCTGGAGGCCTACAACCTGACCGGGCGGCACGGCATCTTCGCCACCTACGAGGCGTTCGCCATGGTGCCGGCCTCCATGATCGTCCAGCACGCCAAGTGGTTGCAGGAGGCGGTCAACCTGCCCTGGCGTGCGCCGATCCCGTCGCTGAACATCCTGCTCACCTCGACCTGCTGGCGCAACGACCACAACGGGTTCAGCCACCAGGGACCGGGACTGATCGACGTGATGCTCTCCAAACGCGGCACGGTCACCCGCATCTACCTGCCACCGGATGCCAACTGCCTGCTCTCGGTCGCGGACCACTGCCTGCGCAGCCGCAACTACGTGAACCTCATCGTGCAGGACAAGCAGCCGCAGCTGCAGTACCTGGACCTGGAGACGGCCATCGAGCACTGTGCCCGCGGCGCCTCGATCTGGCACCGCGCCGGCAACGACGACGGCGCCGAACCGGACGTCGTCCTCGGCTGCGCGGGCGACATCCCTACCCAGGAGACCCTGGCCGCCGCGTGGTACCTGCGCCGCCACGTGCCCGAGCTACGCGTGCGGGTGGTCAACGTCGTCGACCTCATGCGGCTGTTCCCCGCCCGTTACCACCCGCACGGCACCACCGAGCAGGAGTTCGCCGACCTGTTCACCGCCGACAAACCGGTCGTCTTCGCGTTCCACGGCTACCAGCGGGCGATCCACGAGATCGTGCACGGCCAGCCCGACGTCGACCGCATTCACGTGCGCGGGTTCAACGAGCAGGGCACCACGACCACCCCGTTCCAGATGGTCGCGATGAACGAGATGAGTCGCTTCCACCTGGCCGCCGAGGCCATCCGTCGCACACCGCGGCTGGCCGACCGCGCGCCGGCGCTGCTCGCCGAGTGCGACGCGCGCATCGCCGAGGCCGCGTCCTACGCCCGCGAGCACTTCGAGGACCAGCCGGAGATCCGCGACTGGACGTGGACGGACTGAGTCATGACGACGACACCGATCGCCGCGGTGCTGGCCGACGTGGACGGCACCCTGGTCACCCGGCAGAAGGTCCTCACCCCGCGCACCATCGAGGCGGTGCGCCGGCTCGACGAGCGTGGCGTGCTGTTCGCGATCACCAGCGGACGCCCGCCGCGCGGCATGCGCATGCTCGTCGAACCGCTGGGCATGCACATGCCGATGGCAGCGTTCAACGGCGGTGTGATCATGCTGCCGGACATGACCGTCTTCGACGAGCGTGACGTCCCGGCCGACGTCGCGCCCGGCGTGATCGAGACCTGCCGGGCACACGGCCTCTACGTGTGGATCTACACGGCCATGGAGTGGTACGTGACCGATCCGAACGCCCCGCACGCCGAGCGTGAGACCCGGACCTGCCGCTTCCCGCCCACGGTCGTGCCGAGCTACGACCCGTACCTCGACCACATCGTCAAGATCGTCGGGGTGAGCGACGACCACGACAGGGTCGCCCAAGCCGAGCTGGCCGTGCAGAAGGAGTACGACACGCACGTCTCGGCCGCCCGCTCGCAGCCTCACTACCTGGACGTGACCCATCCGACGGCCAACAAGGGCATCGTCGTCGACCGTCTCGCACACCGGTTCACCGTGCCGCGGGAGCAGATCGCCACCTTCGGCGACCAGGCCAACGACGTGCTGATGTTCGCGCGCAGCGGCATCAGCGTCGCGATGGGCAACGCCGGCGAGGCGGTACGGCGACAGGCCACTCACGTGACCGGGTCGAACGAGGACGACGGCTTCGCCGACGCGGTCGAGAAGTACATCCTGCCGCACGCCGTTGCCGCGCCCACCACCTGATTGCGTGCAACCGCCGGATTCGATCAACAAGGGCGGCGAGTGGGGGAGACGTGTGTTGCCGCGCGGCATCCATGCTGGTAGAGCCGATGATACGCGGGCGTCGATACGCTGATTCGCCGGCTCGGACGCGAACAGGGTCAGCCCCAGCCGACGGGACAGGAAGCTCGACCAGGCACGGTGACCGCTGCGCGCCGGAAGCC
>KL571420.1:5622-7178 GCA_000715855.1 Actinoplanes liguriensis
AGGTACGACTCCTGGCCGTTCGAGCCGTGAGAGGGAACCGCTGAGCGACAATGCCTCGACGGAGGTGATGGCGTGGCGGTACGCACTCCAGTCCTGACGGTCAAGTTTCTTCAACTGATGTCCTTCGATACATTCAGGCGGACTCGCTGCCGATCGGGATGGGGCGTCATGAGACGTCGGGGTAGGTCCGCTACTGCTGCTGTGCTGCTGCTTCTCTGCTCGGCGGCCGGGCCCTCACCGGCCACCGCCGCCGGCCAGGCCGTCGACCAGGCCGTCGACGTGACGGTGAACGCCGCCGACATCGCCGCGGGGAACGTGAACGGGCTGACCTTCAAGGGCTTCGGCGTGCTCAGCGCCAACAGCACGAGCGCCCTGCTGATGGACTACAAGGCCCAGCACCCGGAGAGCTACGCGCGGCTGCTGCGGGTCCTCTTCGGCGGCAAGCACCCGATCATGACGCACGTCAAGATCGAGATGGGCAACGACCGGAACAACTCGACCGGGCCGGACCCGGCCACCATGCGCACCGCGACCGAGCCCGCCAACGTCGCGCGGGCGCCCGGCTTCCAGCTGGCCGCCGACGCCAGGAAGCTGAACCCGGATCTCAAGGTCAGCATCCTGCGGTGGAACGCGCCGGCCTGGGCGGACACCGATGACGAGATCTACCGCTGGTACAAGGACACGATTCTCGCCGCGTACCGCCGGTACGGCTTCATGGTCGACTACGTCAATCCCGGCGTGAACGAGGCCGCCGCGGACCTGGCCTGGACCAGGACGTACGCGAATCTGGTGCGCACCGACAGCGTCGGCTTCCGGCCCGGCGAGGCCGCCCGCTACCACCGGATCAAGGTGGTGATCTCCGACGAGGCGGGCATCGGCACCTTCGGCCCGGCCATGGTCGGCGACGCCGATCTGCTCGACGCCGTGGCGGTGGCCGGTTACCACTACAACACCGACGACGACAGCGCCAAGGACTTCACCCGGCTCGCCGAGCAGTACGACAAGGAGGTCTGGAACAGCGAGGCCCAGGCCACCTTCAGCAACTCGGCGCTGCGGCCCAACAACAACACCCCGGACCCGGCCGTCCCGGGCACCGGGCTCGGCGGGTCCGGCAGCGCCCTGGAGATGGCCAACACCGTGGTCAAGGGCTTCGTGAACTCGCGCCGGTCACACTTCGTCTACCAGCCGGCGATCGGCTCGTTCTACGAGGGCGGCCAGTACGCCTTCAAGGAGCTGATCTCGGCCCGCGACCCGTGGTCGGGCTGGATGCACTACGACGCCGGGCTGGCCGTCCTGCAGCACTTCACCAGCTTCGCCACCGCCGGCTGGGAGAACGGCAACGACACCGCCGGGATCTGGCGGCTCGTCCCGCAGGCCAGCGCCACCACCGCCACCGGCACCAACCCGGTCGTCGGGCGCAACGGGCTGCCGAACTACCTGACCATGGCGGCGCCCGACGCGACCGGCCTGTCCACCGTGGTCGTCAACGACTCGGAGTACCCGCGGACCTACCGGATCACGCCGACCGGGTTCCGGCTCGGCGCGCACCCGCGGCC
>KL571420.1:7434-9234 GCA_000715855.1 Actinoplanes liguriensis
GTGTATAAGAGACAGGGCCAGGCGTTCGACGCGAACTACAAGCGGCACGTCGGCGACCTGCTGCCCGGCGCGGACGGCGCGTACACCGTGGAGGTCAAGCCGTACTCGATCGTCACCGTCACCTCGCTGGACGTCACCCGGGACCGGCAGTGGACGACGCCGCTGCCGGTCGAGGGCGAGCGCCCGGTGCTGGACGCCGACCCGGCGCACGGGGTGCTCTGGGCCGACGGCTTCGACTACCGCGGCAAGACCGTGCCGGTGATCGGGCCGGGCGGGGTCGTGACCGGGCGGCGGGCCGGCTTCGTCGACTCGCGGGGCGGCGACACCGGGGCGGACCCGCTCTACACGTGGGACCGCAACGGCGCGTTCGAGGCGGTCGCGACCGCCGACAGCGGGTACGTGCTGCGCCAGCAGATCGACCGGGCGGCCACCGGGGTCGGCCGGGCGTGGAACGACGCGGACCCGATCACCGGCGTCGGTGACCTGCGCTGGACCGACTACCGGGCGAGCGTCGACGTGAGTTTCGAGCGGGCGGCCGCGGCTGACAACTACGCGGCGATCGGGGCGCGGTCGACCGGCGGCGGCAGCTCGCACGGTCTCGGCGGCACGCCGTACGCGCTGCGGCTGGGCTCGGACGGCGCCTGGCAGTTCCGCAGGCTCGGCGCGACGGTGACCGGTGGCGTGCTGGACGGCTTCGACGCGACCGGCCCGCACCGGCTCGCGATCCAGGTGGTGGGCGGCGAGGTGACCGGCTTCGTCGACGGCGCTCCGGTGTTCACCTGGACGGACGCGGCGCCGTTCCTCTCCGGGCGGGTGGACCTGGCCAGCGGCTTCCACTACACCCGGTTCGACAATCTGCGCATCGAGCGGGTGCCCGGCCACCGCCCGTACTATCAGCGGCTCTTCGACAACCTGGAGACGAGCCGGCTCGTCTACGGAGGTGGCTGGCGGCACGCCAACGGCCGGGGGATGTTCGAGTACCAGCGGTCGGCGTCGATCAGCCAGGGTCCCGGCGCCACGATCGAACACACCTTCACCGGTACGGGCCTGGACCTGATCGGCGTCAACGACGGCAGCGCCCGCCTCGACGTGCGGGTCGACGGCGCCCTTGTCGCGACGGCTCAGCCGACCCGGGCCTCGACCAACTTCCAACAGACTTTCGAGGTACGGGGTTTGCCGCCGGGCCGGCACTCGGTGACGCTCCAGGTGGTCAGCGGGACGTTGCTGGTCGACGCGGTCGGCGTTCGCTGAGTGGGGTAGCCTTCGCGCGTGGCAGCAGAGACGTCCGACGCCACCGGGCACCTCGCCGATCTGGCGACCGTGCTGAAGCAGTGGGGCCGGATCGGCTGCATCGGTTTCGGCGGGCCGCCGGCCCACATCGCCCTGCTGCGCAAGCTCTGTGTCGACGACCGGAAGTGGCTCGACGCGCGGGAGTTCGAGGACGCCATCGCGGCCTGCAACCTGCTGCCCGGTCCCGCCTCCACCCAGCTGGCGATCTTCTGCGCGTGGCGGGTCCGGGGCCGGGCCGGCGCCGTGGCCGGCGGCCTCGCGTTCATCCTGCCCGGGCTGATCGCGATCCTCGCGCTCGCGGCGCTGTTCCTCGGTGACCCGCCCACCTGGGTCAAGGCCGCCGGGGCGGGCGCCGGCGCGGCGGTCGCGGCGATCGCCCTGCAGGCCGGCGCGAGCCTGATCCCGGCCGGCTGGAAACGGGCGCCGCAGGCGAGCAGCAGGCCGCGGTGGGCGGTCTACCTGCTGCTCGGCGTGGTCGCCGCCGCGACCGTCGGGCCGTGGCTGGTGCTG
>KL571420.1:9545-9760 GCA_000715855.1 Actinoplanes liguriensis
GGGCTCGGCGGCGGCGTGCTGCTTCCGCTGGCCTGGACGGCGCTGAAGGTGGGCGCGCTCTCCTACGGCGGCGGGTTCGTCATCATCCCGCTCATGCAGGCCGACGCGGTCGGTCAGCACCACTGGATGAGCACCACCCAGTTCCTCGACGCCGTCGCCCTCGGTCAGATCACCCCAGGCCCGGTCGTGCACCTGTCTCTTATACACATCTCTGA
>KL571420.1:10029-12255 GCA_000715855.1 Actinoplanes liguriensis
TCGCGTTCAGTCCCTCGTTCACGTTCATCCTGCTCGGTGCCGCCCGCTTCGACCGGCTGCGCGGCAACCGGCGGGTCCGGGCCTTCCTCGACGGCGCCGGGCCGGCCGCGATCGGTGCGATCCTCGGCTCGGCCGTCCCGCTGATCCGTGCGCTGACCGAGCCCTGGCAGTACGCGGTGCTCGCCGTCGCCGCCGGCCTCGCGCTCGGCCTGCGACGGGGCCCGGTCCTGACGCTGCTCACCGCCGCCGCGATCGGCGTCGTCGTCGTGCTGGCCGGGGGACACCTTCCCCGGTGAACGGCGGTCCCGGCGGGTAGGCACCGGACGACGCAGACCATGCGCAGGGCCACGAGACGAACCATCGCCGCCGGCCCCTGACTACTGTTGGCGCCGTGTCCGTTCCGCACCGGGTCGTCGCGCTGGTCGTGCCGAACGTCGTCGCGTTCGACCTGTCCATCGCGGCGCAGATCTTCGGCCATCCGGCGGAGGCCCAGCGCTACTCGTTCGAGGTCTGCGCCGAGGAGCCGGGCGACATACCGTCGACGACCGGGTTCGCGATCGGGGTGCCGCACGGGCTGGACCTGCTCGACACCGCGGACACCGTCATCGTCCCCGGATTCCGCCCGCTGGTGGATCCACCGCCGGCGACGCTGGCGGCGTTGCGCCGCGCGGCTGCCCGGGGCGTGCGTGTCGCGTCCGTCTGCGTGGGGGCGTTCGCGCTGGCCGGCGCCGGCCTGCTGGACGACCGGGCGGCCACCACGCACTGGGACGAGGCCGACGCTTTCCGGGAGCGTTTTCCGCGCGTACGGCTGAATCCCGATGTTCTCTACATCGACTCGGGAACCCTTCTGACCAGCGCGGGCCTGTCCGCCGGGATCGATCTGTGCCTGCACATGGTCCGGCAGGACTACGGCGCGGCCGCCGCGGCGACGGTGGCCCGGCGCATGGTGGTGGCGACGCATCGACCCGGCGGCCAGACGCAGTACGCCATGTGTATAAGAGACAGGTCCAGGAGATGCACCGCGGGTTGACGGTGAACCATCTGGCCCGGCACGCCGGGATGACGCCGCGGACCTTTGCCCGGCAGTTCCGTGAGGCGATCGGCATGACCCCGATGCGCTGGCTCGGCGTGCAGCGGCTGCTGGAGGCCCGGCGCTTGCTGGAGGCGACCGCGCTCAGCGTCGACGACATCGCCGCGCGGTGCGGGATCGGCTCGGCCGCCAACCTGCGCCTGCACATGAGCCGGGAGCTCGGCAGCCTGACGTCCGATGGCAGCATCGCCCATGGCCGCTCGCGAGCCGCCGGGCGAGGCTTTCGGCATGACCAACTTCGACGAGCTTCTGCGGAACAACGCCCGTTTCGCCGCGACCGACGTCAAGGACCACCAGCCGGCGATCCCGTTCGTCCCGAACCAGCAGACCTACATCCTGACCTGCATCGACCCGCGCGTGGACCCGGCGCAACTGTTCGGTCTGGACCTCGGCGACGCGATCGTGGCCCGGACGGTCGGCGGCCGGGTCACCCCGGCGGTGTTGCGGGACCTCGCGTGGATCAGCTACCTGCACGAGGTCAAGACGCCGGACGCCGAATGGTTCGACCTCGCGATCGTGCACCACACCGACTGCGGGTCCGGCCTGTTCGCCGACGATCGGCTGCGCCGGGACTTCGCCGCGCGGGGTGGCTTCGACGAGGCCGAGCTGGCCGGCCTGGCGGTGCTCGACCCGGCCGCGACGGTGGCGGCCGACGTGCGGAAGGTCCTGTCCTACCCGCACGTCTCGCCGAGGATCCGGGTGACCGGTCTCGCCTACGACCTGAAGACCGGGGTCGCGGAGGTCATCGCTTCCCCGCGGTGAGCATCCGATGGCTGATCCGCCAGCCGCCACCGTGCCGTCGCAGGGTGTCGCGATTTACTGGTACGTCGTGGGACCGAGCAGCCCGTCGCGATCCTCGCCGGCCAGATCGCCCGCGTGTCACCTGACCGCCGAGCGCCTGGGTGACGACCCGCTCGTCCTGGTGGAGCAGGTGCGGGACGCCTTCGAGCGGGTGATCACCCTCGGCGTCGTGGCCGGGCCGGTGGAGGGGAACCGCCCGGCCGCCGCCCTGACCCAGGTCAAGGTGCGTGGCGTCGCGGGCGGGACATGTGCACTCCGGGAGAGCTCCACGAGCGTTTCGCTGTCCGTGCGCTGCACCGTGGCGTGGGCGTCGACGCCGTCAGTCCAGCTGAAGG
>KL571421.1:0-347 GCA_000715855.1 Actinoplanes liguriensis
CGGTAGACCTCCGCATAGGCCCGGAAGACCGCCCCGGCCGGATTGCGCCCACGCCCCCATCGCGGCGCCAGACGACCGATCGCCACCCTTCCCCGGTACGCCAACGGAGCCCACCGCCCCAGCCGCGCCGAGCCGTGCGCGAGCTCGTGTGCCACCGCCGCCCGCAGCCGCCCGCTGTCCCAGGCCTGCAGCAGCGGCAGCCCGAGGTAGAGATCACGGCGGCCGCCGAGCAGCCCGAGAGCCCTGGTCCGCTCGCCGACCACCACGGTCGCGTCGGTCACCACGGTCAGCCCGGCCGGCGAAGCCACCCCGGCGGCGGCCGATGCGCCGTCGACCAGGGCCCACAG
>KL571421.1:564-4947 GCA_000715855.1 Actinoplanes liguriensis
CCGTCGACCAGGGCCCACAGCTCGGGCGCGTCGGCGCGGGTCACGGCGACTCCGGCCGGCACCCGGCGGCGACTGTGCAGGGCACGCCAGGTCGCGATTCCGAGCGCGCCGAAGGTGGCCATGCTCAACGGCACCCCGGCGCGCAACGCGAAGTCGGCGGGCAGCAGTTTCAGCACGGTCCACAGCGCGCCGAGGACAACTGCCAGCTGCAGCCCGGCCACGATCAGGAAGCCGGCCAGGGCAGCCGCAGATCTCGCCGCCGCCCGCGCATCGTTGCTCAAGCCGCTCTCCTCCAACCGAACTACCAACCCACCGAACCACCGAAAATCGGTGCCTGGCCGAGACCGAGCCTAGGCCCCCGCCTATCGGGTGACACCGGCCTTAAGTACGGTTCCGGGGCCTGAGCCGATCAGTCAGCGGCCCAGATCTCAGGCGAGCGATAGTAGGACACTCCGGCCGCCTCCCAGCGCGGCGCGAACAGGGCGACCCGCTCCCGGAACGACTCCCAGTCCCGCCCGGCCTGCGGGGTCCAGCCCACCTCGGCCACCGCCGGCAGCCGCGGGAAGGTCAGGAACTGCACGTCGGCGACGCTGCGCAGGGTCTCCGACCAGAGTGGCGCGGCCACCCCGAGCAGCGCGTCCTCGGTGACGCCGGGCAGGCGCAGGGCGGGGTCCCAGTCGTACGCCCGCCGCACCGGCACCAGGCCGGCCCAGTCCAGCCCGAGGCGGGTGTCCGCGTCGTACTTCATGTCCAGATAGACCCGGTCGGCCGGCGACATGATCACGTCTCGCCCGGCGGCCGCCGCCGCGTCCACGCCCGCGGCCTGCTCCTCGGGCCGCCAGTACTGCACGATCGTGCCATCGGGCAGGTCGGCCGCGGCGATCTCGTGCCACCCGATCGCGCGCTTGCCGTACTTCCCCGGCAGCGGCAGCACCCGGGACAGGAACGTGCGGTAGTCCTCGGCCGAGGTGGAGAGGCACTCGTCGCCGCCGATGTGCAGGTACGGCCCCGGAGTCACGTCGGCGAGCGTCTTCAGCACGGTCTCGACGAACGCGTACGTCTCCTCCTTGCCCGCCACCAGCGAGCTGTAGCCGACCTCGGCGTCGGTGCGCGGCTCGACCGGCTGCCCGTCCGCGGTCAGCTCCGGGTACGCCACCAGCGCGGCGTTCACGTGCCCGGGCATGTCGATCTCCGGAACCACGGTGACGAACCGCTCGGCGGCATACGTCACCACGTCCGCGTAGTCGGCCAGGGTGAGGAAGCCCGGGCCCGCGCCGTCGCACCCGGTGCCGGGGCCGCCGCCGATCTCGGTGAGCCGCGGCCAGCCGGGGATCTCCAGGCGCCAGCCCTGGTCGTCGCTGAGGTGCAGGTGCAGGTGATTGATCTTGAACTGGACCAGGAGGTCGAGGTGCGCCTTGATCTCGTCCACGGTGAAGAAGTGCCGGGCCAGATCGAGCATCGCCCCGCGGTACGCGAAGCGGGGCCGATCCTCGATCACACCGCCCGGCAGCACGCCGTCCCCGGCGGCCAGCTGGAGCAGGGTCTGCACGCCCCAGAAGAGCCCGGCCGGCTCGGCGGCCCGCAGCGTCACGCCGCTCGCGGTGATCTCCAGCCGGTAACCCTCGGCACCGAGGTCACCGTCGTCGTCGAGCCGGAGACGGATCTCGTCGTCGTCGGGCAACTCTCCGGAGAGGACCGCCACGGAGGCACGCGCGACGGCCTCCGGAGTGATCACGAAGGTCACGGCCGGTTCCGGAACAACCAGGGCGGGGGCCGGGATGACATCGCCGAGCCGCTTCGTCTGAGGGCGCACTCTGAAGACTCTAAACTGTTTCGTTATGGCGATAACTGTGCGTCACGCCACCCATGGCGACGAGCAACCTTTACATGCCCTGGCGACACTTACTTTCGGATTAGCCTGTCCGCCCAGCACGACAAAGGCGGACATCGACGCCTTCATCGCCACGAATCTGTCGGCGGAACGGTTCGCCGGATACCTCGCCGACCCGGCCCGGGTCGTCCTGCTGGCGTCCGAGGACGATCAGCCGGTGGGCTATTCGATGCTGGTCCGCGGGCCGATCGCGGACCCGGACGTGGCCGCCGTGGTCGACGCGGACACCAGCGTCGAGCTGAGCAAGTTCTACGTCCTCTCCGACCGTCACGGCTCGGGCGCCGCCCACGCGCTGATGACGGCCACGCTGGAACAGGCCACGGCGACCGGCGCCGAGACCTGCTGGCTCGGCGTGAACCAGCAGAACGTCAGGGCGGCCCGCTTCTACGCCAAGCACGACTTCGCGATCGTCGGCGTGAAGCGCTTCCTGGTCGGCTCGGAGTGGCACGACGACCACATCCGCCAGCGCAAACTCCCCTAGGACCACCACACACCCCCACCCACCACTGGGGGGCGAACCCACGACCATTGTCCCCGAACCCCCAAGATCGTTCTGCCGCCCTGTGGACAACCGAACAATGTGGACAAGTTCAGCTCACCAGCGGCTGCACCTCCTCCGCGACGAACCGCACATAGCCCACCGGGTCGGGCTCGCCGTGCATCGGCTGGAGGATGACCTTCGTGGCGCCCGCCGCCGCGTAGGCCCGCACCGCGGCGGCGATCTCCGCGGCGTCGCCGGCCACGCCCGGCTCGTCCGCCCCGGCATGCTCGCGGTGGGCGCGCAGCCGCTCCCGCGCGCCCGGGCCGAACGCCGCCGACATGAACACCACGATCTCGTGCGGGCCGCCCGCGGCGATCAGCCGTTTCGCCTCGGCCACCCCCGCCACCGTGGTCGCCCCGGTGAGGATCGTCCCGTCGGCCACCTCGCCGGCGAGGGCGAGCGTTTTCGGACCTGTCGCACCGATCAGCAGCGGCGGCGCCGGGGTGGGCGGCCAGTCCAGAGCGACCCCGTCGAGCCGCACGTAGCGCCCGTCGACCGTCACGCTCTCGCCGTGCAGCAGGGCGCGGAGGGCCGTCGCATATTCCCTGAGCAGCGTCAGCGGTGAGGCGGGACGGGCGCCGACCTGGGCCATCCAGTCCTGCACGCCGTGGCCGACGCCGGTGATCGCACGGTCGCCGAAGAGCCGGCCGAGTGTGGCGATCTCCATGGCGCAGAGCGCGACGTTGCGGAACGGCACGGGCAGGATGCCGATGCCGACCCGCAGCCGCCGGGTGACCGCGAGTGCGGCGGAGGCGGCGGCGACGCCACCGCTGAGGAAGCAGTCCTCCCACAGCCAGAGCTCGGCGAGCCCGGCCTCGTCGGCGGCCCGGGCCACGTCGGGCAGCAGCTCAGGCGGGTTGTGCGGAATGTAGATCGCGCCAACTGTCGTCATGGCGGTCATTCTGGTCGCACCCACCGACAAGAATCCGGGCTGAAACGAGTCGCAGAGGGCTTGAAGAGAAGCCGATCAACGGTCCTGCACGACGTACCGGATAACCGGATTTTGATATAAGCCACGCCTTAAACGTGACACCAAAGTGTCGCACCCACCGACTAACTTCGACAGTGCGGACCGGCGCCACGGGGGCGCCGGTCCGTCCAGATCAGAGGGTCGTCTCCCGGAGCAGGTTCTCCCCCGCCGCACGGACACGTTCACGCAGCTCAGCAGGCGACTCGATGGTGAACGGCGCGCCCAGCACCCCGAGCACGAGCGCCGGCCAGCCGAGGTCGTCCACGTTCATCCGAAGTCGACAGACGCCGTCGCGGACCTGTTCACAGTTTCCCCAGTTGCCGACGAACGATCGGATCGCCTCCGGCTGCGCCTGGATCAGCACCGAAACCTCGTACCGGCTGGGGATCGCCCTTATCCGCGACCGCAGCCAGGCCACCGGGTCGCCGCCGGGGATCTCCCGCGGGCGGAAGCGGGCGCCGGTCAGCGACGGCGCGGCGACCCGGTCGACCCGGAAGTTCCGCCAGTCGGCGCGGTCGAGATCCCACGCCAGCAGATACCACTTGCGGCCGAGCGGGACCAGGCGGTGCGGCTCGACGTGCCGCAGGGTGCCGGCGCCCTCCCGCGCGGTGTAGTCGAAGCGCAGCCGCTCCTCGGCCCGGGTCGCCATCGCGATCGTGGTCAGCACCCCGGCGTCCAGCACCGGCCCGCCGCCGAAGACGCCGGGGCTGGTCACCGCCTGGAGCGCGTCGATCCGGCGGCGCAATCGGGGCGGGAGCAGCTGGATCACCTTGGCGAGCGCCCGCACCGAGGTCTCCTCGAACCCGGCGACGGCCCCGGCCGCGGCGGTGCGCAGCCCGACCGCGATCGCCACGGCCTCGTCGTCGTCGAGCAGCAGCGGCGGCATCGCGGCGCCGGCCTGGAGTTGGTAGCCACCGGCGACGCCGCGGCTGGCGTCGACCGGATAGCCCAGCTCACGCAGCCGGTCGACGTCGCGCCGGA
>KL571421.1:5093-7824 GCA_000715855.1 Actinoplanes liguriensis
GCCGGTCGACGTCGCGCCGGAGGGTGCGCGGGGAGACCTCGAGGCGGTCGGCCAGCTCGGAGCCGGGCCAGTAGCGATGGGTCTGCAGCAGCGACAGCAGCCGCAGCATCCGGGCACTCGTGTTCGCCATGGCACCAGATTTCCTCGGATTGCGGTCAGGACCTGACCGCTAGGAACCCTAACGTCGACGTCATGATGATTGCGACGCGAGAACTGACGAAGCGGTTCAAGAGCGTTACCGCGGTCGACGGCATCACCCTGGACGTGGCGGAGGGCGAGCTGGTCGCCCTGCTCGGGCCGAACGGCGCCGGCAAGTCCACCACGCTGCGCATGCTCACCACGCTGATCCCGCCGACGGCCGGCAGCGCCGAGGTCGCCGGGCTGGACGTGGTCACCCGGCAGCGCGAGGTGCGGCGCCGGATCGGATACATCGGGCAGGGCAACGGCGCCGGGCACAGCCAGCGCGGGCGCGACGAGCTGATCAGTCAGGGCCGGGCGTACGGACTGCCGGTCCGCCAGGCCCGCGCCCGCGCCACCGAGCTGATCGACTCGCTCGGGCTGGGCGAGGTCGCCGACCGGGCCGTCTCCACGCTCTCCGGTGGCCAGCGCCGCCGGTTGGACATCGCGATGGGTCTGTTCCACGCGCCGGAGCTGCTGTTCCTCGACGAGCCGTCGACCGGGCTGGACCCGCAGAACCGGGCGAACCTGCAGGAGCACATCGTCCGGCTGCGCCGCGAGCACGGGACGACGATCGTGCTGACCACGCACTACCTGGAGGAGGCGGATTCGCTGGCCGAGCGCGTGATCGTGATCGACCACGGCCGGATCATCGCCGATGATTCGCCCGAGCGACTCAAGGCGAAGCACGTCGGTGACCGGATTGTCCTGACGTTTCACAGTGAAGAAGACGCGGGCAGAGCGGCCCATCTCCTGCAGGCCGCCCGCAAAGATGATCAGGTCACCGCGGACAACGGCCCGGCCCAGGTTCCAGAGATCTTGGAGGAACTGCGCACAGCAGGCCTGACACCGGCCGCGGTCGAGACGAGACGACCCACCCTCGACGACGTCTTCCTCACCCTGACCGGCCGCAGCCTGCGCGACGAGACCCCGGAGGCCTGACCATGAGCTCACTCGTCACCGACACCCGGGTCGTCTTCAGCAGGGAGCTGCGCCCGGTGCTGCGCAGCCCGTTCTCGATCGTCTTCTCGATGGTGCAGCCGCTGTTCTTCCTGGCGCTCTTCGCCCCGTTGCTGCCCGACGGCACGTCGCTGCAGTGGTTCGTGCCCGGAATCATCGTGATGTCCTGCCTGTTCGGGACGTCGATGACCGGCTCGAACCTGCTCTACGAGATCCAGACCGGCTCGCACGAGCGGATGCTCGTCACCCCGTTGCGCCGACCGGCTCTGCTGATCGGGCGGGCGCTCAAGGAGATCGTCCCGATGCTCGCGCAGGCGGTGCTGATCGTGCTGGTGTGCGTGCCGTTCGGGTTCCGGTTGCACCCGCTCGGCGCGGTGTTCGGCCTGCTGATCCTGGCGGGATTCTGCGTGGGGCTCGGGGCTCTGTCGTACACGCTCGCCCTGGCCTCGAAAAATCAGGAGTGGCTGTTCTGGACCGTGCAGCAGACTCTGCTCTTCCCGTTGCTGCTGCTCGCCGGGGTGCTGTTGCCGATCGAGGACGGTCCCGCGTGGCTGCGGTTTCTTTCCAAGATCAATCCGATGACGTACGTCGTGAACGCCGAACGCGGCCTGTTCGACGGTGACGTCTGGTCGCGGGCGTCGGGCTACGGCCTGATCGCCGCCGCCGCGGTCGCCCTGGTGGGGTTGATGATCGGAGTTCGGGCGATGCAGCGCTCCGATTGACGGGTTCGCCCGCTACCTTCTTATCCCAGCGAACCAGGTGGGAAGGTGGCGGGCGACGCATGCTCGGTCGGGCGAGAGGCCGGCGGGACGACGACGAGTTCGTCACCGCCGAGTTCGTGGAGAGCGGCTGGCAGCGCGAGTCCTCCGACGACCGCGCCCGGGTCGGGTCCCGCTGGCGGGCGCGCCGGCGCGTGCTCCCCGGCTCGTTCCGCCAGTTGCTGGACGGCCTGATCCGCCCGCCGGAGACCACCGCCGTCGTGCGCCGCGGCAACCCGGACGCGGTGGTGGACTGTGCGGTCTACGCCGGGGGCGCGCGCCGAGCCGAGCCGGGGCAGTCGCGTCAGATGCCGTACCCGGAGGCCGCCCGCCTGGCGAGACGCCGCCGCAACGCGTTCGTCTGGCTCGGCCTGCACGAGCCGGACCAGCCCACGATGACCGCGGTCGCGGAGGTCTTCGGCCTGCACGAGCTGGTCGCCGAGCAGGCCACGAGCGGCGGCCACCGGCCCGGGGTGGAGACGGTCGGCGACGTCACGCGGCTGGTGCTGCGGACCGCGCGCTACGTCGAGCACGACCGGCTCACCGACACCTCCGAGGTGGTCGAGACCGGCGACATCACGGTGCTGATCGGGCCGTGGTTCGCGATCACCGTGCGGCACGGCCCGGTCGGCCCGCTCTGGCAGGTCCGGCAGGAGCTGGAGAAACGGCCGGAAGTGCTGCGCCACGGGCCGTGGGCGGTGGGGTACGCGGTCGGCAGCCGCCTGGTCGACAACTACCTGGACGTGGCCGGCCACGTCGAGCGCGACCTGGAACGCCTGGAGGAAGAGTCCTTCGCGGCCGTCCGGAGCACCGGGACTGTCTCTTATACACATCTC
>KL571421.1:8035-9548 GCA_000715855.1 Actinoplanes liguriensis
GCCGGCCGGCCTGCGTCCGTACCTGGTCGACGTGCGGGGGCGGCTGAGCCGGGCGGTGGACCGGGTGGCCGGCTTCGACGACCTGCTCAACTCGATCCTGCAGGCCCGGCTGGCGCAGATCTCGATCGACCAGAACGACGACATGCGCAAGATCGCCGCGTGGGCCGCGATCGCCGCGGTGCCGACGGTCATCGCCGGGATCTACGGGATGAACTTCGAGGTCATTCCGGGCCTCGATTCGCAGTACGGCTTCACCGGCACCCTCGCCGCGATGACGGTGCTCTGCGGTGGCCTCTATTGGCGGCTGAAGCGCACCGGCTGGCTCTGATCACTCCCGGTGACCGCGACCAAGGTCACAGCGACACTCCATTGAGGAGCTGCCACCCCTGGTTACTCTCAGGTTCAGCCGATCGGGCCGGTTTCCACACCGGACGGTGACCCGCACTCGCCACGTTCGCCCCTAGCCCGCGACCACGGCGAGTGATTAGCTTCCCGATTGCGTTGATCTTTAGGGGAGAGCCATGTCCAGCACCAGTCTCACCCTGCGCGAGCGTGCCTGGCTTCCGCTGGAGCACATCCGCACGGTCGGCCCGCTGACCGGGATCACCGCGGCCCGGGTCCGGGACGCGCTCACCGGTCTGCACCGCGCCGACCCGGAGCACCGGGCGGTCTCCCGGCTTGACCGGGCCGCCGCGGCCTGGGAGCACCTGGACCAGGCCGGGTTCGCGGCCCACGTACGGGAGGCGGTCACCGACCTCGGGCCGGGGCCGCTGGACTTCGAGGCGATGACCCGGCGGCTGCAGGACGAGCCGGCCGGGGATCTTCCGGTGCGTGTCCTGGTCGGCGGCGGGTATGTCGCGCTCCGGGTGTCCCGCGCCTACGGTGACGCCGAGCCGGTCAACGCTCTGCTGCGCGAGCTGGTCCGGGCCGCGCACGCGGGACGGGCCGCGAGCCTGGTCCCGTTCACGCCGCACCGCTGGGCGCTGCCGAAGGCCTGGATCAAGCAGGTCGGCCTGCGTCCGAGCCGCTGGCGGGACGGGCTCGGCGCCCACCGGCCGCCACGCCGGGCGCCGGTGCCGACGCGCCCGTGGCGCCCCGGGCTGGTCGCCTGCTCGGTCCGCTCCACCCGGGTGCTCGCCGAGATGCGGGTCTGGCGCGACGAGCACGCGCCCGGCGCCACCGCCTCGGCGATCGCGTTCGCCGCGTTCACCGCGGCCCTGATCGAGCTGGGGTTGAAACCCGACCTGAGCGGCGGGCTGTTCCTCGCCGACGCGCGGTGGCATCTGGGCCAGGCGGCCGGGGTCGACGGCAACTTCAGCGCCGGCTCGTACCTGTCGCCGGAGAGCCTGACCCATCCGGCGCCGATCGACCGCACCCTGACCGCGGAGCTGGCCGGCGGCCGGATCCTGACCTCGATGATGCGCCGCGAGGGGCGGATGCTGCTGACCCGGGCGCCGCGACGGCCGGCGCCGTACCCGGAGCAGATCGCGGTCGAGCCGCGCCCGCGGCTGGT
>KL571421.1:9808-13700 GCA_000715855.1 Actinoplanes liguriensis
GGGACGCCATGACCTGCTCGGCGACCTGCCGTGGGGCGTGGATCCGGCGGGCCGGGTCAACCAGAACGTGCCGGCGTACTGCGAGCCGGAGGGGATCGTGCTGGCGATCAGCGAGATGGACGGGGTCCTGCACCTGGACGCGGCGTTCCACACCTCGACCTACGACGAGCGGGTGGTGCAGCGGGCCCTGGACCTGGTGTGCAGCGACCCGGCCGGCCTCATCATGGCCGGCGCGCGTTAGACCCGGAGACCGGAAGAGCGCACGGCCGGGGGGAAGCCGGCCGTGCGCCCTTTTTCTTCCGGGATCAGGTCAGTGGTGACCGCCGCCCTGCCCCGGCCCACCGTGGCCCTGGTCGCCCTGCTGGTGACCGCCCGGGCCACCGGGCTGAGAGCCGCCCGGGTTGCCGGCGCCGCCCGGGGACGGGGTGCCGGGGTTGGCGCCGCCCTGGTGCGGGGTGCCGGGCTGGTTCTGGCCGGGCTGTCCCTGGCCGGGCGTGCCCGGGTCGGTGGGTCCGCCGGGGTGGCCGGCTCCGGGACCGCCCGGACCACCCTGACCCCCCGGCGGAGTGATGCGCACGACCGGCAGCGTGAGCGCGGTGGTGCGCGTCTGGGTACGGGCCCGCAGGCCGCACTCGTTGTAGGACATGGTCGCCCAGAGCTTCGCCGGGCCGCCGGTCATGCGGTCCGAGGTGACCCGGATCCGGGTGACCTCGGCGCGCCGCGGCGTGAGCACGCTGCCCTTCAGGAAGTTCGCCGCGCGGCGGTTGCCCGGGTACTCCACCCGGACCCGCTCGCCACGGACCTGGACCCGCGCGTCGCAGACCGGACGGTCGGTGCGCCAGGCGATGTCGACCCAGGTGGGGACGCCGGCCCGGATCGGCGTGAGCCAGGTGGTGACCGGCTGGGGACCCCGGGGCGCCGCCGCGAGGGCGGGTGCCGCCGCGGTCGCCGTCAGCCCGGCCGCCGCCGTGGCCAGCGCGAACGTTGCTGCGATTCGCCGACTCATCTGCATTACGAATCCTCCGATGCCCTTTTGATCAACCGGTCCGTCAGTAGCGCGGCCCGGCGAAAAGGACAATATGGGAATTGAGTACATGACTGTCCGGTTTTGCCCGCGTTTTCGGAGGAGAAACGCGATTTGGACAAAACGTCAGAATTCGGTCAGCCGAAAAGACGATGCCGCCGCGCGGACTGAAACCCGGATCGCGGGGTAAGGCCAGGTCATGGCGGAGAAGGCGGAAGACCTGGGCGAACCGGTCGCCTACCTGGTCCTGCGGGAGGGCGTGCCGGTCTACGCGCCCGACGGCGAGCCGGTCGGCACGGTGGAGCACGTCCTCGCCGACGAGCGGGAAGACGTGTTCCACGGGCTGCTGATCAAGACCTCGGACGGGCACCGCTTCGCCGCCGGCGCGCAGGTGGCCGGCCTCTACGAGCGGGGCGCGATCGTGACCGAGCCGGCCGAACGACTGGCCCGGCCCAGCGCGGACCTGCCCGAGGGGCGGCGCGAGGACAGCAGCCTCAAACGGGCGTGGGACTGGCTGGTCCAGCCCCACTGACCCGTACGCGCCAAGGCTCTTGAGGGTTTGATCCTTACTGCTGACCGCGGTCGCGGTAGGTCCAGTTGCCGTTGCCGAGGGTGCCGCGGCCGGTGGACTGCTGTGCCGACTGCTGGGCCTGCTGCGCCATCCGGGCGTCGATGCGGGCCTTGAGGTACTCACTGGCGGCGCGGTCCTCCTCGCTGGGCGCGGCCATCAGCGCGTAGACCATGCCGAGCAGGGCGAAGACGACGGTGACGCCGATCGGGACCAGCAGCGAGCCGGCCGTGGCGCCCTGGATCGAGCCGAACTGCTGCTCCTCGGTCACCGACATCGCCGACATGCCGGTGAAGTGCATGCCGTTGACGGCGATGCCCATCACCAGGGCGGAGATGAAGATGACCACCGGCTTGCTGACCACCAGGGTGAGCCAGAGCGCGACGGTGGCGGCGACCACGGCGATCACCACCGAGAGGATCACCCGGGAGCCGGCGTAGTGGATCTCGCCGTTCAGCCGCATCGCGGCCATGCCGGTGTAGTGCATCGCGGCCACGCCCAGGCCGGCCAGCACGCCGCCGACCAGGATCCGCAGGTTCCGCGCACCGCTGCCGAGCAGCGCGATGGCCAGGCCCACGCCGACCGCCACGATCGCGATCAGCACGCTGGCGGCGGTGAGACCGACGTCGTAGCGCACCTGGGTGCCGACCACCTCGAAGCCGAGCATGGCCACGAAGTGCATGGTCCAGATGCCGGTCGCGCCGATCGCCAGCGTCGACAGGATCAGCCACCAGCCCTTCTCGGCGTTGGTCCGGGACGACCGGAGCCGCACCGCGCCGATGAGACCGAGTAACGAACCGAGCACGGACAGCAGGTAGCTGAACGCCGGGGTCAACCACCCGTGGTCAAAGTGATGGATCTGCGCCATGGCGCCGCGCTCCCTCGCTCAAGAGTCTTGCCGCGCTGCATACTGCCGCAGCCTCGTCGCGGTCGTCACCGATTGTGATCCAACTTTCGTTACGAGCGCACGAGCAGATGATCTCGATTTGGGTCACGGTTGATGGAGCATCGTCCGAAACGGCGATATCGGACATCCGTTTTGCCTCGTAGAAGCGATATAGTCCGCTTTCTGTTACGAAGCAACTACAAATAGGACGATCGCTTTACGGCCAGCCGGAAGGATCACTTTCCGTAACCTGTCCGAAATGCCGAGGATCACGCCCCGGCGGGGGCCTGACCGGCCGGAGACAGGAGGCTGAGCGCGGAAGATCGCTGCGAGTGGAGGATCTGCACGGTGTCCTCCGTGCAGGTTCCGGGCGCCTCATCCATGACACAGAGTGTGCCCACGACGTGACCCTCCGGGGAATGCAAGGGCACACTGGCGTACGACCGGATGCCGCTCACCGCGAACAGCGGCGTCGACGAATATTCGTCGCTCTCGCGGCTGTCCCCGATCAGCACCGGCACGTCCTCGGCCACCACGATCGCGTCCGGGGACCACTCGGCCGGCACGCCGCCCGCCTCCTGCACCCACGTGGGCAGCCCGTACGACCCGGCCACCACCACACTGTCGTTGAGCACCAGCGTGATCGCCGCGGTCGGCCTCCCGGTCAGCGCGGCCAGCCGCTCGGCGAACGCGTCCAGGCCGCCCGCGGTGTGCGCGGGCCGGGTCAGGAAGTCCGAGACGGCCAGCAGCCGGGGGACGTCGGCCAGCTGGGCGGCCGTGCCCGGGTGCGCGTCCCGGGCCGCCAGCAGCTCGCCCGCCGCCTCCAGCAGGTGCTTCGGGCGGACCGGCTTGGAGATCGTCACGTCGCAGAGGTGCCGGGCCGCGGCCGGCGTGGCGGCGGACAGCATGATCACCGGGATCGTGGCGGTGCGCTCCTCGGCGCGCAGCCGGTCGGCCACCTCCAGGCCGGTCATGCCGGGCATGTGGTGGTCGAGGATCACCAGATCAGGGGCGGACCTGCCGATCAGGTCCAGGGCGGCCTCGCCGTTCGGGGCGGTTTCCACGCTGTAGCCGGCGCTGCTCAGCACCGTCTTGAGCAGTTCGGCGATGTCCCGGTCGTCCTCCGCGATCACGATGGACGCCATGGCTCGCTCCCCTCGGTCGGCCGCACGGTCGCCACGACCATAACCTCGGCATTCTCGGCAGGTCCGTAAAACCTGGAAATGTCGGACGGCGTCGATCCGGCCCGTCAGGCGGCCGCCCACTCCAGATCCGCCGACCGGATCCGGGTCACCAGCGCCGCGATCCAGGTCAGCTCGGCCGCGACCAGATCGTGCCAGTAGCCGTGCTCCAGCGTGCGCAGCTCGGCCATCGAGGCCGGCCCGGCCGGCAGCGACGCCTGCTCCCCCGCCAG
>KL571421.1:13940-16215 GCA_000715855.1 Actinoplanes liguriensis
GATGTGTATAAGAGACAGGAGCAGCGCCACCGCCCGGTCCGCGGGGAGGCTCCCCAGATAGGCCACCGCCAGCGCGAAGTCCACCGACGCGACAGGGGTGTCCCGCAGGCCGGACTCGACCTTCGCCCGGAAACAGGCGACGCCCGAGGCGGTCAACTCATACTCCGTCCGGGGCGGGCGGTTGCCGACCTGGCCGGGCTCGCGCGCCTCCACCAGGCCCGCCCGGTGCAGCGACTTGAGCAGGGTGGTCACCGTGCTGCGGGTCGCGGTGAGATTCGCGTACCGCTCCTGGAGACGGGTCGCCAGATCGTAGGCGTGCGCCGGCCGCTCCCCGAGGAACCCGAGGATGGGCAGCACCAGACTGTTCCGTGAGGCATCCAGCGGCATGAAACAACGTTATGGGCGTATACACCTAGAGACAACCCAATATTGACCTTGATCTCCGATTCGGCCCCGGATGGCGTACTGGCGTCCGCCCGTAGGGTGACTCGGGTGGAACCACTGACGAACTGGGCCGGCAACATCACCTTCGGCGCGCGGCAGGTGCTGCGCCCGGGCACCCTCGACGAGGCACGCGAGCTGATCGCGGCCGCCACCAAACTGCGCGTGCTGGGCAGCGGGCACTCGTTCAACCGCCTCGCGGACACCGACGGCGATCTGCTCTCGCTGGCGGGGCTGCCGCGTACCGTCGAAGTCGGATCGGACCGCAGAACCGTCCGCGTCGACGGCGGCATCCGATACGGCGATCTCGCCACCCGCCTGCACGCCGAAGGCCTGGCCCTGCACAACATGGCGTCGCTGCCGCACATCTCGGTGGCCGGCGCGGTCGCCACCGCCACGCACGGGTCCGGGGTGCGCAACGGCAACCTGGCCACCGCGGTCGCCGGCGTCGAGATCATCCGCGCCGACGGCGAGCTGGTCACGATCGCCCGCGGCGACGCGGACTTCCCCGGCTCGGTGGCCGCGCTCGGCGCACTGGGCGCGGTGGTGGCGCTCACCCTGGACGTGCAGCCGGCGTTCGAGCTGCGGCAGTACGTCTACGAGAACCTGCCCGCCGCCGCGGTCCGCGACCACCTGGAGGAGATCCTCGCCGACGGCTGGAGCGTCAGCCTCTTCACCCGCTGGACCGGCGCCGGCATCGACCAGGTGTGGCTCAAGCGGCTCGACCCGATGACCGGCGGCACGCTCTTCGGCGCGACGCTCGCCGACGGCCCGCGCCACCCGGTGCCCGGCATGCCCGCCGAGAACTGCACCGAGCAGGGCGGCGTGCCCGGCCCGTGGCACGAGCGCCTGCCGCACTTCCGGATGGAGTTCACCCCGAGCAGCGGCGAGGAGCTGCAGTCCGAGTGGCACGTGCCGCGGTCCCGGGCGAACGACGCGCTCGACGCGGTCGCCCAGATCCGCGAGCGGGTCGCGGACGTCCTGCAGGTCAGCGAGGTACGGACGATCGCCGCCGACGACCTCTGGCTCTCCCCCAACCACGGGCGGGACAGTCTGGCCCTGCACTTCACCTGGATCGCCGACACCGAGGCGGTGCTGCCGGTCGTCGCCGACGTGGAGAAGGTGCTCGCTCCGCTGGACGCCCGGCCGCACCTCGGCAAGATCTTCACCAGCGCGCCGGCGTTGCCGCGGTCGGCCGACTTCGCGGCGCTCGTCCAGCGCTTCGACCCGGCCGGGAAGTTCCGTAACGACTTCCTCGACCGGCTGCTCGGATGACCGCTGTCGACGCGTTCCGGGCGGAGACGGACGCGCTCGGGCATGCCGCCTCCCGGTGGGCCGCCGACGACTGGACACGGCCGACGCGGTGCGCGCCCTGGACCGTTCGCGAACTGTTCGCTCATGTCCGGGTGGCCGTCGGCTGGCTGCCCGGCATGCTCGACGAGACGCCACCGGCGACGGCCGAGGTCTCCGCCGCCGGCTACTACCGCCCGGACCACCGCTTCTCCGCCGCGACCGACGCCACCCGGATCCGGCTCGCCCAGGAGCACGCGGCCGGCCTGGACGTCCGCGAGTTTCGCGGGTTCACCGCCGCCCTGGCCGACCGGTGCGCGGCCGAGCCTCCGGATCGGACGGTCCGCACCCGGCACGGCGACGCCATGCTGCTCGACGACTTCCTCGTCACCCGGGTGGTCGAGGTCGCGGTGCACGGCCTCGACCTGGCGGACGCGCTGGACCGCCCGGCCTGGCTCACCCCGGCGGCCGCCGGGGTGGTCCTCGGGCTGCTCTTCGGGCGGCCCGCCGCGGACCTTCCGGGGCCTGTCTCTTATACACATCT
>KL571421.1:16420-21758 GCA_000715855.1 Actinoplanes liguriensis
CGCCGGCCTGCAGCCGTTGACGCTGGGCTAACAGCCGCAGGCGGCGCCGGCCGGGGCGGTCAGCTCGTCGGCGGGGCGGGACCACTCGCCCCGCTCGTCGCGCACCGGGAAACCCTCCCGGACCCAGTACTCGTAGCCGCCGATCATCTCCTTGACCGGGTAACCCAGCTTGGCGAACTCGAGCGCCGCCCGGGTCGCCCCGTTGCATCCCGGCCCCCAGCAGTAGGTGACCACCGCCGTCCCGGCCGGGATCAGCTCGGCGGCCCGTCCGGCGATCTCCCGGGTCGGCAGGTGCACCGCGGCGGGGAGGTGTCCCTGCCGCCATGCCTCGTCGCTCCGCGAGTCGACCACGATCACGCCGGGCGTGCCGGCTTCCAGGTCGGCGTGGACGTCGCTGACGTCGGTCTCGAAGCGGAGCCGGTTGCTGAAGTGTTCGATAGCGCTGGTCATGGCACTGATCGTGCCGCCCGGCCGGGAACGAGCCCAGTGGCACTGATGCCATCGACCGCTAAGATCTCGCCATGCTGCAGATCGGGAAGCGCGGTCCGTCGGTCACGGTCCTCGCGTACGACGGGATGTCCGGCTTCGAGCTCGGCATCGTCACCGAGGTGTTCGGCCTGCCCCGCCCCGAGTTCGACCGCCCCTGGTACTGTCTCTTATACACATCCTGGACACGTTCGCCGCCGGCCGGACCTTGATCGTCCCCGGGGTGCCGGACGTCCGCGCCGACCCGTCCCCCGCCCTGGTCGCCGCGTTGCGGGCGGCGCACGCCCGGGGCGCCCGGATCATGTCGATCTGCTCGGGCGCGTTCGCGCTGGCCGGCGCCGGGCTGCTGGACGGCCGCCGGGTCACCACCCACTGGCGGTACGCGGAGCTGCTGCGCGCCCGCCATCCCGCCGTCGAGGTCGACGCGGACGTTCTCTACCTCGACGACGGTGACGTCCTGACCAGCGCCGGCAGCGCCGCCGGGCTGGACCTGTGCCTGCACGTGATCCGCCGCGACCACGGGCCGGCGATCGCCAACGCGGTCGCCCGCCGCCTGGTCGTCCAGCCGCACCGGGACGGGGGCCAGGCCCAGTTCATCGAGGCGCCGGTGACCGACGACCCGGCCGACGACCGGCTGGCCCGGAGCATGGAGTGGGCGCTGGCCAACCTCGCCGAGCCGATCACCGTCGAGGTCCTGGCCCGGCGGGCGCACATGTCCACCCGCACGTACCTGCGGCACTTCGCGCGGGCGACCGGCGTCACCCCGATCCGCTGGCTGATCGCGCAGCGGGTGCACGCCACCCTCGCCCTGCTGGAGACCACGGCGAGCCCGATCGAGGAGGTGGGCGCCGCCGTGGGCTTCGACTCGCCGGTGACGTTCCGGCACCACTTCACGCAGACGATGCGGACGTCACCCTCCGCCTACCGCAAGGCGTTCCGCTCGGCGCCCGCGTAGGACTATCGCGCGACTTTCGGGTCGGGGCCCTGGTAGGCGAGCGTGGCGAAGATCGTGTCCGCGCCCATCCGCGCGACGAACACATACCGCCCGTGCTCGCCGGGCTCGGTGCCGTAGCTGCTGAAGACCCGCTCGTCCCCCGACTTGCCGGCCAGGGCGGCCGGGCACGAGACGGTCACGTCCGACCCGGCCTCGGGGGCGAGCCGTTTCGCTGCCCAGTCGGCGACCGCCTTGCAGGACTCCGCTGTCGCGGGCGTGGACCAGACGACCGTGAAACCGTTGTCGTGCAGCAGCACCGGGCCCCCGTCCTGCTCGGCCCACCGGATGTCATCGGTGGTGTCGATCGCCGGGTCCTCGGACCGCTGCCAGCCGGGCGGCCCGCCGTAGGCCAGGACGCCCTGCAGGGCGGTGTCCCGCTCCGCGTCCGGCGACGGTTGCCGGGTCGAGATCCAGGCGACCAGCGCGACCACGACGACGAGCAGCACCCCGCCCGCGATGACGATCGGCCGTCGTCGCCGGCTCGGGGTGGTGAGCGGCTCGGCCGGGCTTGTCTCAGTCACCCGCCCGGCGTCACTTGTCTCAGTCACCCGGCCGGCGTCACTTGTCTCAGTGACCCGCCCGCCGTCACTTGTCTCAGTCACCCGCCCAGTGTCACGCAGGCCGCCAAACCAGCACGCCGCCGGGCTGCACCGTCACGGGTCCGGTCACCGCACGGCCGGTGACCGCGTTCGATCCCGGCCCCGGCAGCGGGACCATCCCGGGCGTCCCGCCGTGGTTGAAGAGAAACACCAGGTCACCCTGCCGGACCGCCTCGACTCCCGGCGGCAGCCCGGGCAGCACCGGCGTCACCCCCGCCTCGGCGGCCACCCGTTCCAGCAGCCGGCGCAGCGCGTCGTCGTCGAGGCCGGGCGAGACATACCACGCCACACCCTTCCCGAACCGGTTCCGGGTGATCGCCGGCGCTCCCGCCAGCACGTCCCCGGCATAGCCCACCACGGTCTCCGCGCCGGCCGTCTCGACCCGCTCACTCCACCGGACGCCCTGGTCACCGTTGTCCAGCGCGATCGTCGTGCCGGGGGCGAGCGGCCGCCACTCCACCACCCGGACCCCCAGGACATCGCGGAACGCGCCGGGATAGCCACCGAGCCGGATCCGCCCCGCCGGGTCCGCGATCCCGCTGAGGTGCCCCACCACCAGATGGCCACCACCGGCGACGAACTCCCGCAGGGCCGCCGCGCTCTCGTCGGAGATCAAGAACAAATGCGGCAGAACAACTATTCGGTACGCCGTGAGCCCCGCCCCGAATCCCTCCCGCCCGGGGAACACGAAGTCGGTCGCGACGCCCGCCCGGTACAGCGCTCGATGCGCCTGCTGCACCGCGGCGGGGTAGTCGATGTCCGCGGCCGGCAGCCCACCGCCCTGCAACGCCCACCACGACGGCGCGTCCCAGCCCACCGCCACCCGCGCCTCGACCGTGCCCCCGGCGTGCGGTGCGAGCGCCTTCAACGCCCGGCCCAGCCCCACCGCCTCCCGGAACACCGGGCTGTCCGGCCCGGCGTGCGGCACCAGCGCCGAGTGGAACAGCTCCGCCCCGCCGCGCGGCTGCCGCCACTGGAAGTACATCGCGCCGCGCGACCCGCGAGCCACGTAGTTCAGGCTGTGCCTGGTCAGGCGCCCGGGCTCCTTGGCGTGCATCCGCCCCGGCGTGTAGATCAGGTTCGGCGCGGTCTCCATCAACAGCCACTCGCCGCCGGCCCAGCCCCGGGCCAGGTCCCCGCCGAACGCGGTCTCCGCCTCACCCTCGATGCCCGCCGCGGCCGGATAGTGGTCGACCGCGACGACGTCCACTTCGGACGCCCAGCGCGCGTGGTCCACACTCACCCAGCCGCCCTGCACGAAGTTCGTCGTGATCGGCACCACGGGGGACGCCGCCCGGAGCAGGTCCCGCTGCTCGGTGAACGCCCCCAGCAGCTCGTCGGAGAGGAACCGCCGGAAGTCCAGCACGTGCGCCGGGTTCGGCAGGTACTGCGTGGCCCGCGGCGGCATGATCTGCGCCCAGTCCGAGTAGCGCTGACTCCAGAACGCCGTGGTCCAGGACTCGTTCAGCGCGTCCAGGTCACCGTGCTTCTTCCGCAGCCACGACCGGAACGCCTCCGCGGTGAGGTCGCAGCGGCAATCCGTCCCGTACTCGTTGTGCACGTGCCAGAGCGCCAATGCCGGATGCCGCGCGTAACGGCCGGCCAGCTCGGCGGCGATCCTCCGGGCGGCGGCGCGGTAGGCGGGCGCGGAGACGCAGTACGTGTCCCGGCTCCCGTGCGTCAGCCGGACCCCGTCCGCGGTCACCGGCAGGCCCTCCGGGTGCGCCAGCGTGAACCAGGGCGGCGGCGAAGCGGTCGGGGTGGCGAGCGCGACTTTGATCCCGCCGTCGTGCAACAGATCCATGATCCGGTCGAGCCAGTCGAACGTGAAGCGCCCCTCCTCCGGCTCCAGGTGCGACCATGCGAAGACACCGAGCGAGACCATGGTGACGCCGGCCTGCCGCATCAGTGCGACGTCCTCGGCCCAGACCTCCTGCGGCCACTGCTCTGGGTTGTAGTCGCCACCGAAGAACAGCATCGCACCACCTTGACTTTAGTTTTGACCCTGAACAAAGTAAGCATCGTGACCAGCTCCGTCAATCCATCGTCCGCACCTCCGGGCCCTCACTCCTCGCCGCACGGCGTGCCCCCGGCCACCGGGCAGACCCCCCGATCCGCGGCGGACGACCCGGGGGTGGCGATCACCACCGAGGACTGGGAGCACGCGCTGATCACCGGGAACGGCCGTCAGGGCGCGCTCTGCTACGGCTCACCGGCGGCAGTGCGGTTCACCCTCGCCCACGAGGACGTCTTCCAGCCGATCACCGAACCGCTCCCCGCGCCGGCGACCGCCGCGGCCCTGCCACGCCTGCGGGAACTGCTGGACGACGGCCACTACGCCGAGGCCGCCACCGCGGTGTGCGAGATCGCGGCCGCGGAGCACCCCGGTTACGCCGGGACCCGCTGGATCGACCCGCTGATCGGCACGGCGACGCTGACGTTCACCCCGGACCGGCCGGGCGACGGGTGGTCCCGCGGCACCGACTTCCGCACCGGCGTGGTCCGCCACGAGTGGGACGGCGTGACCTGCGAGTCGTTCGTCTCCCGGCCGGCCGACACCCTGCTCATCCGGGTCACCGGCTGCGGGGGCGCCCTGTCCCTGGCACCGATCCACGGGACGCCGGAGAGCCCGATCGACTTCACCCGCGACGAGAGTGGCGACACGCTGGTGCTGACCGCGCGCTTTCGCGGCGTGGACTGGCCGGGCGCGCTCGACGGATACACCGTGGTGGTGCGCTCATGGCGTACCCCCAGCGGGGTTGTGATCGCCGCCCGGACCGTGCCGGGCCTGACGCCGCGCGAATTCCGCGAGATGCCGGATTTCGACACGCTGCTCGCCGAGCATCTCAAGATCCACGCCGGCCTGTACGACCGTGTCCGCCTCACCCTTCCCGACAGGCGCACCGAGCGGCTCTTCGACGCCGGGCGCTACGCGATCATCAGCAGCACCGGCGCCCGGCCGCCGACCCTGCAGGGCGTCTGGAGCGGCACCTGGTCACCGCCGTGGCGCAGCGGCTGGACGATCGACGGCAACCTGCAGGCCGCCCTGCTCGCGGTGCACACCACCGGCACGCCCGAGCTCATGCCGCCCGTCTTCGACCTGCTCGACTCCCTCCGCGAGGATCTGCGCGAGAACGCCCGCCGCCTCTACGGGCTGCCCGGCCTCTACGCCCCCGCCCACCTCGGCACGCACGGCCGGCAGAACCATTTCGGGCCGGTCTGGTGCCTGACGTTCTGGACCGCCGGCGCGGCCTGGCTC
>KL571421.1:21998-22413 GCA_000715855.1 Actinoplanes liguriensis
TGGAACATGGCAGCACACGGCGGACGTCGCGTTCCTCCGGGAGCGCGCCCTCCCGTTTCTGCGCGAGGTGGCCGAGTTCCACCTCGGCTTCGCGGAGATCATCGGTGGTCGCGCCCGGTTCAGCCCGTCCTACTCGCCGGAGAACCACCCGGTGAACACCGGATCACAGGCTACGGTGGACGCGACGCTGGACGTGCGGGCCGTCGGCGACGTGCTGCGTGCGCTGCTGACCCTCGACGCGGACAACCCGCTGGCCGCCCGCTGGCAGACCCTGCTGGACGCGTTGCCGCCCTACCGTGTCACGGCCGCCGGGGAGCTGGCCGAATGGCTCGACCCGCGCTTCGACGACAACCACGAGCATCGGCACTCCAGCCACCTCTACCCGCTGTACTACGGCGGCGACCCGGAACTGCTG
>KL571422.1:0-412 GCA_000715855.1 Actinoplanes liguriensis
GTCGCGTGCCAGCCGGCCGAGCCGCCGTCGTCCGCGCCGACCAGCCGCAACGCCAGGGCGATCGCCGCCTCGGCGTCCTGCGAGTGCAGCGACTCCCAGGCGTCGAAGTCGTCGTGGCCGGGGGTGTCGTCGCCGATGCACAGGGCCACCGCGGACCGGTTGCCGGTGCCGCGGAAGCCGTTGGAGTAGAGCACCACCTCGCGGGCGCCCGGGTCGGCCGGGGCGTCGCCGGGCCGGCCGCCGTCGTGCACCCGCAGCCGCGCCGCCGAGTAGACGGCCAGCGCCCACTCGGCCCACACCTGGTCCTCCGCGGCGTAGCGCAGCACCAGGGTCTCTTCCAGCAGGGCGGGACGCCGCTCGAAACGGGCCTCGATCTGGCGGCGCAGCACCGGGTCGAGCGGCGGCATCCGGG
>KL571422.1:721-906 GCA_000715855.1 Actinoplanes liguriensis
CATCCGGGTGACCCGCCCGTCGGTGACGTAGCCGGTCAGCCGCTCGTAGGAGCCGAGCAGACTGGCCGGGTTGCCCGGCTCGTCGCCGAAGGTGGCCAGCGTCTCCTCGTACGCGTAATAGGTCCGGTAGGGGACCTCGACCAGGTTCCAGTAGTCGCGGCGCTCGTCCTGTCTCTTATACACAT
>KL571422.1:1149-2358 GCA_000715855.1 Actinoplanes liguriensis
ATCCCGGCGGGCAGCCGCGGGAAACGCCGCCGCGCCAGGGTCCGGCCGGCGTCGGCCTTCGACTTCTCACCCAGGTCGACGCGCATCGGCACGGGCAGGATCCGGCGGGTACGGCGGGTCCGCGCGTCCTCATAGGTGCGGATGCGCTGCGCCACGGTCGCGGCGCCGTCGATGCCCTGCTCGCTGAGGGTGAAACAGTCGACGATGGTGTCCGGCAGGTGGATCGTGCAGATGTCGGCGACGTCGCTAAGCCCGGTGCGGCTGTCCAGCAGGGTGTAGTCGTAGCGGGCCTTCATGTCCTCGCGCATCGCGTCGAAGAACTGCGAGCCGCCCAGCCGGTCGTAGAAGTCCTCCCAGTTGAGGCTGGCGACGCTGGCCGCGTACTCCAGACTGCTGTGCCCGGCCGGCAGCAGGTCGAGCGAGCCGCCGCCCGGGAACGTCCAGTTGATCGAGAAGGCGTAGCGCTCGACCCGGGCGTACTCCCGGTGCCAGTCGGCCGGGCGCTGATCGGCCGGGCCGCCGTTGCCACCCTCCTCGACCGGCAGCGTCGCCCACTGGTAATCGGTGATCATGCCGATCACCCCGCCGGTGGTGACCTCCTGCTCGGCGGTCAGGAACGGGGCGAAGAACCGGTGCAGGCCGGGCGACTCCAGATCCCAGTCGGCGGCCAGGACCCGATGACCGTTGGCGGCCAGGATCCACGCCGTGTTGGCCAGCGCCATGGTCCGCCCGGTGCCACCCTTGTACGAGTAGAAGGTGACGATCTGGCCCTCGCGCTCCACCATGGTTCGCCTATCCTCGCTTGTCGTCGACGGGCCTGCGCAGGCTGGGCCGGGGTGTGCCGGGTGCGGTGACCACCGGGCCGTGCCGCAGATACTGCTTGCGGGCCTCGGTGACCAGCAGGGGGGCGTTGCGCTCGAAATCGGCCACAGTGTGCACCGGGGTGACCACGGGCAGCCCGGCGGTTCGCAGGATACCGGTGAGCGTCCCGGTTTCCTGCGAGGCGCCCGCCACCACTTGGGCGATCACCCATCGCGGCAGGCCACGGACGGCGGCGCGGACCGCCTCCGGTGCGGCGCCGGCCTCGATCACCAGCACGCACGGGCGTTGCCGGGTCCGATCGAGAAGATCATCCGGGGGTACGACCGTGGCCGGCACGCCCAGCCGCTCGGCGACCTGCGCGACGTACTCACCCTGTCTCTTATACAC
>KL571422.1:2582-4672 GCA_000715855.1 Actinoplanes liguriensis
TGTGTATAAGAGACAGGGGTTGTCCCGGGCGATCGCGGCGATCCGCTCGGCGAACGCGGCGATCAGGTGGTCGTAGGAGGACCGGTACACGCTGAGCATCGCCAGCGCCCGCATCCCGTTCGCCAGATAGTCCGCGTTCTTGCCGACCACCGCGAACGCGTCGTCGATCTCCCTGCGCGTCTCCCACGGCGGCAGCGGCACCCACACCACCGGCACCACGTGCCGGGCCGCCTCGGCCGTGCCCAGGAACTTCAGCCGCGACCGGAACGAGGCGAGCTCGGCGGCCGCCCACGAATTGCCGAAGTACTGCGGGGAGTAGAGCGGCACGAACACCTGCGCCGTCCCGATCGCCGCGGCCAGCTGCCCCTTCTGATCGCCGCCCGGGTCGAGCAGCCCGTCGTGGAAGCCGCCGTCCCCGGTGGCCCGCCGCACCGCCGCGTCCAGGTCGTCGAAGAACTTCTTCACCCACGGGTCGGGCCGGCCGGACAGGCGCGCTGCGTGGGCGTGACTCAAGAAGAAGATCATCAGATGCCCTCCCCGAACCGCGTGCTCAGGCCGGTGAAGTCGACGTCGCCGACCTCGACGTCATGGGTCCAGTAGGAGTCGGTGATCCGCTTGGCGAGGAACCACGCGACCGCCTCGTAGACCTCCAGCCCCGGCTGGCCGAGCTGCAGCAGTCCGTACAGCCCCTGATGGTGGTACATCCGCGCCATCTCCGGCCGGGGCAGGCCTTCGGCGGTGAAGAACTGCACGTCCCGGAGCGCCGCCGGGAACCGCGACAGCGGGTACGGCGTCCACCAGACCGGGATCACCGGCAGGTCCCCGGACGACGGCGAGCCGCCCGGCACGGTGCGCCGCGCCCGGCGCAGGAACGCGTTCCACTCCCGGGCGCACCACTCGCTCTGCACGTAGCGCGGCGAGATGAGCGGGACCAGGACCTGGCAGTGGCCGATCGCGTAGGCCAGATCGTCCGACCAGCGCTGCCCGCCGGTCATCTCCGCGTCGATGAACCCGGCCTCCTGCCCGGGCGGCAGGCCGAGCAGCTCGTCGACGTGGCTGTAGACCAGGTCGTAGAAGTGCTTGACCTGGTGGTCACCGGCGTTGTTCGGCCGGTGCGCGTAACTCATGAAGAAAATCGGCGACCGGTCATCGGCCGGGACGGCGTTCGAGGTCACGATGCGCCCCCAGTCGCGGTGTTCCCTCAACGGTGGAGATCTACGGTATCGACCGTAGACGACGCCTGGTAGCCCGCGGGCGGTCCACGGTGCCCGGTCATCCACTCCGCCGCGAAGTCGACGGCCGCGCGGATCGGGAACAGCCGCGCCGGGGCGTGGCCGATCTGTCCGGTACGGACCATGCCCGTACCCTCGAAGGCTTTTCCCAGCTCGGGAAAGTCGCGGTCGTCCAGATGTGGCGCGAGGAAGTCGATGCGCCGGGGCGATCCGTCGGCGTCGCGGACCCAGCAGCGGTGCGGGCGCTCCCGCGGCGGCGGCGTCGCCCGGTATTCGCCCAGGTGGAACGTGGTGCAGTGCTCGTAGCCGACGCCGATCATCAGCACCTCGGCGTGCGCGCGGTACAACGCGGCGACCGGGGAGCGCTCGCCCAGGTGACAGGTCAGGTCGTGGACCGCGGTCAGCTCCGCCGCGCCCGGCCCGAGCGCGGCGAACGAGGTGTGCGGATGCCGGCTGCGCAGCGTCCCCGGCTGGGTGCGGATCTCCTCGGCGAGCGCGCCCATCTCGTGCGACGGGCTGGTCGCCGGGTCGAACGGCTCGACCTTCTCCTCCCACATCGCCTGCTCGGCGGGGCTCGCGCGGCGGAACTGATGCGAGGTGACCGAGTTCCCGGCGGTGTGCGTCGGCACGGCCAGCGTGCCCCGGTCGGTGATCACCCGCAGCAGTGCCCGGCGCAGCGTGGCCGCGCCGTCCGGCAGCCAGCCGACCTGGTGCAACGAGCAGTGCACCAGGACCGTCCCGCCCGGTCGCAGGCCGAGCCGGCGCAGGTCCGCGGTCAGGCTCTTCCGGTTCACCAGCGGTCCACGGCGGCGCGCATCCCGGCGGCGAACCGGTGGCCGGCGGCGTTCAGGCAGGCGC
>KL571422.1:4866-5381 GCA_000715855.1 Actinoplanes liguriensis
GTCGAGCACGACGTCGAGCCAGCCGCGGACCTGCGCGTACCGGGCCGCGGCGGCCGGACCGGGGCGGCGGCGCCACACGTCGGCGACGGCCAGGAACGCGTACGTGCCCTGCAGCGCCCCCTCGATCGGGCGTTCGTCGTCGCGCCACGGCACCGCGATCCGGCCCGGGTCACGCGGGTCGAACAGCTCGCAGACGTCCAGCACCGCGCCGAGCTTGAGGTGCTGCACCTCGTGGACCAGCAGCACCGCGAGCGCCGCCGGCTCCTCCGGGGTGACGGCGACCGCCCCGAACGTGGTGCGGGCCGAGCCGGCGCGCTGCCTGCCGGTGCCGTCGTGACGCAGCGGGACGATTGCGCGCAGGGTCGCGGCGATGCCCGGCAGGTACTCCGGGGCGTCCGCGCGCAGACTCGCGACCGCGCCGTCCAGGCGGCGCTGCCACGCGGCGACCTCGTCATCGTCGAGACGACCGGAAACGGTCAGCCCCGGGTAGCTGTCTCTTTGTGTATAAGAGACAG
>KL571422.1:5596-5737 GCA_000715855.1 Actinoplanes liguriensis
AGCCAATGCCGTACCGCCGGATCGCCGATCTCCAAGCCGGCGGCGGAGGTGCGGACCCGGACCACCGCCTGGTTCTCCGGCAGCCGCAGCGCACCGAGCGACGGCAGGGACACCCAACCGTCGCGAACCACCAGGTCGAGG
>KL571422.1:5952-7079 GCA_000715855.1 Actinoplanes liguriensis
CACCCAACCGTCGCGAACCACCAGGTCGAGGCAGACCTCGGCGCCGGCACGGACCGCCGCGGCGACAGCCAGACTCGGCAGGTACGAGGCGTCGGCGCGCCGCGTGAACGGATGCGTGAGCACCTCCCGCACCGCGTCCGGCGCCGCCTCGTCGAGCGCGACCAGCTCCGCCCAGCCGTCCGGCTTGTCGCCACCGAGCGTGACGATCCGGGCCCGGACCAGGGCCTCGTGGATCGGCGCGAGCTGACCGACCGTGTCCACGCCGCCCGCCCCGCCGGCCAGGTCGTCGCGCACCCAGGTGGCCAGCCCGTCCCGATCGTCCATGTAGGTGATCAATTCCTTCAGGTCGGCGCAGTAGACCGACGGATTGTCGAAACCGTTCGAGCCGCGGAACCGGTGCGGGAACTGGCCGCCGCCGCAGCGGTCCACCACCTCGCACGCCCGGCAGGTCGCGCTCAGCCCGGCCAGCCCGCTCTGGCGGATCGCGATCATCGGGTGCGCGGCCACCTCGTCGACCGTCGAGGTGAACACGTCGTGGCCGGTCGCGGCCGCCCCGTCATAGGTGACCTTCAACGAGTCGACCTGCTCGTAGGTGCCGTCGGTCTCGATCACGACCAGGTCCGCGGGGCCCAGCCCGACCGCTTCGGCGCCGACGGCGCCGGGCGACAGGATCGCCTCGAACAGGCGGATCGGCACCTCACGGCCGCCGGTGGTCCAGGCCTGGAAAATCTTCGACAACCATTGCGCGTACGGCGTCTGATGGCCGATTCCGATCGGCGGCGGGGTGTCCCAGGTGGCGTGCGGGAGCAGGAAGTCGATTCGCGGCGGCGCCTCGGCGAGCAGCGCCTCGTAGGTGTCCACCGGGTCGTTGCGCAGGTCGATCGTGCACAGCAGACCGGCGTAGCAGTCCCGGTTCCGCTCCTCGCGCAACAGCGCCAGCGCCCGCTGGACGTGATGGTGGCTGCCACCACCATGTGCGAAACGCCGATGCCGGTTGTGCGCCATCTGCGAGCCGTCGAGCGAGACGCCCACCTTGATCTCGTGCTCGCGCAGGACCGCGCAGACCTCCTCGGTCAGCAGCACGCCGTTGGTCTGCATCCGCAGATCAAGGCCTGTCTCTTATACAC
>KL571422.1:7363-8535 GCA_000715855.1 Actinoplanes liguriensis
GATGCTCTCGCGCATGCTCGGCGATCCGGCCCGCGAGCGCCGCGACCACGGCCCGGTCCATCATCGGCGGTTGCCGGCGCCAGCCCTGGTCGGCGTGCTCGTAGACGTAGCAGTAGTCGCACTTCAGATCGCACCTGCTGGCGATCTTGAGTACGAACTGGCTGATCGCGTTAGATGGCGGAGCCAAAGAGTGCCGAGTCGATGCGGCCGTGATCCTGCGCGTCACGTGCCTCGGCACGGGCCACCTCAGCGGCCCGTTTCGGGTCGATGCTGCCCAGTGGTGTCCGGCGCAGGTCCTCCAGCGGCGGACGGCGCGTGCTCCGGTCCTCGATGAGATCCACGTTTTCCTGCCCCCAGCAGACTCGGCGACGACAGCCCAACAATAGAAAAGAGTCGCTCCGTTGTCACCGCCGAATGCTTTCCGTCGTTGCCCGGCCGTGACGCGACTTCTTCCCTTCCCTCCCCGAGCCGTCGGGCCGCTCAGCCACTTTTTTGTCGGACCGCCTCGCTAGTGTCGACGCATGATGGCCGAGGAGATCTCTGCGCTGCGGCCCGAGCTGGTCGGCTACTGCTACCGGATGCTCGGGTCGGCGTTCGAGGCGGATGACGCGGCACAGGAGACGATGATCCGGGCCTGGCGGCGCGAGTCGAGCTTCGAGGGGCGCTCCTCCGTCCGGACGTGGGTCTACCGCATCGCCACCAACGTCTGCCTGGACCTGCTGCGCGAGCGGGGCCGCCGCGCCGTCCCGATGGACCTGGGCCCGGCCTCCACCGCCGCGTCGTTCACCACAGCCGAGCCGGCCGAGCAGCTGTGGCTGACCCCGCTGCCGACCGATCCCGGTGACGTGGTCGCCGACCGCGACACGATCCGGCTCGCGTTCGTCGCCGCCCTGCAGCACCTGCCGGCCCGGCAGCGGGCGGTGCTGATCCTGCGCGACGTGCTGGCCTGGCCGGCCGCCGAGGTCGCCGACCTGATCGACACCACCACCGGCGCGGTCCACGCGACGCTGCTGCGGGCCCGGGCGACGCTTGCCGCGCACGAGGACACCGCACAGCGGACCCTCAGCGACGACGAGCGGGACCTGGTTGCGCGCTATGCCGACGCCTTCAAGCGCTACGACGTCGACACGCTCGTCAAACTCCTGCACGAGGACGCGGTCCAGACGATGCCG
>KL571422.1:8761-9511 GCA_000715855.1 Actinoplanes liguriensis
CTCCCGGCTGATTCCGATCACCGCGAACGGGATGCCCGGCCACGCCCACTACCGCCGGGACGGCGACCGCTGGACGGCCTGGACGATCCAGCTGATCGACGTCCGCGGCGACCGCATCGCCGGCCTGCACAATTTCCTCGACACCCGGCTCTTCGAAGTTTTCGGGCTGCCGAGCGTCTATTCCGGGCCGGCCGGTTCGTCAGTAGTGCATGACGACGAACAACCTTCCGGAAATCGTGTCCCGCGATGAGTGGACAGCCGCCCGCAAAGAGCTGCTGACCAGCGAAAAGGAGGCGCTGCGCGCGAAGGACGCGCTGAACACCCGGCGCCGGCAGCTGCCGATGGTCCGCGTCGAGAAGAAGTACGAGTTCGACGGGCCGGCCGGCACCCGCACCCTGCCCGACCTGTTCGACGGGCGGCGTCAACTGATCGTGCAGCACTTCATGTTCGCCCCCGACTGGGAAGAGGGATGCAGCGGCTGCACGGCGGCGGTCGACGAGCTCAACGACGGGCTCCTGAACCACCTCGCGGCGCGCGAGACGTCGTACGCGATCATCAGCCGTGCCCCGCTCGCGAAGCTGAACGCGTTCCGCGAGAAGCGCGGCTGGACCATCCCGTTCTACTCGTCGTTCGGCAGCGACTTCAACTACGACTTCCACGTCACGCTCGACGAGTCGGTCGCCCCGATCGAGTTCAACTACCGCGGCCCGGACGAGTTGCGCGCGGCCGGCCAGGACCTGTCTCTTATAC
>KL571422.1:9691-10300 GCA_000715855.1 Actinoplanes liguriensis
GGCCTACGGCTTCCTGGACATGACCGCGCTCGGCCGCCAGGAGGACTGGGAGGAGCCGAAGGGCCGCTCCGACGTTTCCCGAGGCGCCATGCCGAACTTCCTGTGACCGGCTTCCCGTGACCGGCTTCCCCATAACCGGCTTCCCATAACCGGCCTCCCGTGACCGGATTTCCGTGACCGGCCTCCTGTTACCGCCGGCGGGCGGGCCCACCCAGGCTCGCCCGTCACCCGGCGCCGCGGCGAGGATCAGCCGACCCTGGTGTGCACGGCATGCTCGACACGGCGACCCGGGCCCGGCTCTCGCCGAAAGAAGGCCTTCGCGCATACGGATTCCTGAACCCCCGCGTGACTGCCGCCCTCCAGCCCCAACCCTGACCCCCAAGGCCCGCTGGTCAGCCCCCAGAGTTCACACTGTGTCACCGGTGCGAGTGAGGCTGACCAAGCGGATCGCGGTAGAAGAATGCGTCACCCCTACGGCATGATCAGCGAACTCGACTCTTTCGCCGGACGTGCCGCCGGACGTCATTTTTGGTAATACTGCACGACGCAGAACTCGTTGCCCTCCGGGTCGGCCATTACCAAAACCGCGCCTTCCGGGTAGTCGTGCCG
>KL571422.1:10546-10899 GCA_000715855.1 Actinoplanes liguriensis
GATCCGGTCCACCGCTTCACCGGCGTCGGCGACAGCGATGTCCAAGTGCACACGCGCCTTGCCGACCTTGGGCTCCGGTACCGGTTGCAACGTCAACACCGGCCCGCCGTCGGTGACGATGACTCGCCGCCAGCCCGGTAGGGACTCCATCACCCGCCCGCCGAGCACGGCGGACCAGAAGTCAGCCAGATTCTTTGGGTCCTGGCAGTCGATCGTGACGCCGGCAAACCGGCCCAAGGTCGTCGGCATGGGCCCCAACGTAGCCGTGACACAAAGCCCTTGTCAGCGCGCACTCAACTCGGGACGAGAAGATACTGACCTTGACCGCTGAACACCGGCCGTGATGACGGCAG
>KL571422.1:11139-12098 GCA_000715855.1 Actinoplanes liguriensis
GCAGCCGAGTGCACGCGTACCGACGAGAAACGCCTACGCCTCGGGCGGGTGGGCCGGAACGACGAATGGCGCGAACCCTCCGTCCACGGCCTCTACGACCAGGTCCGCGAAGACCAGCGAGATGGTGTGAGCGTTGGTCTCGATGGCCGCTTCGTGGAACGGGATGCTGAGTTCTCGAGACCATTGCTGAGCGTCTGCCGACCCCTCAACAAGGCTCATGCCAGGGTACAGTTCCTGCCACTTGACACCCCCACACATAGCCGTCGACGTCTCGGCTGCTGTCGAAGTCGACGAGCCGCTCATCCAGTGAGCGACTCCAGATTTGTGGTGACAGCGCAGACCGCACCGAGGCGCGGACGCAGTATTTGAAGCGGTATCGAAGGTGCTTCGGAACGATCCTCGTCGTTGGGCCGGCGGTTACGAGCACCAGAACGTCGTAGTCGCGCATGTAGTCGGCAAAGCCGTGAAACACAACCGCTTGATCAAAGACGTCGTCAAACGCTGCCAGGATCTCCGACCTGTTCACTACTGGATCGACGAGGCCGGCATCAGGGGCGAGCTGCCACACCGTCGGTGGCGGACCCCATCGCAGCAGTGGTCCCGGTTGACCGGCCGTAGGTGTGACGTCGCCTGCTGCGCTGGCACGTACGGATGGCGGCCGCAAGGAATGAGCCGGTTCGAGTAGCCCGGCGAGCCCCGTCAGCGAGATGAGAGGACGCCGGGCAGGGCGCGTTTCACGATTTCGTCTTCAGCGCCAGTCGATAGCGTCGCCGGTAGAACTTTTGCGCGACCAGCAAGGCTGGAAAGGCACACCACCACAGGCCACGAGATGCTCTGGTCAGCGATCGCAGCGTGAGCCGGACCTCGCCGCCGGAGTGGCGGTGAACGATGAACGCTTCTTCGCCACTGACGGGATGCCCGTCAAGAGTTCCGTAGGCGAAACCGCAGCGCGTCGGCTG
>KL571422.1:12338-13276 GCA_000715855.1 Actinoplanes liguriensis
CACTCGTACCGGCTCGTGAACGATGAGCGGGCCGAAACGAACGGTGAGCCGATAGTCCGCGTTCTCACGCACACGTAGCCCGTTCGTCAGCGACTCGACCACGAACCCACTGCGAGTCTTCACCCCCCAGTCCAGGACCGCTGAAGCCGCCTCGTCCCAACACTGTTGCCCATGACCGATGACGGTCGTGGCGGCATGCCGGAGGTAGCCCTTCGGCCGCTCGGACCAGACCTCTTCGCCCGGCCGTGTCAGCCCCACCGCGCTGTAGCTCAACTTTCCCGCCATCAACGCCATCGTGACACCGTCGGCCGGACCGCACGGTTGAAACGGACCGCCTCCCACCGCGGGATGCGTCTGCCAGCCGATCACCGTGAGCACCAGCCGGGCCGGGACGTCCGCTCAGTGGCTGTTCGGGGGCGTGGTTCCGGCAGAATGTGATCATGCGTTTGTCTGCGCCTCGGTGGGCTCTGCTGTCCTCGGCGGCGGCGCCTGCTGTGCTGGTCGGCGGATGGACTCTGGCTGCTCGGCGGCAGCCGGAAGGCTATGACAGCACGATGGCGACGATCAGTTCGCTGGCGGCACAGGGCGCCACTGACCGTTGGTTGATGACCGGGGCGCTGCTGGCCGTCGGGGTATGCCATGTCGTCACCGCGCTGGGACTGTCCCGGGCGGTTTCGGCGGGTCGCGTCGTTCTCGGTCTTGGGGGCTTGGCGACGGTGCTGGTGGCGGTGTTCCCGCTGCCGGTGGCGGGTGCGGCGCCGGCGCATGCGGCGGCTGCCGCGGTGGCGTTCGTTGCCCTCGCGGTGTGGCCGGCGTTTGCCTGGCGACGGGATGGTCGCGGGCCGGTGGCGCTGCGGCCGGTCGTGTCCGTCGCCGCGGCCGTGGTGTTGCTCGGCTTGGTTGCCTGGTTCGGCGTGACTCCTGTCTCTTATACACAT
>KL571422.1:13485-18819 GCA_000715855.1 Actinoplanes liguriensis
GTGTATAAGAGACAGCGATCACCTCGTGACCGGGCGCCGGTCAGCCGGCGAAGTCGCCGGTCTTCGGCAGGTGGAGGCGCCGTCGTGCCGTGCATTGGCGGGCGTCGTTACGCTGGTGTTCCGCACGCGAGGGCGAAACGCTGACGCACGGGGGCTGCTATGCCGTTGCAGGTGCAGAAAGGCCTGGCGACCATCGGCATCGGCCTGCTCATCGGCTTTTTCGGGCTCATCTGGGTTGCCAACCTCTTCGGGGTCGCGGACGAGCACGCCAGGATGATCTCGGAAAGTCGTATGAACCGCTGGATGACGGGTGAGACGCGAAGTCCGGCAGAGGTGAGGAACACCGCACGCTTCAAGCAGGGGTTCAACCTGGGGAGATTCCTCGCCGGCGGCGGGTTCATGACAGTTGGCCTGATCTTGGTCATCGTCGGCGTCGGCCTGCTCGTCGCACCGTCGATCGAGTAGTCGACAGGTCCTTCGAGTGATCGTCCCGGGATGTCCTCGAGTGGGGCGTAGAGGAAGTCGCGGTTCGCGCCGAAAACTGTCGTAGGTGGGTCGTAGCGTGCGGAGCATGATGGAGAGACCTACCGTGCGGTGGCGGAACGAGGTTGTCGAGCAGGAGGCCGCGGTCGCTGCCGGGACACTCGCGCCGGACAAGGCGTATGCGATACATCTGTGGCCGACGGGCTTCACCGAAGCGGTCGACACCGTGCTCGCCGCCTACGAACGGGACCTCGACACGTCGTCGGATGAGACTGTCTGGGCGGCTGTCGAGGCGGTGGTGGTGGGTCTCAACACGGCGGATGAGGCGTTCGGGGCGATCGAGACCGGTGAGCGCGAGGAGCTAGCCGAGTACATCGACGCTGTGCTCACCGGGGCCGGGGTTGATGTCGCGGCGTTGACCGCACGCCGGGGGCGTGATCGGAGTGAGTTGACCGATTCCTGGCGCGACTGGTGAGAGGCCGGCGGTCGCCGGGCGGCCCGGTGACGGGATCTGGTCGCGGCCCCGTGCCGGGGACCGGGACGTTGCGGTTGGGGGGCTGCTGGCCCGTACTGCGGGAATGGGCCGGAAGGGGAGCAGTTCGGCCGGCGGCAGCGTGCCTGGTTTTCCCGAAGTTAACACACCGGACGGGTCACAAAACTTGATTGATTCCAGATTAGGGGTCTAAGGTTCCTCGGGTGACGTCCGACTTCGAGGCACAGCTGCGGGCGGTCTCGTTGCGGGTGACACGGCCACGACTGGCGGTGCTCACCGCGCTGCGGGATCACCCGCACGTCGACACCGACACGGTGATCGCGCTCGTGCGCGCTGATCACCCCGCCGTCTCCCACCAGGCGGTCTACGATGTGCTGCGTGCGCTCACCGACACCGGTCTGGTGCGGCGCATCCAGCCCGCCGGCGCGACCGCCCGCTACGAGATGCGGGTGCGGGACAACCACCACCATGTCGTGTGCCGCTCGTGCGGCGCGATCGCCGACGTCGACTGTGCGGTCGGCAACGCCCCCTGTCTCACCGCCTCGCACGATCACGGGTTTGTGATCGACGAGGCGGAGGTCGTCTATTGGGGCACTTGCCCCGAGTGCCTGACCCGTCCGGAAGAAGAAGGAACCGAATGAGCGACAACCTAGACCCGAAGGCCTCCGGCTGCCCGGTCGCCCACGACTCCGTCACCGCGCAGGGCAGCGAGAGCGAGAACCCGGCGATCTCCTCGCCGGAGCCGAAGACCGGTGGCCGTCCGCGGACCAACCGTGACTGGTGGCCGAACCAGCTCGACCTGTCGGTGCTGCACGCGCACTCGTCGAAGGGCAACCCGCTGGGGCCCGACTTCGACTACGCGAAGGAGTTCGCGAAGCTCGACGTCGAGGCGCTGAAGCAGGACATCGTCAGCGTCCTGACCACCTCGCAGGACTGGTGGCCGGCCGACTTCGGTCACTACGGCGGTCTGATGATCCGTCTGAGCTGGCACGCCGCCGGCACCTACCGGCTGCAGGACGGCCGTGGCGGCGCCGGTGACGGCGGGCAGCGGTTCGCCCCGCTCAACAGCTGGCCGGACAACGCGAACCTGGACAAGGCGCGCCGCCTGCTCTGGCCGGTCAAGGCGAAGTACGGGCAGAAGATCTCCTGGGCCGACCTGCTGGTTCTGGCCGGCAACGTGGCCCTGGAGTCGATGGGCTTCAAGACGTTCGGCTTCGGTTTCGGCCGCGTCGACGTGTGGGAGCCGGAGGAGATCTTCTGGGGTCCCGAGGACACCTGGCTGGGCGACGAGCGCTACGCCTCGGAGAAGACGATGTCCGAGGGCGTCGGCGCGACCGAGATGGGCCTGATCTACGTCAACCCGGAGGGGCCGAAGGGCAGCGCCGACCCGCTCGCGGCGGCGCACTTCATCCGGGAGACGTTCGCCCGGATGGCGATGAACGACGAGGAGACCGTCGCCCTCATCGCCGGTGGCCACACGTTCGGCAAGACCCACGGCGCCGCTGTCGCCAACGACCACGTCGGCCCCGAGCCGGAGGGCGCGCCGATCGAGGCGCAGGGCCTGGGCTGGCTGAGCACGAACGGCTCCGGTGTCGGCAAGGACACGATCACTTCCGGTCTCGAGGTCACCTGGACCGACAAGCCGACGCAGTGGAGCAACCGCTTCTTCGAGATCCTCTTCGGCTACGAGTGGGAGCTGTCCACCAGCCCCGGCGGTGCCAAGCAGTACGTCGCGAAGAACGCCGAGCCGATCATCCCGGACGCGTACGACCCGTCGAAGAAGCACGTCCCGACGATGCTGACGACCGACCTGTCGCTGCGCGTCGACCCGGCGTACGAGAAGATCTCCCGCCGCTTCCTGGAGAACCCGGACGAGTTCGCGCTCGCGTTCGCCAAGGCCTGGTACAAGCTGCTGCACCGTGACATGGGCCCGGTCGACCGTTTCCTCGGCCCGTGGGTCGCCGAGCCGCAGCTCTGGCAGGACCCGGTCCCGGCCGTCGAGGGCCCGCTGGTCGGCGACGCCGAGATCGCGTCGCTCAAGGCGAAGGTTCTCGACTCCGGTCTGAGCGTCGGCGAGCTGACCGCGCTGGCCTGGGCGTCCGCCGCGTCGTACCGTTCCACCGACAAGCGCGGTGGCGCGAACGGCGCCCGCATCCGCCTCGAGCCGCAGCGCAGCTGGGAGGTCAACCAGCCGGTCCTGCCCGCGCTCGCCAAGATCGAGAGCATCGCGCAGGAGTTCAACGCGTCGTCCGACGTCAAGATCTCCGTCGCCGACCTGATCGTGCTGGCCGGCACGGCCGCCGTCGAGAAGGCCGCGAAGGACGCCGGCGTCGAGCTGACCGTCCCGTTCCACCCGGGCCGCACCGACGCCACCCAGGAGCAGACGGACATCGAGGCGTTCACGTTCCTCGAGCCGCGCGCCGACGGTTTCCGCAACTACTTGCGCCCCGGTGAGAAGACCCAGCCGGAGATCCTGCTGATCGACCGGGCGTACATGCTGGGCCTGTCCGCCCCGCAGCTGACCGTTCTGCTCGGCGGCCTGCGCTCGCTCGGCGCCAACTTCGGCGGCAGCGCCCACGGCGTGCTCACCGACAAGGTCGGCGTGCTCACCAACGACTTCTTCGCCAACCTGCTCTCCCCGGGCACCAAGTGGCGCGCGTCGGAGTCCGAGGAGCACGTCTACGAGATCCAGGACGCCTCCACCGGCGCGGTGAAGTGGACCGCCACCGTGGTCGACCTGATCCTCGGCTCGAACTCGCAGCTGCGGGCCCTGTCCGAGGTCTACGCCAGCGCCGACGCGAAGGAGAAGTTCGTGAAGGACTTCGCCGCCGCGTGGGTCAAGGTCATGGACAACGACCGCTTCGATCTGGTCTGATCCTCGGCTTTGCGTGACGGGCCCGGCCGCTTTCGGCCGGGCCTGTTGCTTTTGACGGTACGGGCCGGCAACTTCCCCCACCGCAGCGTCCCGGTCCCCGGCGCGGGGCCGCGAGCAGATCCCGTCACCGGCCCGCCCGGCGAGCGCCGGGCGGGTTTTCTATCTGAGCAGCCTGCGCAACATGCCCACCGCCTCAGCAATCGGCTCGGGACCGAGTGCGGCATGCCATTGGATGAGATGGACGAGGTCACCGGCGCTCTCGACCGCTCTGCGCGCCAAAGCCGTCAGGGAGCGAGCATTGGTGATCAGCAATACGGCGTCGGCGCCCTGCCGGTGGCCGCGCTCCACCGCCTTGTCGATCTGATGGGAGTCGAGCGTGCCGTTGTCGCTGTAGATGGCCTGAACGGCGATGACGCCCGCCGGATCGATAATCGCATAATCGTCGGCGCCACCCGAATACCGCACAACGGCGTCAGGCCCGGCGGCGTATCTCAGATGGCTCGCGATCTCCCGGACAAACCCGTCCGACTTGTCGACCACCTGCAAAGCGTGGGTGACGACAGGGTCCCGGCGCGCGCCCGGATCCGCGAGGGCGAAGCCGTCGACGAGTGACCGCGCGGCCTCGGGTGCGACCTCCGCCTGTTCGGTAACGGCATCCGCCAGGTCGTCCCGCCGATCGAAGACGACCCGGTTGTCGCCCATCGTCAACTCCCGGACCGCCGTGCCCTGAAGCCCGATGATCGTCGCAACGGCGCCCGCGAAGATCGCCACCGCCGAACCGGCCTCGTTCTCGGTGAAGAAGACAGCCGTCAAGCCGAGCGTGGTCAGCACGCCACCGAAGACGACCATGGCCCACCGTTGCGGCGAGGGCAGGGACGCGGGACGGCGCGGGGAATCGCCGGGCTGCTCCGGGCCGTCCGTCATGGAGCGACGGTATCCCCGGATCGGTGCCCGGGCCAGCGCACTCACGCCCTTGCCACGTCCGTGGCGGTCATGGGCGCCGATGACGCACGACCGTCCCCGGCAGCCGTGATGATAGAGCGATGACGACCTATTCCGGCACCAAGGAATTCGAAGGCGCGACCTTCGTCAAGGCCAGTTTCAAGGGCGCCACCCTGCGGTTCTCCGACGTCAGCGGTGTGACGATGCGCGGCGTCGACGTGGACGGGCTCGACGTCGACAGCCACGACCTGTTCCTGGGCAGTCTCTTCGTCAACGGGGTCGACGTGGTGCCGCTCGTGGATGCCGAGCTGAACCGGCAGTTCCCGGGCCGCGAGCTGCAGAAGGCGCGGACGCCCGAGGGCTTGCGCGAGGGCTGGGTCGCTGTCCGGTCCGCGTGGCAGACGACGGTGGCGGGCACGCCGCCGGACCTGGTGCACGCCCACGTCGAGGACGAGTGGTCGCTGGCCCAGACCCTGCGGCACCTGATCCTGGCGACCGATGCCTGGTCTGTCTCTTATACACATCTCTGAGCGGGCTGGCA
>KL571423.1:0-1393 GCA_000715855.1 Actinoplanes liguriensis
CCACTCGGAGCCGTCCCGAGCCCCGCCGCGACGGCGGCGAGCCGACGGTGTGGAGCGCGCCGTGACCGCCACCGCGGCGAACCCGGAGCGGCGGCTCACCCTCGTGCCGCTCGATCAGCGGCACGGGCTGGGCGGCAAGGTGATCGGAGTCGCCAACGCCGGCCCGCGCACGAGGATCGGCATCTCGCTGCCGGACTGCCGGTATCACCTGCACGCACTCGGCCCGACCGGCACCGGCAAGACCACCCTGCTCATGCGGCTGATCCTCGACGACATCGAGGCCGGGCGCGGGGTCGCCGCGTTCGACCCGGCCAAAGGCGACCTCATCCGGGACCTGCTCGACCGGATGCCCGCCGACGCCGGAGACCGCCTCGTCCTGATCGACCCGGACGAGAAGCACGCGCCCCCGGCCATCAACCTGATCGACCCACGGGTGCACGGCGGCACCCCGCACGACGTGGCGGCCAACGTCACCGCCGTGATGTCGAAGGTCTTCTCCCGCTGGTGGGGACCACGCCAGGCCGACCTCTGCTATCACGGCCTGCTCACCCTGGCCTACCTCGACGGCTCCACCCTCCCGCACCTACCCCGGCTGCTCTCCGACGCCAAGTGGCGCGCCGCCCGGGTCAAGGCGGTCACCCGTGGACTGAACGCCTGGGAGGGCAACACCCTCGGCGAGTTCTGGGAAGGCTTCGACTCCCTGTCCGTCGGGCAGCGGGCCGGGCTCGCCGCGCCGCTGCTGTCCCGACTGCGGCTGGTGCTCTCACATCCGTTCGCGATGGAGTTGTTCGGGGCGCCGGCCACCACCTTCTCGTTCGCCGAGATCCTCGACGGCGGCATCCTGCTCGCCCGCCTGCCTAAAGGCGTGATCGGGGAAGACGGTGCCCGGCTGATCGGGTCGCTGCTGCTGGCGGGGCTCTGGCAGGCCACCACCGCCCGCGCCCGCATCCCCGAGGACCGGCGGCCGGACGCCAGCGTGGTCCTGGACGAGTGCCACAACTTCCTGCACCTGCCGATCGGCATCGACGACGCCCTCGCCGAATCGCGCGGCTTGCACGTCTCGTGGCTGCTCGCCCACCAGTTCCTCGGCCAACTGTCCGGGGAGATGCAGGAGGCGATCGACGCCAACGCGCGCAACAAGGTGTACTTCGCGTTGGCCCCGCGCGACGCTATCGACCAGGCCCGGCACCTGCGCCCGTACCTGGACGACGGCGATCTGATCCGGCTCGGCGGTTACGAAGTCGTTCTCCGGCCGGTGGCCGGCGGCCGTGCAGTCCCACCGGTCACCGCAGACACCCTCCCGCCGCCCGACACGATCAAGGGCAGGGCGAGGGAACTACGCCGCTCGGCCCGCGAGCGCACTGGTCTACCTCTGTCTCTTATACACATCTCT
>KL571423.1:1694-2631 GCA_000715855.1 Actinoplanes liguriensis
TCGGTGCTGCCGCTGGTGGGTCGTAACACCTTCGCTGTTCAGGGCGAGGGGTCTAACGAGACCTCTAACGAGCGGTCCAACGAGGAACCCAACGAGGCCGAACACTCGCCTGAACACACCCCCATGAACACGCCACCTGCCCTGGTGGATGACGGTGTGGAGGACTGGTGGACCGGAACCGACTGATAAGAGATATCCCTCCTACTAGCGCCACCGGCGCTGCCTCCAACGGAGGAAGGCTTACCGCCTCGACCGTGGCCGGCGAACTCACGAGACTCACCCCCCGAGACCGTCACCTGCTCGAACTGCTCGACCAGCACAAGACCTTCACCACCGAACACCTCGTCGAGCTCGCCTTCGGTTCCATCGGCCGCGCCCGCAACCGGCTCAACACCCTGCACGCACGAGACATCCTCGACCGGTTCCGGCACTACCAGCGCCCCGGCTCGCAATCATGGAGATGGACCCTCGGCCCCGTCGGCGCGGCCATCATCGCCGCCGCCAACGGGTCCACGCTGCCGCGCCCGTCCGCCGTACGCGACGCCACCGCCCGAATCGCCATGTCCCCGACCCTGGCCCACCTGCTGACCACCAACGGGTTCTTCGTCGCGCTGACCGGACACGCCCGCACCCACGACGGCGCACGCCTAATCCGGTGGTGGAACGAGGCCCGGTGCCGCGACGCCGTCGGCGCGGTCGTACGCCCGGACGGTCACGGCGTGTGGCAGACCGGCGGGCGGGCGGTGCCGTTCTGGGTGGAGGCCGACCTCGGCACCGAAACGCTGTCACGGGTCGCGGGCAAGCTCACCGGGTACGCAGCGCTACCGCCGGGCCGGGCGTACCCGGTGCTGTTCTGGCTACCCACCGGCGCGCGTGAGCTGAACTTGCACGCCCACCTCACCCGGACCGGGGTGCCGGACGGGCTGACCGTGGCGAC
>KL571423.1:2842-7176 GCA_000715855.1 Actinoplanes liguriensis
ACGCGGCCGGGGCCGGTGGTCCGGCCGGGCCGGTGTGGCGGGTCGCCGGGCGCGGCGGGCGGGTGAGCCTGGCCGATCTCAGCCCGGCCGGGGACGGTGCCCGGTGGGACGCCTAGCGGCCGGTGTCGCGGTCGCGTTCCTGGCGGTCGTGATCGTGATCGCCGCCGGTACGGCCGAGGTGATCGGTGCCGTGTTCGGCGGGGGCGGCGGCGGGGCCGGGTGCGCCGCGACGGTGACCACGCCGGGCGCGAGCCCGGCCGGGCTGACCGCCGAACAGGCCGCAAACGCCTCGGTAATTGTCGCCGTGGGTGAGCGTATGCGGGTCCCCGTGCGCGGGTGGGTGATCGCCGTCGCCACGGCGCTGCAAGAGTCGAGCCTGGTCAACCTAGGGAATCTGGGTGCGGGCAACGATCACGACTCGTTGGGCCTGTTTCAGCAACGCCCTAGTCAGGGGTGGGGCACCCCGGCACAGATCATGTCGCCGGACTACGCCGCCGGAAAGTTCTACGAACACCTCCTAGCGGTGCCGGGGTGGCAATCGCTACCGCTCACGGTGGCAGCACAGCGGGTGCAACGGTCGGCCTACCCGGACGCCTACGCCAAACACGAGGCACGCGCCTCGGTGATCGTGGCGGCGTTCACCGGCGGCACGCTGCCCGCGTGCGACGGCGCGGCGCTGAGCCCGGCCGGGTGGACCCGGCCGGTAACCGGTGACGAGGTCGGTTCCGGGTTCCGCACCGCCGACCGGCCCGGCCATGACGGGGTGGACCTCATCGTCGGCCGGGGAACCGTGATCCGGGCCGCCTCGTCCGGCGTCGTGGTCCGGGTGCGGTGCAACGTCGCCGGGAACTCATGGGACGCCCCGTTTCACGCCGCCATGCCGTGCGACACCGACGGATGGCCGGGCCGGGGTGGGTGCGGGTGGTACGTAGAGGTTCGCCACGCTGGCGACATCGTGTCGCGGTACTGCCACATGGTGCGCCAACCATTGGTGAAGGTCGGCCAGTCCGTGACCGGCGGTCAGCCGATCGGCTATGTCGGCACCTCCGGCAATTCGTCCGGGCCTCATTTGCATTACGAAATCCACACCGGCTATCCCGCCACGGAAGGTAACGCCATCAACCCAGTGCCCTTCATGATCAGCAAAGGCGTCCACCTGTAAATCGGTGAAGTGATTCTTCACACATTCATGGGCTTGACTTCATGCCCCCATCGAGGGTCCATGGACGTGTAAGCAATTCCCGCCGGAAAGGAAAAGGAAATGACGGGCACCGTTGGAACCGCTATCACTATCGATTCCGTTCGAGCCGCTGTGAAAGCCGTAGCCGCCACGTGCGACGCCCCCGCGCTGATCACCCTGACTGGCAACGGTTCGGCAGTCACCGGCGAAACAGTGGCCGTTCCCGGCGGCCCGATGACCGTCGACACCGCCCCCGCGACGCTGGCGACTATGGCCGCGCTGATCGGCCGTCACCCGGCCATGTTCCCCGGCGACGTGTACGGATACGCGGTCATCCTGCCTGGTGAGCGGGTCGCGTTCGCCGCCGACCGGCGCGGCATCACCCACCACATCCTGTTGTCCGGCACCGCCACCGAACCGGTACGCCGCGACCGCTGGGGCGCGATCAACGACGGACTCACCGCCATGATCAACGCCGCACACTGACCCACCCAACCGCCCCGCGCGCCCGGCCGATGGCCGGGCGCGCGGGCTCGTTTACCGGCTAATTTCCGGCCGCCGCTCACGACGCCCTATGCGCGCCAGCATGGCCGCCCTGACCACATATACCGGACTGGCTGGAAAACGCGCGAGCGGCCACGGTAGGCCGTTTGAATGCGGCCCCGGCCGCGTCTGGTCGCCATGCGACCGAGGCGAATAGTGTTTCGGTCACCCGATCGCAAAGAGTCTTGAAAACGGGGGTTGACATTCCCCCGGTGCAGAGGGTCCATGGACGTGGGCAACAAAAAGCCCCGCCAAACAAAAGCGCACCGCATATCGCGGGAACGCTATTCCCGTCCCTATTTCCGGAGGTTTCTGCGCCATGACCACCACCGCCACCCCGGCCGCCGTCGAATCCGTCACCGCCGCCCTGATCGCCAACCCGGACGGCATGATCACCCACGACCTCGCCGACGCCACCGGCCTCACCGTCACCGCCGTTTCGAAGGCCCTGACCACGATGAAGGCCGACGGCACCGCCCGCCGGGTGGCCGACCCGAAAGGCCGCAAGACCGCTGACACCTGGTACCCCGCCACCCCCGCCGACGAGACCACCCCGGCGACCGACGCCCCGGCCGACGAGACGGACGCGCCCGCCGACCCGGCCCCGGCCGACGCGGAGAACCTGCTGGAGGCCCCGGTGTCCGCCCCGCCGGTCGCCCCGTGCAAGCCCGACCTGAAGGTCATGATCATGGCCGGGGTGCTGGGCGATCACGGGGACGGCATCACCGCCGATGCGGCGATTGACGAGAGCGGCCTGTCGGTCGCCATGGGCGAGGTCATCCTCGCCGCTATGGAGGTCGCCGGTGCCGCCCGCCGCATGCCGATCACGCCAGACGGGACCGAGCTGTGGGTGCCGGGTGAGAACACCGACCTCGCCACGGTGGACCCGGCCAACGCCCCCGCGAGCATCGCGTGCCCGACGTGCGGTCACGAGCGCAAGATCCGGCGCGTGTCGGCGTTGCGGCGCACCCCGACCCCCGGCGCGGTCCGGGTGACCGCCGAGGTCAACTCCGATGGTGCGCCGAAGCTGGCCAAGGGTGAGTTGGAGCGCATCGTCGAGGCGTTCCACCGCGACCGGGGCACCGGCCACGAGCTGACCTCCGGCGTGATCGCGAAGGAGATCGGGCGCAGCCCCGGCGCGATCGTCAACGCGCAGCGCAAGCTGACCACGCGCGGCGTGCTGATCATGGCTCGCGTGTCCCCGGAGTCGTACACCATGGCCGACAACGCCCCCGCCCCGACGCCCGAAGTCCGTGCCCTCATGGCCCCGCCGGTTGCGGCCCCGGCCGCCGACGACACCGACACCGACGGCCCGGCCGGTAGCGACGACGCGACCGGCGCGGACACCGCCGACACGGCACCCGCCGCCGATGCGGACTGACACCTAAACCCCGCCGGGGCCGGGCATCGTGCCCGGCCCCGGCATCACTCAATCCCATCCCGGACGGAGGCAGCTTCATGACCCCGCAACCGCGCCGTCGCAACCCCGGCCGCGCCCGGCGCTACGAGGTCCGGCGACTCAACGGTTACCGCAAGGGCGATCGGCGCTGGGTCGTATGGGACCGCGAAGTCGGCGGTTGGGCCGACGACGCGCACCGCACCCGCCGCGACGCGCAAGACGTATGCGACGAACTCGCATCGCAGGCCGACCCCGCCACGACGCCACCGGCCACCCCGGCACCCGCCGATCCCACGACAACCCCGGAAGGACAGCACACGATGACCACCCACCCCGGCCCCGTCCTGTTGCGGTGCCCCGCGTGCGGCGAACCGGCCCGCACCGTCGCCCCGTCAGACTGGCCCATGCCCGAGGCCACGCCGCGCCCGGCCGCGTCGCACCACGACGGCACGCCGCTATGCCCGGTCCCCGGCCCGCACGGCTCGCAACCGGCCGACCCGATCACCGACCCGGCCGCGCCGCCGCCGGACGGCCTCGTGTACCTCGTCGCGGGCGCAGGCGCGGTCGCCGTGTTCGACCACGCCGACATTGCCGCGTCACAACGGGCCATCATGCAGGCCGCCGGACTCGACACCGTCGCCGACTGGATCACCCCGGACCAATGAGAGGCGGGCCGCGCGCTCATTCTGACCGTCAACCCCGGCCTCGTCATCACCGACGTACGACGCGGCCCGGCGGAAGACGGCGCGGCGTGACCGGCCGCCCCGGCACCCCCGCCGAGCCAACCTCACCGGACATGCCCGCATCGCTGGCCGCCCGGCCCCGCGATGAGCGGCGCGGCCTACCGATCCCGCCGGTCAACATGCACCCCGCCTCGGACGACGACATCGGGCCGCACGTGGACTTCACCACGATCAACACGGTGACCTCGACCGAACTCGCCGCCGCGCGCCGGTGCTCGCTGTGCGGCGAGTTCATGGACTATTGGGTGGCGTTTCTCGGCACGCCGCGCACGGCGGAGTTGCGGCGGTTCACCGACCCGCCGGGGCACCCGGCCTGTATGCGCGCGGCGCTCTCGCTGTGCCCGCACATCGCGATTGCCCGGCACCGTCGCGCCCGTGCCGACCGGCCGGGCGCGGGCGTGATCCCGGCCGGGTCGCACGGCGACAAACCCGCCGGGTGGACCCTGGGCACCACCCGCGACTACCGGAT
>KL571423.1:7327-8658 GCA_000715855.1 Actinoplanes liguriensis
ACCGTGTACCTACCGGCCCCGTTCCGCACCGTGCACACCTATCTGTACGGCCCGGACGGGCGTCTATCCGGCCCGGCGGGTGTGCCGTAGTGGCCGCACCGTGCGGGGCCGTCAGATTCGCTGGAGAAACCTCGATCGACTCCGGCCGGCTGCCTTGATGCACTTGTGCAGGTAGGAAACATTGACATTGACCGGCCGCCGTCGGGGTTGCGAATCCCCGGCGGCGGGCCGCACCCCATTCCATCAGCACCGGAAGGGAACACAAGTCATGGCACACGAGCTGGAAACTCTGGCCAACGGGCAGACCGCCTTCGCCTCGGCCAACGTGTCGGCCTGGCACCGACTCGGCCAGATCACCGAGGGCTGCATGACCGCGGAAGAGGCCATGCAGAAGGCGTGGCTCGGCGGCTGGAACGTCCGCAAGATCGCGCTGTCCGGCATGGAAGTCACCGAGAACGGCATCACCCGGATCGACTCGCCGGACAAGTGGATGACCGTGCGGACCAACCCGCAAACCGGAGCCACCGACTACCTCGGAGTGGTCGGCGACGACTACACCTGCGTGCAGAACGAAGAGGTCGCCGAGGTCCTCAACCTCCTGGCCGACGAGTCCGGCGCCCACTTCGAGACGGCCGGCTCGATGCGAGGCGGCAAGAGTGTCTTCGTCACCATGAAGCTGCCGGAGGCGATGAAGCTCGCCGACGTCGACGACATCGACCTCTATCTGGCCGCGACCACGAGCCACGACGGCACCGCCTCGCTGCGCGTAGACGCCACTCCGGTCCGCATCGTGTGCGCGAACACGCAGCGCATGGCTTACCAGCGGTCGAAGGGCTTCTACACCTTCCGGCACACCTCCAACGTCAAGACCAAAATCTCCGAGGCCCGCGAGGCGATCGGTCTGGTGTGGAAGCACTTCACGGCGTTCGAGGCCGAAGCCGAAGCCGAAAAGATGATCAACGAGACGCTCACCATGGGCGAGTTCGAGAAGATCGTCGCCCAGGTCTGGCCCCTCGCCGACGACGCCTCGGACGTTACGAAGAACAACGCAAAGCAGCGCATGAGCACGTTGCGGTACTTGATCCGGGACGCGGACACGCAGAAGGCGATCAAGGGCACCCGGTGGGCCGGATACCAGGCGATCACCGAGTACCTGGACCACTTCGCCCCGGCCAAGAGCGACGAGGATCGCGCGGCAAGGGCTCTGAGCAGCGGCAGCAGCAGCTCGGGGATGGTCCTTAAGAGCCGTGCGTTCGAGCTGCTCACCGTCTGATGAGCCGCTGTCAGTACCGGGGCCGCCATCACCCGGCCCCTGTCTCTTATACACATCT
>KL571423.1:8853-12451 GCA_000715855.1 Actinoplanes liguriensis
GGCGGGCACCGTCCGCCATGCCGCGCCGGACACGGCACCGGTCCGGCCGCCGACCTCCAGCGCGCGCCCCATGCGGCACCGGGCCGCCCCGGCGATACCGCCGAAGTACGCCTCCGGGCCTGTGCCAGCGCCTTCACCCCTGACTCGAACGATCTCGCCTTCCAGGGAGAGCAGCACCATGACCAGCCGAAATGACATCCTCGCCGCTATCAACAACCTGTGCATAACGTGGGCGGACGCCCAGGTCGCGCACGAGCGCTCTCGTACCGCCGCCACCCCCGAGATCCACGCCGACCAGTACGCCCGCGCGCAGCGCGCCCACGAGGTGACGCAGCAGCACTACACCGCACTCGTGGAACTGCTGAACGACAGCGTGCCGGACGACGTGAGCGCCGAGGCGTTCCTTCCGGTGCAGCCGCTGCCGACCGGCGAGGTTGCCATTCACGCTCGCGACGACCAGGCGAACTCCGTGCGGCTGCGACTCACCGGCGCTCAGGCCCTGACGGTGGGCGCGCACTTGACCGCGTACGGCGCGATCAGCCTCGACCGCTGCGGGTTGAAGGTCGCCGAGGCGCTGCCGTCCCTCTCGGCCGACCCGGCGTCAACGCCGACGCCGGTCCCGTCCCCGTTGCGGGTGACCGGATCGGCCCCGGTAGTGCCGGGCCCGCCGTCCCCCGCCGCCGTGGCCTACCCGGCGACCCGCTAACCCGCCATCGGCGCGGCCGGGACCGATGACAGCCGGTCACGGCCCCGGCCGCGCCATGACCTCCATGGAGATACCTCATGCCTTTGATCGCCATACCTGATATCGCCTTCACCGCGCTCTCGCGCCGCGCTCACGCCGACGGCGTCGATCCGGCCGACCTCCTGGACGCCCTCTTCCGGCCCCTCATCGCCGAGGACGCCGACGACTCCAGCGCGGCGCCGGCCGCCGCTAAAGTCGAGCCCGACTCGGCCAACGATCTCGAACCGGAACCCCTCGGCGGCACACTGGGCATGCTGATCGAGCAGTATGTCGCCGCCTACGTCCGCGCGGAGCAGGCGAAGGCGAAGGCGAACGCCGAGCGCGCCGACAGGAGTGACCGCGAGCGCGCCGAAGCGGACGCGGCCCTCGCCTGGGAAGAGACGCTCCGGCGCAGTGCCGAACTTCTGACCGCGCTCGACGCGCTGGCCACCGGCACGGTGAAGGCGGTTCCCGACGCACGGCTCCCGGTCTGCACCTGGCAGCGGGGCATCGTCGAGGTCCGCGCCAACACCAGCGACAACAGCCGCTCAGTGAGAGTGCGCTACACCCCGGCGCAAGCCGTCGCGGCCGGGGCCGCCCTCATCGCCTGCGCCGCCGTCGCCGACAGCGACTCCGCCACCCAGCTCACCCCGATCCTCCCGCCATTCCCCGAGCGCCCTTCGACCGCAGACTCCGCCGCGGCCGGCACGAGGAGGACTCGATGACCGACTCACCCAAGACATACGAGGGGATCGGCGAGGTACAGCACTACCTCGACGGAGCCCGGCTCATCGAGGCGCTCACCTCCCACGATCCCGCCGCGCCACTAGTTCCGGCCATCGCCGCCGTGCTGCGCGATCTCAACCTGCGCGTCTACCCGACGTCGAGCGGCAACAGCGACTACGTGGTCCTCGACCTCCACGGCGTCTCCATCGCCGTGCAACGACGCGCCGACGCCCTCTACCTGCACGTCGACACCACCGAGACCGCCGACCAGCGCATCGCCTTCGAGGTCAACGGCTGCGGCGAATTCGACCACGAACTCTTCTGAAACGAGGAGCCCCTCATGAATGACAACCTGATCGACTCCATCATCGTCGAGCCGCTACCGTGCCTGCACGATGTCGTAACCAGTCAGGGCCTCGGACCCTTCGAGCAGCGGCCCGGCGTCGTCACCGGCATCTACCGTCAGCCGCACATCGAGCAGGGCGACCGGTACCGCGTCGAGTACCGCGACGGCAGCGCCGAGTGGTACTGGGCCCACGAACTGTCGGTCATGACCGACGCCTTCAGCCGCGTAGATGTCATCGCCGACCTCACCTCCGTCCGCGTCTTGCTCTTCCAGGCGATCGGTAACGCCGGACGACATGACGTGCTCAGCGCCAAGCTCAGCGCCCTCTTCGACGAGCTGACCGCGACCTCGCGGACCTACCTCGGCACCGACCTCGACCACGGGCCAGATCACCCCGGCGGCACGAACGCCGCCGACCCGAGCGACCCGGAGCACTACAGCGCCGACGGAGGCGACCAGGCATGACCGCCGACACCTCAGCCCACCAGCCTCCGCAGCCGAACGGCGTGGCGACCACGACCGACGGCCTCGCCCCGTACGACGCGAAGAGCGGCGTGGTCATCGACATCTACCTGCAACCCGAGCTGCCCGACGGCGACCGCTACCGGGTCGAGTTCCGGTACGGAGCCACCCGGATCAACTACAACAGCACCCCGCTCGCCGAGCCCCTGCCGGTAGACATGCAAACCGCGACCTACGGACTCGCCGCCGCCCGCACCCTGCTCGACTTCGTCTTCGCCGACCGCCAGCCCGAGGACGTCCTCCAGATGAAGGTCAGCGCCGTCCTCGACCACCTCACCCACGTCGCGGCGACCCACCTGCGCCTCGACCTCGACCGGGAGGAGATGTACCCGTGAAACCCTCCTGGACGCACGGCCGGTCAACCCGGCACCCCGGCGCGGTCTGCGGTGCCGACGACGGGCCGGATATCCGCGTCACCGACGAACCGAGCCTCGTCACCTGCCCGGACTGCCCCGACGCCGCCGAGACCGAACTCATCCCGGACGACGCCAGCACCGGCGACCCGCACCTCATGCGGACACTGCGGGAGGCAGCAGCAGGGCACACCCGCAAGATCGACGGCGTCGTGGTGGACGCCACCACCGCCTCGGCGATCCTCGCCGTCTACGACGCCGCGACACCTAAGACACAGGCGAAGATCGCGAGCCTGCCGCTCACCCTCATGGTGTCACTGGCCTGGAACATCCTGAACGCCGAGCGGGACGGAGCCGCCCGATGACCCTCACCCCCGCCTGGACATCGCCGACGCCCGACGAGATCCCGTTCCACTGCCGCACCTGCCGCCGGGCACTCCACCGCCGCCTGGCCGCCAGCGGCGCGCTCACCTTCTTGCACCCGGTCGAGGTCCGCGGAGGCCAATCCGACCACCCGGCTCGGCCGGCGCCGATAACCGAGATCGAGAACCCGATCATCGAGTGCGACTTCTGCTCCCGATCGGACGCCGCCTGGATCTACGTGTGCGCCGACCAGGAGAGCGACGTCCGGTACGTCACCCGGCGCACCGTGGATGTCGGCGACTACCAACGCCGCCACCACGCCGCCCGAACCCGCAGCGTCGAGACGGCCCTCGGCCCAATCCAAATCTGGGGCGAGCGGTGGAGCGCCTGCGACGGCTGCGCCAGCCTGATCGAGAGCCGCGACCTGTATGGCTTGATCACCAGGGTCACCGACACCATGCCCGCCAAACTCACGCGCGGCAAGAAGCTCGCGAATGTGCGCGGCCACCTGCACGGCAACTACAGCACCGTGCTCGACACGCTTCAACCCGGCCGCTATCGGAT
>KL571423.1:12792-14934 GCA_000715855.1 Actinoplanes liguriensis
GAGATGTGTATAAGAGACAGACGCAGGAACGAGCCCCGCACCCGAGTAATCCACCTCTGGCACGCTGATTAACGGCTCAGCGGCGGCCGGTCAGGGCACGCTCTCGACGAGAGCGCGCGCGAATCCCCGACCGGCCGCCTCGCCGCCCGAGGCCCCCACGGCCACCAGCAGCCGTACTTACCCCGCACAGCGTGCCGCCGATGCTAACCGCGCCGTCAAAGGCCGTTCCGGCACCACCAGCGCGCTCGCGACCCGGAGACCCGCGACAATGACCACCGTGGCTCGCCGTACCTTCAACGACCGTGTCGCCCTCGACCGCGAGGGCGTCGCCGCGCACACCGGCGCGGCCCGCACCACCGTCCTCAACTGGATCCAGCAGCGAGACCGGTTCGGCTTCCCGGACGCCTTCATCGACGCCTCCGGCCGCGAATGGTTCTGGGCGGACGACATCGACGCCTTCCACGCCGCGCACCAGGCCGCGAAGCTCGTCGTGCTCACGGAGATCGATCGCGGCGGCGATCCCAACGAATTGGTGACCTCCGGCGAGGCCGCACGGATCCTCGGCTACAGCTCGTATCGCAACCTGCCGGAGGAATTGACCGAGCACCCGGACGATGTAGAGATTCTGTCCGACGGCCGGAAGCGGCGGTTCTGGTACCGGCGCACCGTATGGGCGCACGCCGACGCCCGCACCGGCCGCCAATCCACCGGTCATGCACCCCGCACCACCGGCCCCCGCAAGCCCCACCCCTACGCCGACGATCCCCGCCTGCAAGCCGCCGCCGACCTGCTCGCCGAGGCGAGAGCTGCCGGACGCGACCGGCGCGGTCTCGGTGCCGAACTCGCCACCCGCCTGGGCATCGCCCCGCGCACCGCCCGGCGACTGCTGTCCGCTGCTGAGGATGATCAGCCAGAGTAGACGCGAAGTGTCAGCGGGCGCCGCCGGAGGAAGGTCCGGCGGCGCCCGCTGAATGAGTTGTTTACTCCTCGTCGTGGTCCTCGGCCGGTTCGGCCAGCACGGCCGGAGGCGTCAGCAGGTAACGCAATGCTCCGTTGATGTCCGTGCGTTGCGCGCTCGCCGTCCGGGAGAGCACGTCGAAGACCTCCTCATCGACCCTGATCTTCTTGGTTCCGGGCGTGGGTGTTGTCATGGCAATCCCTCCTGATGATCATGGGCGGCGGTGCCCGGATCGGGCACCGCCGCCCCTATCCATCCGGGCATGTGTCGAGGGATCAAGCCGGTGACGTCGGCAATCCCGTGCCGGGCGTCCGCGACCCGCTATCGAGCGCCAGCGGAGTTAGGGTGAGTTGCCGATCGGCGGTGTCGGCGGCCTGTAGAAGCGCAACGGCGAAAGCGCGAGCCTGCACCGGGCTGAGATCGAAGTGCACATCATCCGAGCCCGGTCCGCGGACCTCGACGAAAGGCACCTCCAAGTCGGCAGGATCGGTGCCGATCATGGATTGTGGCTTATCCCAATACACCGCTCGGATGTGAAGCTCGGCCAGCAGGCCGTACTCGTCGTAGAGCGTGGCGATGATCGCCGATCCCTTATGGGTGATCGCGCCGGGCGGGTCGAATTCATGGTGAGTGCAGTCGCAGCACCAGGCTGGACAGTGCCCCGGGTGGGGACGAGAGCTACCGCCGCCGACGAGCCCGCCTCTGTCATAGCAGTTCTGCTCTGGGCTCGGAGACGTCGTCATGCCGGCACCTTAGGACGGTCATCGCGACTCGTTTCCGCCTCGCGGCGCAGAGCGTTGAGCAGCTCGGAGACGCGATTGTTCCGGATGGCGTGGCCATTGCCGCGCATCTGCTGAGCGAGGGCGTCGCGGCTGACCGAACGTTCTGCGGCGATCAGTTGATCGCGGGCGGCACGCGCCGCAGGCAGCAACGGCATTAAATCCTCGGAAAGCTCGGCATTGCCGTCGGGCTCGTCCTCGTCCGCCCCCTCTTCCTCTTCGTCGTCGGGCGGGTCCTGGTTGCCGTTCTCGGGTTCCCGGCGGGAATCCGGGCTATCGGCTTCGTTTAGGGCCTCCTCCTCGCCCTCGGGCGATCCGGGTTCCTCGAGCGGCGGTGCTGCGACGGGCGGCGCGGAGCTATCGGGCTTGCTGGCATCAGCGGACGGCGCTGGAGGCGGGGTGATC
>KL571423.1:15193-15692 GCA_000715855.1 Actinoplanes liguriensis
CCCCAGGAGTGGTAGTCGACGCGGGAGACCAGCTCCTCGGCGAGTCGATCCAGGTCAAGGGTGCTCACCGCGACGTCGGCCATGTATGGGTCACGCTGATCGAGTTGGACGACCTTCTTCACCGCGTGCGCGATGGCGGGACGGCGTTTCTCGTCGCCGAGCATCAGCTCGGCGGCGCGCAGCGATTCGTACAGCTTCAGGGGCCGCCATTGTCCGGTGTCATCAGTGCGGCCCTCGCGGGCCAGCTCGGCAGCACGGGCGGTCCAGATGGGGTGGCGGATGCGCCGCCAGAGCCCGTAGTCCGGGGCGGTGTCGCGCAGTTTGCCCGAGGCCCGTAGGGCGTCACGGCGGCGGGCGGCGGCGTGCAAGAGCCACAGCAGGTATGCCGAGCTGGACAGCAGCCCGAAGACGCTGGACCAGTAGAGATCGGGCCAGTGTCCGGCGACCTGGATGCCGACCGCGACGACTGCGACGAGGGCGGAGAAGGAGCGGAAGCCGT
>KL571423.1:15975-16164 GCA_000715855.1 Actinoplanes liguriensis
AAAAAAGCCGTAGGCGTGCTCGCCCAGGCGCATCCGTTCGTCGGCCATCGCGGCGAGCACCATGGCCAGCAGTTCCAGGCACATGGCGAAGGGCAGCACGAGCAGCACGCGGGTCCAGACCGGCATCTGGGCGGGCCACGGCATGTGATCGAGGGCCACCCAGCTTTGGCCGATCACTGCGCCGGTGGC
>KL571423.1:16416-18886 GCA_000715855.1 Actinoplanes liguriensis
TGTGTATAAGAGACAGGGTGAGGGGAGCAGCGGGGCGAGGTGGCGCTCGATGGTGGCGCGGACGTGGGCCGTGCCGTTGCTCAAGGTTCCGGTCATCGGTGACCTCCGCTGGTGACGGGCCGCAACTGCCGTTCCGCGACGCGGCGGGTGGCGTCCGAGGGTTCGGCATCGAGGTCAGCCAGGCGTTCCTCCAGGCGGCGCAGCGTCTGCCGGACCGCGTCCGGGCGCTGTGCGCGGCCGTGGATGCGCATGATCCGCTGGTAGAGCTCCTCGTTGATCGGGTCGAGGCCGATGGCGTGTTGCAGGGCGGCGATGGCCTGTTCCGGCTGGTCCATCTCGATGATCTCGGCGATCCGCGCGTACACGGCGAGGATCTGGTGCCGGTAGCTGCCCGCGTAGTCGGTGATCCAGGCCCGGTCCTGGCCTTCGGCGAAGTCCCCGCCGTATAGGTCGGCGGCCTCGCGTAGCGCGGCCAGGGCGGTGCTGTCGTCGGGTGCGGTGTTGGCGCGTTCGATTGCGGTCAGCATCTGCCACAGGTCGACGGCGAACAGCTGTATGTCGAGCTGGTAGCGGCTGGTCGCCGGATCGTAGATCACGAACATTTCCTCGGCGCTGCCGGTGGCGGTGCGCAGCACGCGGCGGGTGGTGTTGATGTCGGTGCGGATGCGTTTGGCGGCGGTGGCCGGGTCGGTGTCGGGGTGCAGGTCGGCGGCGAGTTGTTCGAGGCTGCGTCCGGCCGGATGTACAGCGAGGGAGGCGAGCACGGTGTAGGAGCCGCTGCGCATCCCGGTCGTGATCGGCCCGGATCCGGTGGTGATCCGGACCGGGCCGAGCACCTGCAGCCGGATCGGCGCGGTGATCTCGACGGGTTGGGCCGGTACGGGCTCGATCTGGTCGGCGGTTGCCTCGGCCGGTGTCTTGGTGCGGGGGTCCTCGTCGGTGCCGGCGGGGCCGTCGAGGTCGTGCCCAGGCTCGGGCCGGGGCGTGATGTCGGCCAGCGCGGCAAGTACGGCAGCGAGGTCCATGGCGGCGAGGGTGGACAGCCGGCGTAGCCCGAGGGGCGGCTCGTCGCTGGTGGTGCCGTCGGCGGCAACCTCGATGGCGGTCATGCCCTCCAACTCGCCGAGGACGAGAGGGTGCAGGTGCAGGGTCGTGCGGTGTGCGCCGACGGCCAGCAGTCGGGCCGCGTGCCGGAGGCTCGCCTCGATGAGCAGCACGTATGCCGGTTGGGCTTCCGCGTGGTCGGTTCGGGCGTTGAGATCGTTGACGCTGTCGGCGTCGAAGGCGTCGAGCAAACGGCGGCGCAGGATCATTTCCTCTTCGGCGTGGGTGACTGCCGCCGCGGCGTCGGCGAGCACGACGAGCCGTTCTCCGTCATAACTGGTCCCTTCGGAGTCCAGGCCCACCAACGGCGCACCGGCGGGTAGCAGGCGCGCAAGAGTTTGCGCCGTGGTGATGACGACGGGGCGGCTCTCGGTGCTCGGGGCGGCGCCGGTGGCGAGCACGGCGCTCAGCAGGGCACGAGCCGCCGCATCCGTGCCTTCGCCGTGCAGGGCGATGCCGCGGCCGGGCACCTCGAACAAGCTGACCTCTGCCCCGGCGGCATCCACACCGATGGGTGCAGCAATACCGGGCGCAATCGGATGCAGCTGGGCATCCTCCGGGCGCGGCAGCCGGTCCGCTACGCCTTCAACCGGGGCCAGAGACTCAGGAAGTGGTGCCGGTTGCGGCTCGATCCGGGCCGGGGTGGGCGCGGCGAGCCGGGCGCGGCGGCGGCGTTGCAGCCGGACGAGGGAGGCGACGGCGGCCAGCAGCGCGGCCAGGCCGAGGCTGACCCACCCCTGCGCCGGGAGGACGATCCCGCTCTCCTCGCGGTCTTGACTACCGTCGTCCGCTGCCGAGGAGGCACTGGCTTGCGGTGCGGCGGTCGCGGGACTGCTGGTCTGTGCCGGAGCCGTGGTCGTTGGAGTCGTCGCAGAGGTGGGAGTGGCCGGCGCGGTGCTCGTAGTGCTGCTCGGCGCTGACGTGCTCGGAGTCGGTGAGGCGGTGTTCTTCGGCGTGTCGGTGGTGGGCTGTTCAGCGGTGGCCGAGCCCGGCTCGGCCGATGGTGTGGTGGGCTTGGTGTGGGCTGGCGTGTTGTCGCGGGCGGGCAGCGCCAGCACCCAGCCCACGTGGATCTCGTCTGGGTCCTTGAGTGCGTAGCCGTTGGCCTGTGGGTGGCCCCGGTTGAGTTTGTAGATCTCGCGCCAGCGGTGCGGGTCGCCGAGCTTGTGCTCGGCCAGCTCCCACAGGTTGTCGCCTTCGGCGACGTGGTGCACGCCGCCCGGTGCGTCGCGTGCCCATCCCGGAATGCCGGTGTGGGTGTGCGCGGCTACCGGCCGGGCGGTGGCGGCGGCAACGGTGATCGCGGGCCGGGGACGGGAAACGGTCGCGGCAACGGGAGTGGGCCTGTCTCTTATACACATCTCTG
>KL571423.1:19049-24334 GCA_000715855.1 Actinoplanes liguriensis
CCGTGGCGGGCGGCCGTAGCGGCGGCTGATGCCTCGATCACCTCGATGACGGTGTCGCGGACGAATTGTGCCCACAGGACCCAGCCGATCGAGGCGATCAGCGCCACGATCATCTGATCCGACCAGGGGCTCGTGATCGCCGTCATCAGCTCGGACACGCCGGGCGGTGCGCTGAACTGAGCCCAGCCGAGCCAGTCCAAGGGCCATCCGGCCGAGGCGATCAGCAGCCACGGCACCCCGGCGACGAAGCCCAGCAGTACGGCGGCGGCGGCCAGGACGCGCAGCAGGCGGCCGAGGGTGGCGAAGGCGCGGAACATACCTGGTTGCTCCTCGACAGGCTCAGTTGTTGGGGCCGTTGATGCCTTGCACCGCGACCGCGGTTGCGGACGCGGAGACGCCCAGGCTGCGTACCCCGACCAGTTGCAGGAGCTGGGTGTGGCTCGTGCGGCGCACGGTCACGGTGACGGTGGTGGTCGTGGCGGACGCCTCGCCGTCGACGCCGGCGCGGGCGAGCCAGGACCGAGCCGCCGACGCGGCACGGCTCGGGTCGAGTTGGGCACGGCCTTGCGTGCGGTACAGGTACAGGTTGAGTTCTTGCGCTCCGGCGCGGGCGGCGGCCTGCGCGGCGTCGAGCGCGGACACCTTGACCGACAGTGCGAGACCGAAGTCCAGGACCAGGCCCGCGACGGCGAACAATGCGACGCTGAACAGCACCGCGAAGGCGGTGACATGTCCGGCGTCGCGGCCCCCAGCGCGGCGGCGCACCCATCCCGCTACGGCATGCAGTCGCCGGATCATGATCCCGCCCACTTGTCCACCGGCGAGGTCGCGCTCGCCTCAACCGTCCGGCTACCGGGTATGCCGAGCATGAGTAGGTCCGACAGTTTGACTCGGCACGAGACCCGGACGGTCACGGAACCGCCGCGCCGCTGGTCGCCGGAGACCGAGACACTGGCCTGGCGGCAGGTCGCGCCGTGGGCGGCGAGGGTCGCACGCGCGTTGCGTTCAGCCTCGGCGACACCGCCACCATGGCCGAGCAGCGAGGCGGACCGGGCGCCGCTGCTGGCGGCGGCGGCCACGTCGATCTGTGCGGAGACGAGTCGGCCGCACATCACCACGAACAACAGGATCGCGACCAGCAGAGGTGTCACCAAGGTCAATTGTGCAGTGCTGGACCCGGCGTCGGGTGCAGCGGCTACCTGCCGGAATCGAGCGGTGACGGCGCGGCAAAGTCGCATCATGGCGTACCGGCTCCAGGATCGGTGACCCACCGCTCGACCGGGCGCACCACAACGGCCCGCACACTCCAGCTCATGCCGGGGACCACGGTCGCGGCCCGGCCGCGAACCTCGACGCGAACCTCGGTGGCGGTACGGGTCACTGATATCGAGGGGTCCTTCAGCACGCTGTTGCCGATCGCGGTGAGGGTGTCGCTGCCTGCGCCCCGGCCGGCACCGGCACTCGACTGGTAGACGGCGGCGGTGTTCGCGGCCCGGCTCGCTGCGGCCTGCGCGACGTGGGTGGCGTGCATCCACACTCCGGCCTGGAACACCAGCATGATCATGAACAGCAGCAGCGGCATCCCGACGGTCAGCTCCGCCGTCGCCGCGCCCTCGTCGGGCCGGGCGGCAACCCGCCGCCACCGGGCACGCAACCATCCCGCCGTGCCGAGCGCCGCCCTCGGCGGGCGCTCGGCACGGCGGATCCGTATGGCGGTCATCAGCACGGCCTCAGCCGAGGTTGATGGTGTTGGCCTTGCCGGACACCTTGGTGTAGATGATCCCGATGGCGAGGATCGCCAGCGTGACCAGCACCGCCGTCGCCACTACGGCCTCCGTGGTGTAGCCGCCGTCCTTGGTGTCGCGCACCACTTGCCAGCGGTGCCGCATCTCGGCGGCGATGTAGGTCAGTAGAGCCGTCATTTCCCTTTCCCTCCTTCGCACGCGGCGACGATTGGGTTCGTCGCCGGACCTTCTAGAGGCCGCTCATCACGGCTGCCATTGCCGGATAGCCGAGGAAGATCAGGAATCCGGCGAAGAGGAACACGATGGGCAGCGCCATGCGTTCGGTCGCGGCGTTCGCCTCGCCTTCGGCATCGGTGAGCTGCCGGTCCCGCAGCGCCACCGCGCGGGAACGCAGCGACGCCCGGACGCGGGCACCCTCGGTGCCCGCGAGCCCGACGGTCGCGGCGAGCTGCTGCAATTCCGCGACGGTGACCCGCCGTCCCAGCGCGCCGAGCACCTCCCACGGCGGCACCCGGGCCAGCCGCGCCTCGGCGAGGGCGTAGCGCAGCTCGGTGTACGCCGGCCCGGAGCCGACCTTCGCGGCGTCGTCGAGCGCCTGGTCCACCCCGGCGCCGGACGCGAGGCTGATCACCACCAGATCCAGGAACGAGCTCAACGAGTCGCGGAACGCCGCCCGGTAGTTGGCCGCGTCCGTGCGCACGGACAGCTCAGGGGCCAGGAACCCGGCCGCGCCGAGGATCAGCGACGCGAAGACGGGCATGGTCACGCCGGTGGCGATGCCCGCGAAGCCGAGCAGCGTCGCGGCGGCCGGAGGCAGCAGCAACCCGACCACGGCGGCGGTCGCCTGCTCGGCCAGGTGCACGTCGACCGGCTTGTCCAGCGCGGCGAGGTCCCGGCGGGTACTGGCCACCGGGAGCCCGGTCGCCCGGAGCCACCGCACCGCCGGGCGGCCCCACCGTCCGGTCCACCCGGACGGCGCGTCCCTCGTCTCGGCCGCCAGGGACATCATTTGTGGGGCGTCGAGGGCCTTGTCCAGGCGCGGCGGCCGGGGGAACCAGCCGATGATGATCAGCCAGAGCCCGAGGCCGGTGCCGAGACCGGCCAGCAGCACCATCCCGGTCATGACCGCACCAACTCGGTCTCCGACGGTGCGGCCACGCCCGCGAGCACCCGCGCGGTGTCGCGGTCGCGCATGAGCCGGGCGAGCCACCAGAACGCGAAAGCGAAGCAGGCCCCGGACGCCAGCAGCATGAGTTGCCCGAACGAGGGGTCGAACGGCGCCAGATAGCCTCGGTTGAGCAGGGTGAGCACGCCGGCCATGGTCAGAGTCGCGCCGACGATCACGCGGGCGGAGGTGCGGTTGCGTTTGCGTCCGGCCGCGATGCGCTGGCGGGAAGCGACTTTCGCCCGTGCGGATTCCGCCAGCTCGCCCAGTACCTCGCCGAGCTGTCCGGCGCTGCCGCGTGCCGCCATCAGCAGCCCGGTGACGACCAGGTCAGCGGTGGGGTCGGCCAGCTCGGCGGCGAAGGCGCGCAGTGCATCGGTCAGCCGCCAGCTTCGCCGTAGCCGGGTTGCCAGGCGGGTCACCTCGTCGCGGATTGGTTCCGGCGCTTCGATGGCGCTGGCGGCGATGGACTGTTCCAGCCCAGACGCGCCGCCGAGGTTGTCGCGCAGTGACTCGGTCCAGGTTGCTATGGCCTCGATCTTCGCGACCCGGCGGGCGTGGTCGCGGTCCGGGCCGATGATCGCCGGGAGCATCCATGCCCCTACGGCCGCCAGCCCGGCCGCGACCGGCCAGCGAGTCAGCACCGCCACGGCCAGCGCCACAGCCACGCTCAACCCCAGCCGCCGCCTGTCGACCGGTTCGCGGTTCGAGGTGAGCCTCGACCACCATGAAGGCGTATCGAGTTCCGCGGGCCCATCCTGACGGCCGGACAACCCCATCCCGATCAGCACCACCCCGAATGCCGTTCCTAGTCCCAGCAGCGCGGCTAGGGGCACCGTCATGGTCATGACGACCACCCGCCACCCGGCGCGGACCGGGCCTGATCCAGCAGGCCGGGATCGAACCCGGCCGCGACGAGGGCCTGCATCAAAGCGGTCGAGGGCGGCGCACCGGGCACCGCCCACCCGTCCGGGCCGGGCCGGAAAATCTCGTTGGAGGCAACCCCGGTGCCGTCGCTGTCGACCACCTCACGGATCGACGTGACGACGCGGCGGCCGGTGTCAGTCAGAGCGAGATGCACGATCAGGTGCACCGACTCCGCGACCAGGAGGTTCGTGGTGGCCGGGTCCAACCCGGCCTGCGCCGCGTAGAGCACCAGCTTCTTGAACACGCCAGCCGACGAGGAGGCGTGAATGGTGCCCAGCGAGCCGTCGTTGCCCTGCGACATGGCGTTCAGCATCGGGATGACCTCGTTGCCCCGGACCTCGCCGACGATGACCCGGTCCGGCGACATCCGCAGCCCCGACCGGAACAGCTGAGACATGGTGAAGGCCCCCGCGCCTTCGACGTTGGCCTCCCGCGCCTGCATCGGCACCACATCCGGATGCAGATCCTCGTCCGCGTCCAAGGCCAGCTCGTAAGTGTCCTCGATCGTCACCAACCGCTCGTCCGGCGACATCACCGAGGCCAAAGCCCGGAGCATGGTGGTCTTACCCGCGCCGGTCTGCCCGGCAACGAGAACGTTGAGCCTGGCGAGCACCGCGGCTGTCAGCAGGCCGCGCAGCACCGGGTTGAGGGTGGCGAGCTGCTCCAGCTCGATCAGGCTGACCTTGACGTAGCGGTGCCGGCGGATCGAGAGCGCCGGGCGCCGGGTCACCGACATGATCGCGTGCAGGCGAGAACCGTCGGGAAGTTGAAGGTTCAGCTCGGGGGAGGCCCGGTCCCAGCGCCGCTCCTCCGCGCCTTCGCCGTCGGCTTCAGCCCGGCCGGCGTCGGCGGCGAGCCGCCGGATCAGCGCCACCATCTCCGCGTCCGAGTCAGCGATCGGGCCGACCCTCTTGCGGGTGCCATCGGCATAACGCACAAACACCCGGTCACAGCCGTTCGCGGAGATGCCCTCGATACTCTCGTCGGCCAGCAACGGCTCAAGGCCACCGGCCCCGAGCAACATGTCCGCCACCGCGCGGGACACCCGCGACTCCACGTCGGGACGCAGCGGCGGCCGACCGGCGCGCATCTCCTCCGTCGCGAACGCATCCAATGCCTCGGTGATCAGGCTCTTCGTGGCTTCCTGCTGCGCGACGGCCGTCATCGGCGCACCGGTATCGGCCTCGTGAGCACGGGTGACACGGGTCAGCCGCTCGGCCACATCCCGGCGGATGCGCCGAACGACGGTGATCTCACTGGTTTCGCCAGCCGGTTGCAGGACCCCGCCGGGGCGGTGCCCGTTCAACGCCGGGGCAAGTGGTGAGCTCATCCGATGGCCTCCTCACGAGCCGGGTCGGCACTGGCAGGCGGCGCGACCGTCAGATCGGCGGCGAGGTCGTCGAGCACACCGGCGTAGGCGCGCATGAGCGGCAGCCGCCGCCACCGCC
>KL571424.1:0-1599 GCA_000715855.1 Actinoplanes liguriensis
GTCTGGAATGGACCGTGAGTGCCAGCCGGGCCGCGACTCGCGTCGCGGCCCGGAGTGGTCGGCGGATGGCGTCGCCGCCGCGGGGTGGGCGGCTCACGGCCGTACGGGAAATGGGGTCAGGCTTTTCTGAGGGCCGCCATGAAGGACGTGCGGACCTGGGTCGCAGGAGCGAACCGGAGTAGACGCGGGCGCCGACGCCGAGCAGGGCCACGGCCGTCCCCGCCAGCAGGAGCAGAGCGACCACAGGTTCCCAGGGGGCCGCGTTCCCGTCGAAGAGGCGGATCGGCATGGCGATCGGGGCGGAGAACGGGATGTACGACAGGACGCGCATCATCACGCTGTCGTGCGCCACGCTGATCGCCAGGAAGAACGGGATCAGGACGAGCATCTGCACCGGGACGGTGGTGCTGGTGAGTTCTTCCTGCCGGGAGGCGAGCGCGCCCACCCCGGCCCAGAGCGCCGCCAGCATGACGAAGCCGAGAACGAAGAACGGGACGAACCAGCTGATCGCCGGGAGGGCCGCGGAGAGCAGGCCGGGGGCGGCGTCGGTGGCGCTCATGCCGATGACCGCGACCAGGGCGAGCAGCGCCACCTGGCCGAACGCGAGCGCGGTCAGTGCGAAGACCTTGCCGGCCAGCAGTGCCCGCACCGGAACGCTGGCGACCAGGATCTCCACGATCCGGGTCTGCTTCTCCTCGACGACGCTCTGCGCGATCTGCATGCCGAACGTGAACGAGGTGAAGAAGAACAGCATCGCGAACGCGATCGGCACCATCACCTTGAGGAACGGGTCGATCTCGCCGGGCTCCAGCAGGCGGATCTGCGGCTCGACGCTGAGCGCCCGCACCAGGTCGCTCGGGGCGTCGTCGTCGGCGACCACCACCGGGCCGGGCAGGACCGCGGCGTCGACCTCGTCGTCGCGGACCATCCGCTCGGCGGTGGCGACGTCGGCGACGGTCTGGACCTCCATGCCGTGCTCTTTCAGCACGCTCACCGAGGCGTTGTCGATCACCGCGACCGTGGTGGCGCCGCTGTTCAGCAGGGACGGCAGCATGATCGACGCCACCACGATGACCAGGAAGATCGCGGTGCTGAACAGGAAGGCCTTGTCGCGCAGCTTGGTCCGGATCTCCCGGGCGGCGACGAGTTGAGCGGCCTGGAACGTGGTCACTGGATCACCTCTCGGAAGATCTCGGCGAGCGAGGGGCGGACGGGGCCGAACGCGTGCACCGGGCCACGGTCCAGGGCGGCGCGCAGCACATGCTGTGCGTCATCGGACGACGAGGCGAGGCTCACGTCGAGATCGAAGACGGCGTGCCGCCCGTCCAGGTCGACCAACGTGACGCCGGGCTGGTCACGCAGCCAGCCGGCGTCCCCGCCGACCTCGATCGAGTAGCGCGGCAGCGCGTACTGCTCCCGCAGCCAGGACCGCTCACCGGCGGCGCGGATCGTGCCGTCCGCGATGATCACCAGGTCGTCGCAGAGGCGTTCAACGACGTCGAGCTGGTGGCTGGAGAAGAGCACCGCGGCTCCGGCGGCGGCCCGTTCGCGCAGCACCGCGACGACGGTGTCGACCGCGATCGGGTCGAGGCCGGAGAA
>KL571424.1:1815-7094 GCA_000715855.1 Actinoplanes liguriensis
GTCCGGGTCGTGGACCAGGGCGGCGGCGATCTGCGCGCGCTGCTGGTTGCCGAGCGACAGTTTCTGCACGTGGTCGTTGGCGCGTCCGGCCAGCTCCAGGCGTTCCAGGAGGGCCATCGTGCGGCGTCGCGCCCCGGCGGCGTCCAGCCCGTGCAGCCGGCCCAGGTAGACGAGCTGGTCGAGGACGCTCATCTTCGGGTAGAGGCCGCGTTCCTCCGGCATGTAGCCGAAGCGCTGCCGGATCTCCCGGCCGAGCGGCTCGCCGCGCCAGGTCACCGAACCCGCGTCGGCGGCCAGCACGCCCAGGATGATCCGCATGGTGGTGGTCTTGCCGGCGCCGTTGGCACCGACGAAGCCGGTCAGCCGGCCGGCCGCCACGGTGAACGACACGTCCTTGAGGACCTGCCGGTCGCCGAACGACCGGTCGACCGCGTCGACGCTGAGTTCGGGGTTCATGCCATTGACGCTAGGCTTTCCGGCCGCCGCGGGCGTCCGGCTCGCGGCGGACCGGCGAGGGTCATCCCTGCGAAGGACGGACCACACCCATCTCGTACGCGAGGACGACCGCCTGCGTCCGGTCACGTGCCCCGAGTTTCATCAGCACCCGGCTCACGTGCGTCTTCACGGTCGTCTCGCCGAGGTGCAGGGCGGTGGCGATCTCCGCGTTCGTCGCGCCCCCGGCGAGCTGGACCAGCACCTCGTGCTCGCGCGGCGTCAGCTCGCCGAGGCGGACACCCGGCTCCGGCGACCGCTGGCGGGGCGCGCTGAACTCGGCGATCACCCGCCGGGTCACCGCCGGGGCGAGCAGCGCGTCCCCGGCGGCGAGCACCCGGACCGCCTCGGTCAGGGCTTCCGGCGTGCCGTTCTTCAGCAGGAACCCGCTGGCCCCGGCCTGCAGCGCCTCGAAGAGGTAGTCGTCCCGGTCGAAGGTGGTCAGGATCAGCACCGAGGGGCCGCCCTCCGCCGCGATCCGCCGGGTCGCGTCCAGGCCGTTCATCCCGGGCATCTCCACGTCCATCAGCACGACGTCGGGTCGCAGCCGCAGCGCGAGCTCCACCGCCGCGGCGCCGTCGGCCGCCTCGCCGACCACCGTGATGTCGTCCTCCATCTCGAGGATGACCCGGAACCCGGACCGCACGAGCTGATGGTCGTCCGCGAGGAGGACCCGGATCACGAGGGGTTCCCCGCCGTCGTCAGATAGGGCAGCCTCGCGCGTACGCGATAACCCCCGCCACTGCGCCGGCCGTGTTCCAGCGTCCCGTCGTGCACCGCCACCCGCTCCCGCATCCCGATGAGTCCCATCCCGCTGCCGGTCACCCCGGCGCCGCCGTGCCCGTCGTCGGCCACGTCCAGTTCCAGCTCCCCGGCCAGGTAGCGGATCCGGATGTCGATCGTGGCGGCGCGCGCGTGCTTGAGGGTATTGGTCACCGACTCCTGCACGATCCGGAAGGCCGCCCGGGAGAGCGAATCGGGCAGGGGCGCCGGATCGCCGTACGTCCCGAAGTGCACTTCGAGGCCGGCCTCCCGGGCCCGTTCGGCGATCTCGGCGATCCGCTCGATGCCCGCGCCCGGGGCCGCCTCGGTCTCCGCGCTGGTCGCCCGCAACGCGCCCAGCATGCGGCGCAGCTCGTCGACCGCGGTCCGCGCGCCCTCCTCGACGGCGGTCAGCGCGGTCACCGCCTTGACCGGGTCCTTCTCCAGCGCGCGGCGGCACGCGGAGGCCTGGATGCCCATCACCGAGACGTGGTGCGCGACGACGTCGTGCAGCTCACGGGCGATCCGGACGCGCTCTTGCAGGACGGCCCGCCCGGCCGCCGCCTCCTGGGCCGCGCGCAGCTCCTCGGTCTGCTCCTCCAGCCGGTGCTGCCGGTACACCGCGCGCCAGGCCCAGTCGGCCATCAGGTACGTGAACGCGAAGTACACGATGTTCTGCAGGTAGCCGAGCAGCACCGCCGCCCAGAGCTCCGGCTTCTCCCCGTCGCTGTCGGCGGCGGTCAGCGCGTCGTGGTAGATCGCGTAGGACGCGGTGAGCCAGCCGAACATCACCGCGATGATCACCAGCCGGACGGTCCGCGCCCGCGCCCGGTCCTGCCCCCACGCGCCGAGCGTGTAGATCGCGGCGCACAACGCATACGTCGTGACGACCTGTTCCGGCGAGAACCGCACCTGGGCCACGATGAACGCGGCCGAGACCACGATCGCGACCGCCTCGGGAGCGCGCCGCCGCCAGGCCAGCGGCAGCGTGGTCACCACCGCCCAGAAGATCTGCTCGGCAAGCGCCGGGGCCCGCTCGGTGTGGTAATACCCGGCGCTGCGCAGCATGAACAGGGTGAACACGGCGAGGGCGGCGACGCCGGATCCGATCCACAGGTCGTTCCGGCGCTGCCGAGGGGTCGGCCCGGGCCGCCGCCACTCTTCGACGTTCCACGATGGCATGCTTCGCATGCAGAGAGATTTACATGTTCTGTCGAGCCGTGGTGTCGCGTCGCGTCTGCATCGGGATGCTGGCGTCCTCGCCGGGGCCCAGTTTGCCGCCCAGCTCCAGGATCCGCCGGTGGGCGGCGGCGAGGCGGTCTTCCAGGGTGACGATCCGGACCGCGGCGGCGAGCAGGAAACCCTCGTCGAGCAGAACCCGGACGCGTCCGGCGAGCAGAAGTTGATGGCGGGAGTATCGGCGGTGGCCGCCGGCTGACCGGCCCGGCTCGATCAGGCCGGTGCCGTCGAGACTGCGGAGAAAGGCCTGTGTCACGCCGAGCACCTCGGCGGCCCGGCCCATCGAGTACGCCGCGAGATCGGCGTCGTCCGGAATGCTGGGCATGCTCCCCTCAGAGGCCGTTCTTCACCGTGCGGCTCTTCGTGCGGCTCTTCACCATGCCGCTCTTCACCGTGCGACCGACCGTTTCGTCGTTCGGCCGGACGCAGGCCAGAGCCCCGGCGGGTAACCGGGGCCCTGGCTTTTCAATTCTTGTGCCGGCTCACTGGGCCGGCGCATGTGGTCGACCGGCTGCGTGCCGCTAGCAGTCGACCGGAGTGATGGGCATCGGCTGCGATCACCTCATGTCGGGTCGGGGACGTCGTGATTACGCGTTGCTGCGGTATCTCGTCCTCCTTCTCCAACTAAGCGTCTGTGCCTTGCGATGCCGGCCGAAGCCGACCTGGCAAACATATCCCCATTCCCCGCCGATTTCTAGAGTCGCCGCTGTAGATTTTTTCGCCGTGTCCCGGGTTGACCTGCGATAACGCAAGACCCCGTCAATGCCTGCAAGCCTGTGCGCCGCAGGGTGCCGCCCTCCGGCAAGCACTGCCGGGCCCCGTCATTCCGGCGATTTCCCGACCTTTCCCGTACGTCGTCACGACCGCCCGCAAAACGAGGCGAAACTCGGACGACAAGCCGGCGCCGCCCGGGCATCCTGGCGCCGTGAAGCTCAGCTATCCGTGCGTGTGCTGCGGCCGCCGGACGATGCCCGAGGCGCCCGGAAGCCACGAGACCTGCCGGCTCTGCGGATGGCGGGACGACTCCGTTCAGCTGCGCTGGCCCGACCTGTCCGGCGGCGCGAACGAGCCATCGCTGATCGACGCGCAACGCGACGTGGTGATTTCCCATGAAGACGCCGACTTCGACCCGGAGCCGTTCTGGCGGCCGATCGACGGACGCGACCGCTTCGAGCCGCGGGGCCGTCAGCTCGCCCTGTGGCCCGACGACCACACCGTCCTCTACTGGTGGCGCCGCCGCCCCGGATCCGCGTGGTGGGAGGAGCCGCAGCCGGCCCTGCCGACGATCAACGAGCCGTCCGCAGCCTTCCACGAGGCGGTGCGCACGGTCGCCGCCGTGGTCCCGGCCGCCGAGCCCGACAACCTGGCCGGCATGGCGATGGACTTCGACCACTACCTGTGGAGCAATCCGACGATCCGCACGGTGACGGTGACCAGTTCGCCGCGCACGGATCCACAGCTCACGGCGCGCTGCGTCGCCGACCGCTCGTCCTCCCCGCAACGCGTGGCGGCCGAGCTCCGGGAGGTGTGGCTGCGGAGCCTCCGGTACCGGCACTGGGAGGCGCATCTGATCCGGTTCACCCCGACCTCGGTCCAGCTCGACGTCGTGACCAGGAGCAGCGGGGACGCGGGCGGCTACTACATCACCGGCCTGATCGTCGCCTCCTGGGCGGGCGGCTCGACCAGCGCCTGAGTGCCCAGGACGATCGCGAGCGCCAGCCGCTCGGCGTCCCCCGTCCGCGGCTCGGCGCTGTAGACCGTGATCCGCAGATCGTCGACGGCAACCAGCAGCGTGTCGCAGTCGAGCGTCATCCGGCCGACCGCGGGATGGTCGACGACCTTGCGTTTCGACGGGTCGGGCATCGGGGGCGGAGCGTCGGCCTCCCACAGCGACGAGAACCGCGGGCACGCGGCGGCGAGTTCGCCGATCAGGCGCTGCAGGGACCGGTCGGCCGGGTAGCGCGAAGCGGTCAGGCGCAGGTCGGCGACCAGTTGGGCCTCGTGGTCGGCCTGCTCCTGCGGGGTGTGCACGACCCGGGTGTGATGACCGGTCAGATTGCGCCAGATCGCGTTGCGCTCCAGGCCGCGCCAGCCGCTGGTGTCGCCCATCAGCGCGTCGTAGGGCGCGTTGGCGAGCACCAGCGTCCAGGTGGCGTCGTAGACCACGATCGGATTGCCGGACAGCCGGTCGAGCAGGCGCTGCACGCTGGCGGTGACCCGGGACGCGACGACACCGGGGCCGGGAGCGGCGTGGCCGGCCAGCCGGTGGAGCAGGTCACGCTCGGTGCCGGTCAGTCGCAGTGCCCGGGCCAGGGACTCCACCACCGGTGCGGACGGGGCGGTGGCCCGGCCCTGTTCGAGCCGGGTCAGGTAGTCCGCCGAGATGCCGGCGAGCCCGGCCAGCTCCTCACGGCGGAGACCGGTGGCACGGCGGCGACGGCCGACCGGCACGCCGGCGGCCTCGGGCGCGACCCGGTCACGCCAGCGACGCACCATCCGGCCGAACTCCCACGGCTCCATGCCCCGAGTCTGCTCGCCCGCCCACGCGTTGTCCTGGCCCTGTCAGTCCTACGAAAACCAGGCGGCTGGTTGACCACGCGCCGCCGTTCGAGGCTGAGGACATGACAAGCGTTCTGATCACCGGCCCGACCAAGGGCCTGGGCCGTGCCGCCACCCTCGCCATGGCCGCCCGTCCCGACCGGCCCGACCTGCTGCTGGTCGGCCGTGACCTGACCGGGATCGCCCGAGAGGCCCGGGGGCTCGGCGCGACCGCTGTCTCTTATACA
>KL571424.1:7307-9892 GCA_000715855.1 Actinoplanes liguriensis
GCGGCCGCTGCGGGCGGTGGTCGGCAACGCGGGCGTGATGTCCGCCGACACCCGGCGCGCGTCCGCCGACGGGTACGAGATGACCTTCGCCGTGAACTACCTGGCCCACGCTCAGCTCATCGGCGACCTGGCCGGCACGATCGCCGAGCCCGGCCGGATCGTGCTGCTCGGGTCGAACACGTACCGGCAGAATTTCTGGCGCAGGCTGCTGAGCGTGCCGGAGGCCCGGTGGCGCGACCCGCTCGAGATCGCCCGGCCCGCCGGCGAGTCCGAGAAGCCGGGCATGGAAGCGAGCGGAGTGGCGTATTCCAACGCGAAGCTGGCGATCCTCTACTACGCCCACGAGCTGCAGCGGCACGTCAGACCGGGAATCGGCGTCACCGTGTTCGAGCCCGGCTGGATGCCCGGCAGCGACCTGGGCCGGTTCGCGCCGCAGGCCGCCCGGTCGGTCATGCGTGGCATCGCGCGCATCCCCGGCGTGTCCACCCCGGAGAAGTCCGGGCCGCTGCTGGCCTCGGTCGCGCTCGACGCCCGGTGGGCGCACCTGCGGGACGGCGCCTTCGTGCTGAAGGACCACGTCATCGAGGCCAAGCCGGTCGCGCACGACCGGGATCGGGAGCGCCGGCTGTGGACGGCCACCGGCGAGCTGCTGAGTCGCGCCTGAGGGTCAGGCGACGCGGCGGACGATCGCGAGCATGGACTCCTCGACGTCCTCGATCGGGCGGTCCGGCTGGAACACCAGCCAGTCCACCGCGACCACCAGCCCCACCCCGAACAGGGCCGCCGAGGCGACGCGCACGTCCAGGTCGGCCGGGAGGTCACCGGAGTCCACCCCGGCCTGGACCGTCTCCGCGATCACGCCGATCGACTGCTCCCGGAGCAGCACCAGGGTCTGCTGCCACTCTCGGTTGGTCCGCCACATCTCGGAGACCAGCAACTGGGCGAAGGCCTGATAGCGCTGGATGTACGCGAGCTGCGCCCGGACCAGCGCCCGCACCGCCTCGCGCGGCGGCAGCCCGGCGACCGCCGTCCGGAACTCCTCGGTGAGCAGGCCGACGCCGTGGCGCAGCAACTCCTCGAAGAGCTCGGTCTTGGACTTGAAGTTGTAGTAGACCGTGCCCTTGGCGACGTTCGCCCGCAGCGCGATCTCGTCCACGGTGGTCTCGTTGAAGCCCCGCTCGGCGATCAGTTGCACGGCTGCCTCGTACAACTTCTGCCGGGTGTCCGCCCGGCGCCGGCTCCGCCCGTCCATCGCCACGGAGCCCAGGTTAGAGGACCAGCTCGGGGTGCAGGTCGGTGGTACGCATGCGGCGCTTGCGACCGGCGACCAGCACCGTGAGCAGGAAGGCCACCAGACCGAAACCGGTCAGGACGATGACGCCGTGCACGACCGGCCCGGACTCCCCGCCGTCGATCGCATGGCGCATCGCTTCCACGACGTACGTCATCGGCAGTAAGGGGTGAATTGCCTGGAAGAACCCGGGCGTGGTCTGCACCGGGTACGTCCCACCGGAGGACGTGAGCTGGAACATCAGCAGGACCAGGGCGACGATCCGGCCGGGAGCGCCCAGGGCCGCCCCGATGAGCTGCATGATCGCGGCGAAGACGGCCGCGGTGCCGGTCAGCAGGCCGAGACTGATCCACGGGTGGACCGGGGAGAGCCCGAGACCGAAACGGACCACGGTGAACAGCAGCACCGCCTGGATCAGGCCCATCAGCACGCCGGGCAGCAGGCCGGCCAGCGCGACCCGGGGCGCGGGCGCACCGGACGCCAGGTAGCGGCGGTTCAGCGGGCGCAGCAGCATGTAGTTGATCATCGCGCCGACCCAGAGGGCCAGGGCCAGGAAGTACGGGGCGAAGCCGACGCCGTACGTGCCGGCCGGGTTGCGCACCACGCGATCGAGCGAGACCGGGTCGGCCAGGACGCCGGAGCGCTCGGACGCGTCGTCGTACCCGGGAATCTGCTTCGCGCCGTCGGTGAGCCCGTCCGCGAGTTGCCCGGCGCCGTCCTGGAGGTCGGTGAGCCCGTCCGCGATCCGATGCCCGCCGTCGGAAAGTTTCGCCAGCCCGCTGTCGAGCTGACGGGCGCCGCCGGCCAGCCGGTAGACGCCGTCCTTCAGCTCGTTCGCGCCGTCCGCAGCCTGCTCGGTGCCGGTCTGCAGCCTCTGGGCGCCGGTGGCGAGCTGGTCCAGCCCGCTCGACAGCTTGTCCACCTGGGCGCGGGCGTTCGCCACGTCGTCGGCCAGGTGCGGCGCGGCGGCGGCCACCGCGCGGGCGTCCTTCGCGACCTCGCGCAGACGGGTGCGCAACCCGTCCAGGTCGGCGTCGTCGACCCGCTGCTGGATCCGCTCGGCGTCGGCGACCAGGCGCGCGGCCAGGCGTTTCGCCTCGGGCAGGCCGTCGCTGTCGGGCAGCTCGTCGAGCTGCTTCTGCAGGTTCTTCGCGTCCTCGACGGCCCGGTCCGCAGCGTCGTCGATCGCGCCGACGTTCTTGGCGAGCAGATCGGCGCCGTTCGCGACAAGCGTCGCGGCGTTCTCGATGGTCTCCGCGTTGTCCCGCAGCACCGGCTCTGTCTCTTATACACA
>KL571424.1:10072-15279 GCA_000715855.1 Actinoplanes liguriensis
GGCGGTGGCGAGCTCGCGCCCACCGGCCGCGGCCTGCGAGGTCCCCGAGGCGAGCTGGCCGGCGCCGGTCTCCAGTTGCTGGAGGCCGTCCGCGAGCTGATCCGCGCCGCGCCCGGCGGTGCCCAGCTTGTCGGCGAGCTGCCCGGAGCCGTCGTGCGCGGTGTCGATGCCGGCAGCCTCCTCGGCGGCGCCCCGGTGCAGGGTCCCGGCGCCGTCGGCGATCTTCCCGGCCCCGTCGGCGGCCTTCTCGGTCTGCGCCTTCAGATCGGTGAATCCGATGAGCATCTGGTCGTAGTACTTCGCCGAGGCGCTGGTGCTCGCGGCCGCCCGGACCTCGTCGAAAGCGGTACGGGCGAAAACGCCGGAAAGGTAGTTGGTGGAATCGTCGGAGACGGCGCTCAACTGCGCGTTCTCCGGATTCTTCGCGGCGTTCGGCGCGGCGGCCAGATGGGCCGAGAAATTGGCCGGGATGCGCAGCTCGATCTGGTACTTGCCATCCTCGAGGCCGGAGCCGGCGGTCTTCGCGTCGACGACGTGCCAGTCGAAGACCTGGCGTTCGATGAGCTTGTCGGCCAGGTCCCGGCCGGCGTCGATGGTGTCGCCGTTCTGCGCCTTCGCCGGCTTGTCCTCGATGACCAGAGCGGCGGGGATGTGGTTGAGGTGACCGTAAGGGTCCCAGAACGCGTAGAGATAGAGGGCGCCGTAGAGCAGCGGGACGACCGCGAGAACCGCGAGGGCGGCGGCGGTGAGGCGGCTCCGGAAGAAGCGGCGGAGTTCGAGTCCTGCCAGTGAGACTGCCGGGAGACCGGTCATTGTGGTTCCTGCTCCTCTGCGTCTTCCGCTTCTTCTGCTGCTTCTACTTCTGCTTCTGCTGGTGGTGCTTCCGCTGCTGCTTCCGCTGCTGCTGGTGGTGCCTCTGCTGCTTCTTTTGCCGGCGCCGATTTGGCCGGGGACTCCTGCACCACCGCGTGACCCGGCTCGCCCGACCGCGGGTCGCTCAGCAGCACCGTCCGGGACACCCGCGCCGGGTCGATCTCACGTGCGGTGACCAGCACCGCAACGCCCTCCGCGGTCAGCTCGCCGAGCAGCGCCCAGAGCGCGGCCTGCTCCCCCGCGTCCAATCCGCTGTCCACACCGTCCAGTGCGATCAACGCCGGTTTCGCCAGGCGGGCCAGGATCAGACCCAGGACCTGCTTCTGGTACGGCGTCAGATCCCGCCCCTGCGATTCCGGATCCAGCCCGTGCAGGTCGACCGTGGCGGCCTCCCGCCGCGAACGCCCGAGCAGCGCCAATCGTTCACGCACGTGCTCGCGGACGGTGAACACCGGCTCGGGGTCGTTGACGCCCGCCACGTGACCGAGTGCCGCCGTACCGGAGAGGGAAACCGTGCCCACGGACAACCGCAACCGGCGCGCCAGCGCGAGCAGGGTGCTGGTCCGCCCGCTGCCGGGCGGGCCGGCGACCGCGACCGCCTCGCCGGCCTCGATCACCAGGTCGAGGTCCCGCAGGAGCCAGCGCCGGTGGTGCCGAACCCCGGCGCCGGTCGCGCTCAGCACCGACATGATGGCTCCTTGTTTAGACTGACCAGTCAGTTCAAAAACATACCCGCGTACCGGTGTTGAAGAATCCACAGGTGGTGGACATCACGCCGGAACGGACGGCAGGATCGGGGTCATGTCGATGCGATGGGGCATGACCGTGCCGCTCGGTGGCGTTCCGCTGGCCGATCACGCTGCCGTTTTCACCGGTCTGGCCGACGCCGGGTTCACCGACGCGTGGTCCGCGGAGGTGGCCGGCACCGACGCGTTCACGCCGCTCACGCTCGCCGCGGCCTGGGAGCCCCGGCTGCGGCTGGGGACGGCGATCGCCCCCGTCTACACGCGCGGGCCCGGCCTGCTGGCGATGACCGCGGCAGCGCTCGCCGAGACCGCGCCCGGGCGCTTCCAGTTCGGCATCGGCGCGTCGTCACCGGTGGTGGCGGGCGATTGGAACGCGGCGGACTTCGTGAAGCCGTACGCCCGGAGCCGTGACATGCTCCGATTCCTGCGCGCCGCCCTCGCCGGCGAGCTGGTCGACCAGGAGTTCTCGACGTTCACCGTGAAACGGTTCCGCCTGGAGCGCCCGCCGGCCGTCCCGCCGCGGATCATGCTGGCCGCTCTCCGGCCGCAGATGCTGCACCTGGCCGCCGCCGAGGCGGACGGGGTGATCCTCAACTGGCTCTCCGCCGCCGACGTGCACACCGCGTTGGCCGAGATCAAGAACACCGGCCCGGATTTCGAGGTCGCCACCCGCATCTTCGTCGTCCCCACCGACGACGCGGCCTACGCCCGAAACATCGGCCGCCGGCTCATCACGTCGTATCTGACCGTTCCGGCCTATGCCGCCTTCCACCGCTGGCTCGGCCGTGCGGAGATCCTCGCCCCGATGTGGCAGGCGTGGGAGTCCGGGGACCGCAAGGGCGCGCTCGCCGCGATCCCGGACTCACTGGTCGACGAGCTGGTGGTGCACGGCACGCCGGACGAGGTCCGCACCCGGGTCCGGGCGTACGCGGAGGCCGGCGTCACCGTCCCGGTGATGGCGCTGCTCCCGACGCCGGAGCTGGAGCGCGGCGGCTTCCCCGCGTTGACCGCGCTGATCGCCGCCCTGGGCGTCAATCGAGATCAGTGAGAGCGAGTAGCTCCCGCAGCGCCACCCGCCCGGACGGCGTCACCTTCACCGCGCGCCCCGACCCGATCCGGCCGACCCAGCCCCGCCCCAGGAACGTCTCGCACACCCGCGCCCCGGCGACCCCGCCGAGGTGCGGCCGCCGCTCGGTCCAGTCCAGACACGCACGGGCCAGCGGCCGCCGCCCGGCCCGCAGCCGTTCCGGCTCCACCCCGAGCCGCTCGATCAACCAGGTCACCCCGTAGCCCGTGACGGCGAACCCGCCCTCCTGGTCGAGCAGCCCGTCCCTGGTCAGGGCATCGGTCACCGCCACGCCGAGCCGTCCGGCCAGGTGGTCGTAGCAGGTCCGGCCCCGGCGCAGGGCGGCATCCGCGGTGGCCGCCCGCAAGCCCCGGACCGCGGGCAGGCCCGGCTCCAGGCGCGCGGTGATGTCCTCCAGCAGCCCCGCCACCCCCGGGTCGGCAAGACGCACATACCGATGCCGCCCCTGCCGGGCCTCGCTCAGCAGCCCGCCGCCGATCAGCCGGTCCAGGTGCTCGGTGGCCGTCGACCGGGCCACCCCGGCGTGCTTCGCCAGCTCCCCGGCCGTCCAGGCCCGCCCGTCCAGCAGCGCCAGGCACATCGCCGCCCGGGTCCGGTCGGCCAGCAGCGCCGCGAACGCCGCCAGCTCCGAGGCATCAGTCATGCGCCCATTCTTCGCCCGCGACGGTTCGGCACCCACCGAACCATCGCCGCACGCCGTACCAACGGAAGAAGCGCACCCCGAGGGATGCGCTTCTTCCGGCGAACCTTGACCTCCCGACTGATTCACTCCCCGTCGGCGAGGATGGCGTAGAGCTTGCGCTTGGTGTCGTTGAGCACCTCGAGCGCCCGCTGCCGCTGCTCCGGAGTCCCGGAGAAGCCGACCTGCTTGAGCGCGCTGAAGATGCCCACCGCCGCCTCGCGGAAGTCCTGCACCTGGTTGAGCGTGTCGTCGCCGAACTGGGCCCACGGCGGGTTCTGCGCGGCGGTCTCAGCCTCGGGCCGGCCGTCGGCGGTGAGCTGGTAGCTCTTGCGGCCACCACCGGCCGTGGCCTCGATCAGGCCCTCGTCCTCCAGCAGCTGGAGGGTGGGGTAGATCGAGCCGGGGCTGGGACGCCAGATGCCGTTGGTGCGGGCATCCAGCTCCTGGATCATCTCGTAGCCGTGCATCGGGCGCTCCAGGAGCAGCGCCAGGACGGCGGGGCGGACATTCATCCGGCCGCGGCCGCCGCGACGACCGCCACCACCGCGCGGGCCGAACTCGCCGGAGCCGAACGGGCCGCCCGGACCGAAACCGCCCGGGCCGCCGGGGCCGAAGGGGAATCCGGGCGGGAAGCCGAAACCGCGCATGCGACGTCCGTGGTGTCCCTCGTGTGCGAACCTCATGACCTTCTCCGTTCTGTTGTCGATAGTTAGACGATATATCGGCAACGTGTCGGCCGCAAGGGTTTCAGAACTGATGGGGTTGCCATGCGTGTCGAAGGGCCACGATCTGGCAATGTGGTAGCTGTGTTGACGGTGCCCATTCGCCAGCTCGGTGAGCCGGAGCGTGCTGCGGTCGAGCGGATTCTGGACGCCGACCCCTATGCGGGTGCCCAGATCGCCGAGCGCGTCGCCGCCCACGGGCTGAACTGGTGGCGGTCCGACGGGCGGATCTACGGTTACGAGCCCGCTCGCCGCATCGAGTCGATCATCTGGTCCGGCGCTCATCTGGTGCCGGTCGGCGCCACTCCGCCGGCCATCGCGGCCTTCGCCGACCTGCTCAGCCACGAGCCCCGGATCTGTTCGTCGATCATCGGGCGGGCCGAGGCGGTCCTCGATCTGTGGGATCGGCTGAGCGTGCACTGGGGGCGGGCGCGTGACGTGCGGCCCAACCAGCCGCTGCTGGTCACCGACCGTTCGCCGATGGTGGCGGCCGATCCCGAGGTGCGCCTGGTCCGGCCCGGGGAGGTGGATCAGCTGTTCCCGGCCGCGGTGGCGATGTACACCGAGGAGGTCGGGGTGTCCCCGCTGCAGGACGATGGCGGCCGGGGCTACCGGCGGCGGGTCGCCGAGCTGGTCAAGGGCAAGCGGGCCTACGCGCGGTTCGTCGGCGATCAGGTGATCTTCAAGGCCGAGCTGGCGATCATCACCCGGCGGACGACACAGGTGCAGGGCGTCTGGGTGCACCCGGAATACCGCGGGCGCGGCATTGCCACGGCCGCGATGGCCGCCGTGGTCAACGACGCGCTGCACCGGGTCGCGCCGACGGTCAGCCTCTACGTCAACGACTACAACGCCTCAGCCCGCCGCGTCTACCAGCGCTGCGGCTTCGTCTCCGCCGGCGCTTTCGCCACAGTCCTCTTCTGAGCCCTTCCGCCAAACCAAGCCGCGGTCCCCGACGCCCGGCCTCCGCAGGGCGGGCGTCGAATTTGGCCTCCCGCCATGACACGACTCCCACGCCGCGGTCCCCCACGCCCAGCCTCCGCAGGGCGGGCGTCGAATTTGGCCTCCCGCCATGACACGACTCCCAAGCCGCCAAA
>KL571424.1:15536-20162 GCA_000715855.1 Actinoplanes liguriensis
GAAGCCAGCCAGCTCAGTGCACGGTCACGACCGGGCCGGGCAGGAGCTCGCGCAGCTCGTCGGGCAGGTCAGCGCCCATCTCGTCAGCAAGCCGCAGCGCCTCTTCGACGAGCGTCTCCACGATGATCGACTCCGGCACGGTCTTGATGACCTTGCCCTTGACGAAGATCTGCCCCTTGCCGTTGCCGGAGGCCACCCCGAGGTCGGCCTCACGAGCCTCGCCGGGGCCGTTCACGACACAGCCCATGACGGCGACCCGCAGCGGCACCGGGAACCCGTCGAGGGCCGCGGTCACCTGCTCGGCCAGCGTGTAGACGTCGACCTGCGCGCGACCGCAGGACGGGCAGGACACGATCTCCAGGCCACGCTCGCGCAGGCCCAGCGACTCCAGGATCTGCTGGCCGACCTTGATCTCCTCGACCGGCGGCGCGGACAACGACACCCGGATCGTGTCGCCGATGCCTTCGGCGAGCAGCGCCCCGAACGCCACCGCGCTCTTGATCGTGCCCTGGAATGCCGGCCCGGCCTCGGTGACGCCCAGGTGCAGCGGGTAGTCGCACTGCTCGGCGAGCTGCCGGTAGGCCCGGATCATGACGACCGGGTCGTTGTGCTTGACCGAGATCTTGATGTCGCGGAAGCCGTGCTCCTCGAAGAGCGAGCACTCCCAGAGCGCCGACTCGACCAGCGCCTCGGCGGTGGCCTTGCCGTACTTCTCCAGGAGCCGCTTGTCGAGCGAGCCGGCGTTGACGCCGATCCGGATCGGGACCCCGGCGCCGGAGGCCGCTTTCGCGATCTCCTTCACCTTGTCGTCGAACTGCCGGATGTTGCCCGGGTTGACCCGGACCGCCGCGCAGCCGGCGTCGATCGCCGCGAACACGTACTTCGGCTGGAAGTGGATGTCGGCGATCACCGGGATCTGCGACTTCTTCGCGATCGCCGGCAGCGCCTCGACGTCGTCCTGGGATGGCACCGCGACCCGGACGATCTGGCAGCCGGACGCGGTCAGCTCGGCGATCTGCTGGAGCGTCGCGTTGACGTCCGAGGTGAGCGTCGTGGTCATCGATTGGACACTGACGGGGGCGCCGCCACCGACCAGCACGCCACCGACGTTGATCTGCCGGCTCTGCCGGCGGGGTGCGAGCGGCGGCGGAGGGACGGCCGGCATTCCGAGACTGATCGCAGTCATTTCACTCACTTGAAGATCGTAATCGGGTTGATGATGTCGGCGGTTGCCGTCAGCAGCGTGAACGCGCCGCCTATCAGGATGACCGCGTAGGTGAGCGGCATCAGCTTGTAGTAGTCGACACGCCCCGGATCCGGTCGCCGGAGTCGCTGGTAGAGCCACGAACGAACCCGTTCATACCACGCGATGGCGATATGACCGCCGTCGAGCGGGAGCAGGGGCAGCAAATTGAACAGGCCGATGAACACGTTCAGCGAGATGAAGATCTGCCAGAAGACCTCCGGCACGCCCTTCTCGATCGCCTCGCCGCCGAGCCGGCTGGCGCCGATCACGCTGATCGGGGTGTCCGGGTCTCGCTCGTCGCCGGTGATCGAGTGCCACAGCGCCGGGATCTTCTGCGGGATCCGGCCCATCGCCTTGAACGAGTTCTCCACCAGGTACCAGCCGTACTCACCAGCGGCCGGGACGGCGCCGACGGCACTGTACTTGATCACGTAGGGCTGATCGGTGTCCCAGCCGAGGCCGGCGACCGAGACGACCGAGATCTTGCCCTTCGGGTCGTCGAGCGGGGCCCGTTCGTCGCTGATCAGGTTCACCGTGGCGGTGCCGGCCTGGCCGTCACGCACATACTCGAAGACGGTCGGCCCGGCGGTGGAGGCCCGGATCGCGTCGGTGAGCTGCCCGTAGTTGTCCACCGGGGTCTGGCCGACCTTGGTGATCCGGTCGAGGCTCTGCAGGCCGGCTGCCTTGGCGGGGGGCACGATCGCCCCGTTCACACCCGGCTTGCACTCCTCGCTCGCGGCCTGCTTCTGCGCCGCCTCGTCCAGCTTCTTGAGCTCGGTCTGCACCGGGAGGCAGTCGCCGACCTCGATGATCGCCGGGTACGGCCGCTGATCGGCGGTGGTCTGCGGGAGGTGGATGTTGGGCAGGCCGACCGTCGCGGCCATCGCCCACGCGCCGGCCAGCGCCAGCAGGAAGTGGGTGATCGAGCCGGCCGACATCACGATCGTCCGCTTCCAGACCGGGAAGCGCCACATCGCCCGCGGCTGGTCCTCCGGCAGGACGTCGTCGTCCTGCGGGGTCATCCCGACGATCTTGCAGAAGCCGCCGAGTGGGATGGCCTTCAGCCCGTATTCCGTCTCACCGACCCGGAACGAGAAGATCGTCGGCCCGAAACCGACGAAGTACTGAGTCACCTTCATGCCGAAGCGCTTTCCGGTGATCATGTGACCCAGCTCGTGCAGGCTCACCGAGATCAGGATGGTAAGCGCGAAGGCCGCACAACCCAGCCAGAACAGCATCAGGCTCCTTCAGCCACAGTCGCGATCGTCCGCTGCGCCTGGGCACGCGCCCAGGCTTCTGCGGCCAGCACGTCATCGACGGTACCCGGCTCCGCGAAATCCGGGGCCGCCGTGAGCACCCGTTCCAGGGTCTCGACGATGCCCAAGAACGGTAGCCGACCGGCGACGAAAGCGGCCACACACTCTTCGTTCGCGGCGTTCAGGATCGCCGGCCGGCAGCGCCCGGTGCGGCCCGCCTCCTTGGCCAGCTCGACCGCGGGGAACGCCTCGTTGTCGAGCGGGCGCAGCTCCCAGTTGTGCGCGAGGGTCCAGTCGACCCCGGCGGCGGCCAGCGGCACCCGTTCCGGCCAGGCCAGGGCCAGCGCGATCGGCAGCCGCATGTCCGGTGGGCTGGCCTGCGCGAGGGTCGAGCCGTCGGTGAACTCGACCAGCGAGTGCAGCACCGACTGGGGGTGGACCATCACCTCGATGTCGTCGTAGGACACGCCGAACAGCTCGTGCGCCTCGATCACCTCGAGCGCCTTGTTCACCATCGTCGCCGAGTTGATCGTCACGACCGGGCCCATGTCCCAGGTCGGATGCTTGAGCGCCTCCTCCGGCGTGACGTTCGTCAACTCGTCGCGGCGACGACCGCGGAACGCTCCCCCGCTGGCGGTGAGGACCAGACGACGTACCTCCTCGGCTCGTCCTCCTCGAAGACACTGAGCGAGCGCGGAGTGCTCGGAGTCGACCGGGACGATCTGCCCCTCCTTGGCGATCCGGCGGACCAGCGGGCCACCCGCGACCAGGGATTCCTTGTTCGCCAGGGCGAGAACCCGGCCGGACTCGAGCGCGGCCAGCGTGGGCGCCAGGCCGAGGCTGCCGACGACGCCGTTGAGCACCACGTCGGCGGGCCATCTCGCCAGCTCGGTCATCGCGTCCGGCCCCGCCACGATCTTGGGGAGTTTGAAGTCACCGGAGGACCAGCCGCGCTTCTGCGCCTCCGCATAAAAGGCCAATTGCAGATCCTGTACGACGGAAGCCGCCGCGACCCCGACCACGTCGACCTCGAGCTCGAGCGCCTGCGCGGCGAGCAGCCCGACGTTGCCCCCGCCCGCGCCGAGCGCGACCACCCGGAACCGCTCCGGGTTACGGCGCACTATGTCGATGGCCTGGGTGCCGATGGATCCGGTCGAGCCGAGCAGGACGAGGTCTCGCATGCCGCCCATCTTCCCGGACCGCCCGCGCTCAGCCTCGGCCGACCCTGGCCCGGACGAACTCGGTGAGCGCGGCCCGGGTCTGCGGATCGAGTTCCCCGGTCCGCATCCCGACGAAGCCGCTCTGGCCCATCGAGACCAGGAGCATCCCGGGCAGCTCGTCGACCTTCGTCAGCGCCGGCCAGCGGTACAGCGCCTCGACCAGTTCGTTGGCGGCGAAGATGCCCCGCTCGTCGACGCGGTAGGACGCGCCGAGGGCGGCCATCGCGCCGACCTTCGTCATCACCCGCTGCAGGCTGCGGGCCGGCACGACGGCCACGAAACCCACCGCGAGCAGCAGCACGAACAGTGCGACCAGGTACTGGCCCAGCACCAGGAACAGCACCCCGAGCACGGCCAGCGCGATGCCGCCACCCCGGATGAACGCGAACGTCGGACGGAGGAAATGCTTGAAGGCCGCCCGCAGCGCCCGCTCGTCCGGGCCCGCGGAGAACGCAAACGCCGTATCGGTGGTCATGAACGCAGAATCATAGTGAGCGCGGAGCCTCGCCGGGGTACCTGAGGGCCGTGCTGATCAGCGTGCGGCGAGTGGTGGCGGCGGTGCTCCGGCCGCTACGGGGGCGGGATCTCGCGCTGCACGCAGCGGCGGTCACGTTCTACAGCGGGATCGCCGTGGTGCCGGTGGCGCTGCTGGGGATCTGGCTGACCGGCCTGGTGGCGGGCGCGGACCGGGTGCGGAGGCTGACCGGACGTACCATCACGGCTCTTCCGGACGAGATCGGCGCGCCGCGCGCCCTCGCCGCCCTGATCGACGCCGGCCTGCATCTCACCCCGCTGCTGGCGCTGGCCAGCCTGTTGCCGGCCACGCTCTACGGCGAGGGGCTGCGCCGCGCGTTCGTCTCCATCTACAAGACGTCGGGCGAGTCACTGGTCGGCTGGCGCGGGC
>KL571424.1:20411-21221 GCA_000715855.1 Actinoplanes liguriensis
CCACTGCTGGCCGCGACCCCGGCGCTGCTGCTGGCGCTCTTCCTGGCGCTGCCGACGACCAGCACGCTCTGGATCCGCGGCGGCTGGTGGTCGGTGCTCGGGGTGGTCCTGTCATTCCTGGCCACCTGGCTGGTGCTGACGCCGGTGGTGATCTGGGTGTTTCGCTACATCGCGCCGGGACGTCCGCCGTGGCTGCCGACGGTCCTGATCGGGTCGTTCACCGCGGCGAACCTCTCCGGCTTCCTGCACGGTTTTGTACTGTTCTGCTCGCTTCCGCTGAATCTGGGCACACCGTTCGGCGGATTCGACGCCATCGGTGGGACGGTCGCGGTCGGCCTTTGGCTCTACCTGTTCCACACGATCATCCTTGTCGGATTCGCGGCAACACACGCCATCAAGCCGCATTTATCGGACGAATCGCCTAGGGCAGTGGACACCAACGCGAGGTAGCGTCGCTCGGCATGACCCCCTTTCCCGACCGCGCCGACGTGGTGATCATCGGAGCCGGTCACAACGGCCTGGTCTCCGCGATCCTGCTGGCCCGCGCCGGGCTCGACGTCGTCGTGCTCGAGGCGGCCGGGGTGCTCGGCGGCGCGACCCGCACCGAGCACCCGTTCCCCCGGGTGCCCGGCCTCGGCCAGTCCACCGGCTCCTACCTGCTCGGCCTGATGCCGCCCGAGCTGCTGAAAACGCTCGACGTCGACATCCCGATGCTGCGCCGCGACCCGCACTACTTCCTGCCGACGCCCGGCCCGGCCGGCTCGCCGCACCTGCTGTTCGGCCGCGACCGTGAGGCCACCCGCCAGCAGC
>KL571424.1:21396-22539 GCA_000715855.1 Actinoplanes liguriensis
CTCCCTCGCGCCATCAGAGATGTGTATAAGAGACAGGTGGAGATCGCCGCCCTCCGGGCCGACCTCGCGCCGTCCTGGCTGGAGGAGCCCGGCTCGGTCGAGCAGATCGCCGACCGCTACATCCGGCCGCAGCTGCAGAGCACCTTCCTGGATCTGGTGCGCGGCTCGGTGGTCGACTACCTCGCCCGGTTCGGCTTCAAGAGCGAACTACTGACCAGCATGTACGCCGTGACGGACGGCCTCTCCGGTCTGACCGCCGGCCCCGACGACGCGGGCACCGGACACAACTTCCTGGTGCACAACATGTGCCGGCTGCCCGGCTCGGACGGCACGTGGATGATCGCCGAGGGCGGCATGGGCACGGTGTCCCGCACGTTCGCCGACGCGGCACGGGCGGCCGGGGCGCGGCTCTTCACCGACGCCGCGGTGACCTCGGTGACCGTGGACGGGGGCGCGGCCAGCGGGGTCGTGCTCGCCGACGGCCGGTCCGTCACCGCGCGCGTGGTGCTGGGGAGCTGCGATCCGTACCGGCTGATGTCCCTGGTCCCCTCCGGCGCGCTGCCGTCCGGGCTCACCACCCGCATGGAGTCGGCGCGGAAACCCGGCACCACCCTCAAGGTCAACCTTGCGCTGCGTGACCTGCCGAAGTTCAGTTGCCTGCCGGAGGGCTCGCCGTCGCCGTTCGGCTCGACGATCCACCTGCTGCCGGGCGCCGGCGACTCGCCGATGGCCGCGCTGCGCGGCATGTGGGCCGACGTGCAGGCCGGGAAACTGCCCGACGAGCCGACCATCGAGTGGTACGTGCACACCACCGTCGACCCGTCACTGCGGGACGAGGCCGGGCACCACTCGTCCGCGCTGTTCGTGCAGTCCGTCCCGTTCGAGCCGGCCGGCACGTCATGGGAGAAAGAGCTTCCCGCGTACGTCGATCGGCTGCTCGCCATCTGCGACCGTTACGCGCCGGGCACCTCGGAGCTGGTCGCCGACGTGTTCCCGCTGACGCCGCCCGGGATCGAGCAGCACTTCGGGATCACCGGCGGGCACATCCACCACGTGGACAACACGGTCGCCTTCGATCAGCGGATGCCGTACTTCACCGGGGTGGACGGGCTCTACGCCGGCTCGGCCGGGACTCACCCGGCG
>KL571425.1:0-2649 GCA_000715855.1 Actinoplanes liguriensis
TGTATAAGAGACAGGGGCGGGGTGAGGCGGGGCTTGCCGGGGTTATGTGAAGGTGGGTTCTGATTTCGAACCGGGATTTACTTTGTCGGGTGGGTCGGGGCTCGGTGCCGGCGGCGGCGTAGGTAGATCAGGAGGCCGACCGCGACCGCGACGACCGCCACCACCACGACGTAGCGGCTCAACGCCGACGCGATCTCCTCGATGTGATCCCCGGCCAGGTAGGCGGCGGTCGACCAGAGACCGACCCACAGCGCCGCCCCCAGCGCGTTCCACGTCAGGAAGTGCGGGAACCGCATCCGCCCCATCCCGGCGACAATGCCGTTGAACTGCCGCAACCCTTCGACGAACCGGGCCACCACGACGATCCGCGCACCGTGCCGGGTCATGAACCCTTCGAGCCGTTCCAGACGCTCGGGCGTGAGCCGCACATACCGCCCGAAGCGATGCACGAGCCGCCGCCCACCGCGACGGCCGATGAGGTAGCCGAGGCTGTCACCGGCCACCGCCGCCAGGAACGCCACGACCGCGACGACGACGATGTCAAGATGGCCGCGGCCGGCATACGCCGCCCCGGCGATGATCACCGTCTCGCCCGGCGCGGGGATGCCGAAGCTCTCGACGAAGACGACCCCGGCGATACCGAGGTACCCGAACCGGTCGATGAGCTCCAGCATCTCCCCAACGTAGGCCGGGCGTCGCGAAGCCACACGACTTCGCGACGCTCGTCACGAGGCTGAACCGGGTCAGCGCCGCACCGTGCAGGACGTGGTGACCGTGGCGGCCGGGTTGCTCTCCGACGTGACCGTCACCGCCGTGCGCGAACGGCCCTTCACATAAACGTCCACCGACGCCGTCCGGCCGGCGGGGACCCCCACGACCGTACGCGGAAGGGTTGCTCCTGAGGTGGATACCCGGAACACGTCGTCGCCACGGCCGGTGTTGCGGACGGGAATGCTGCACCGCGCCCAGCCGGACGAGTCGGTGCGGGCGGTCGCCGGAGTCGCCCGGACCCCGCGGGCGGCGGGCCCGGCGCCGTCGAGGGACCGCACCGCCACCTGGTAGGAGAGCACCCCGTTCCGGTCCCGCTGCCGGTCCAGCACGTAGAACTGCAGGCGGTTGGCCGTGTCGGTGTACTCGAACTCACTGCCCGATCCGGTGCCTGCGTGGAACAGCGCGTCGGACAGCTGCCGGTAGTCGCCGATCGTCATCTTCTGCGGCGTGCCGTCCGGCAGCACGAAGTCGACCTTGTCGATGTCCTGCGGGTTCGCGTCGACGGTCCAGATGAACGGCGCGTTGTCGGCGTCCTTCGTCTTCGCGAGCAGCACCCCGGAGTCGGGCGTGAACGAGTCGAAGCCCATCCGGTCGACGACTTCGAGGGTGTAGTTGTTGTAGCCGCCGCCGTCGCAGTACGGATCGGTCGAGGTGTTGCAGGCGGCCTCGTGGTCGCCGCCGTCCAGGGTCACGTTGATCCCGGCGAGCCGGCCGCCGGGTTCCACCTCGCGCGCCGTGATCTTGGCCAGCACCAGGCCGGAGGTGGCCAGCGCCTGGCGGGAGAGCTTGAGCACCGCGTCGTCGTCGACGATGCCGAGTTTCATCTTGTTGCGCAGCATGTGCTGGGCGCCCATCGACGAGCCCGAGGTGCCGGGGATGAGCCAGCGGCTGTGCGGTCCGCCGGGCCCGTTGAACGTGCCGCGGCTGAGCATCTCCCACGGTCCGCTGTAGTCGCGGCGGGCCGGGACGCTGTACGGGTTGTTGTAGTTGTCGCCGATGCCGAGGATGTGGCTGAACTCGTGGGCGTAGGTCGACATGCCCGAGCTCTCCGCCTGCAGTGAGCTGCCCTGGGTGGCGTTGGGCCAGACGTTCGACGAGGCCGCCCAGGAGGTCCAGTCGACGTACCGGGTCGCGTTCGAGTTGGGCAGCGCGTCGTCCGGCGGCCCGAACTCGTCGGTGACGTCGTCCTTGGTCTGGAACTTCATCTGGCCGAACTCCTGCCAGGTCGACGACTCGTCCTGCCCGGCCGAGAGGAAGAAGACGAAGTCGAACGAGGCCGCTTCCTCCTCGCCCACCGCCGCGGTCCAGGCCGCTTTCGCGTCGGTACGGATGTCCCGGCCGCACGTGTCCCCGGCCGGGCACCCGAGCCCGCGCTGCATCGAGTTCTCGATCCCGTACTCGTGGCTCTTGGCCGGCATCTGGTAGACCCCGAAGCTGCTCAGCTCGATGCCGTACCGCCCGCCGGAGTCCTCCATCCAATACTCGTGAATGGTGTGACCGCGGTTCAGCTTGCCCGGCTTGTTGAGGAAGTCCCGATAGAACGCCGGAACGTCGGAACGGTCCAGATTCTGTACGCCGGACGGGTTGCCGTAGATCGTGGAGTTCGCCGGCTGCGTGACGACGAACGGCTGGTTCGGGAAGTCCACCAGCACGAGCGCGCCCTTGAAGTTGCGCTCCGAGCCGGCCACCGACGGGTCCGCCCAGTTCGTGCCGGGCACCGCCCGGTAGTCCGACCAGGTCATGGTGTCCGGCATCTCGTACCGCTGGGGGTCGACCGCCTGCGGTCCGGCGGGTTTCGCCAGCGCGGCCGGCTCGTCGCGCTGCCACGGCTGGGTCTGTGGCCAGTTGCGCATCCGCCACGGGGTGTCGGGGTCGGTG
>KL571425.1:2881-3775 GCA_000715855.1 Actinoplanes liguriensis
GGATCGCGACGGACATGGCCGAGAACAGACGCCGCGCGGTAGTCATGCGGCCATCCTGGCAGGCCAATCGACGAATCTCAATGAGGATGGTCGCCGGCCGGAGAGGCGTACAGTCGTAAGCCGATTCGATCGGGGAGCTATCGATGCCGCTTACGCCGGCCGACGTACACAACATCACATTCCACAAGGCCGCGCTGGGCAAGCGCGGCTACGACGCGGAGGAGGTCGACGCCCTCCGCGAGGAGATCACGCAAGAGATGATCCGGCTGATGGAGGAGCGTGACAGCCTGGAGGACCAGGTCCGCCACGGCGGCTCCGGCCCGGCCGGGGACGAGCTCGCCGCGGTCGGCGACGAGCTGGACCGGGCGCTGCGCAAGCGGGCCGAGGCCGAGCGGGAGGCCGACAGGCTGCATCGTCGCCTGGAGCAGGCCCGCAGCGCCGCCGATGCGCCGACCACCGTCATCACCGCGCCCAACGAGCGGGTTCTCGCCATGGCGCAGCGCACCGCCGACCAGCACGTGCACGACGCCCACGAGGAGTCGGAGCAGGTGCTGGCCGAGGCTCGGGAGCGGTCGGAGCAGATGGTCCGGCAGGCCCGGTCGACGGCCGAGGAGATCAAGCAGGACGCGCTGCGCCGCGACGACGAGGCCACGGCGCAGCTGGAGGAGCGGCGGTCCGCCCTGCAGCACGAGGTCGCCGAGCTGACCGAGCTCGCCGAGAACTACCGATCCGGCCTGGCCGGTGACGTCCGCCACCAGGGCGAGTTCTGAAGAGCCATGTGACGCGCGGCTCGCAGGCCGAAGACCACGGCCGGGCCAGCCGTCCGATGCCGACGATCAAAATCCACAAGACGATTTGCGCGTACGGCGATGAGCCGCCCCGAGGACCCCGGGG
>KL571425.1:3989-7225 GCA_000715855.1 Actinoplanes liguriensis
ATGTGTATAAGAGACAGGAGCAGGGTGCCGTCGATCCGTTCGCCGTCGGCCAGCAGGTGCGTGACCCGCCCGGCCGTCCCGATCGACTTGCGCACGGTGATCTCGTAGGTTGCGCCACGGTAGACGCGGGTGGCCACGAAACCGTTCCACGCGGTGGGCAGCACCGGGTCGATCCGCAGCCCGTCCAGCTCCGGGCGCAGACCCAGGATCCACTGGGTGATCGCGACGAAGTTCCACGCCGCGGTCCCGGTCAGCCAGGAGTTCTTCGCCTCGCCGTGGGTGGGCGCGTCCCGCCCGGCGATCATCTGGGCGTAGACGTACGGCTCGCAGCGGTGCACCTCGCTGATCTCCTCGCGCGCCGACGGGTTGATCCGCCGGTAGTAGTCGAACGCGCGGTCGCCGTCGCCCAGCATCGTCTCGGCGATCATGATCCACGGGTTGGTGTGGCAGAAGACCCCGGCGTTCTCCTTGTACCCGGGCGGATACGTGGAGATCTCACCCAGCTCGACGTGGTACCGCGAGTACGCCGGCTGCTGCACCACCACGCCGTGCGGGGTGGCCAGCCGGTCGGCGACGCTGGTCAGCGCCCGGGCCGCCAGCCCGTCGTCCAGGCCGACCCCGGCCAGCACGCACATGCCCTGCGGCTCGACGAAGATCTGCCCCTCGTCGTTCTCGCCGGAGCCGATCGGGTTGCCGTGGAAGTCGTACGCCCGGCGGAACCACTCGCCGTCCCAGCCGTGCTCGATGATCGTGCCGGTCATCTTCTCCGCCGCGGCCCGGTACTCGGCCGCCTTCTCGCCCAGCCCGCGCAGGTCGGCGACGCTCGCCAGCTCCTTGGCGGCCAGCACGAACTGCCCGGCGATGAAGACCGACTCGGCCTGCCCGCCGGTGACGTTCTCGGTGGTCTGGAACGGCTCGCCCGGCGTCTCGGAGAAGCAGTTGAGGTTCAGGCAGTCGTTCCAGTCCGCGCGCCCGATCAGCGGCAGCCCGTGCGGGCCGAGCCGGCCCCGCGTGTACTCCAGCGACCGGGTCAAATGTTCGTAGAGGGTGACCTCGCTGCCCGGCTCGTTGTCGAAGGGCACCGGCTCGTCGAGGATCGTCGAGTCGCCGGTCTCCTTGAGGTACGCGGTGACCCCCAGGATCAGCCACAGTGGATCGTCGTTGAAGCCGTCACCGATGTCGTTGTTCCCGCGCTTGGTCAGCGGCTGGTACTGGTGGTACGCCCCGCCGGTGGCCAGCTGCGTGGCGGCGATGTCCAGGATCCGTTCCCGGGCCCGCGCCGGGATGATGTGCACGAAGCCAAGTAAATCCTGGTTCGAGTCCCGGAACCCCATGCCGCGGCCGATGCCGGTCTCGAAGCCGGACGTCGACCGGCTCAGATTGAACGTGATCATGCACTGGTACGCGTTCCAGACGTTGACCATCCGGTCGGTGTCCGGGTCCGGGGTGCTGACCTGCAGCCCGCCGAGCAGCCGGTCCCAGTGCGCGCGCAGGGCGTCGAACCCGGCCGCGACGGTCTCCGGGCGCAGCCAGCGATCGATCACCGGCCGTACGTACGCCTTGTTGAGGGTTTGTGAATGCGGGGGTTCGAACTTCTCGTCGTGCGGGTTCTCCGCGTAGCCGAGCACGAAGATCACCTCGCGCGTCTCGCCGGGTTCGAGACGCAGGCGCACGTGATGGTTGCCGACCGGGGACCAGCCGTGCGCGATCGAGCCGGAGAGGTGGCCGCGCTCGACCGCGAGCGGCGTGTCCCAGCCGCGGTACGGCCCGAGGAACGCCTCGCGCTGGGTCTCGAAGCCCTCGATCGGCTCGGAGCAGGCGAAGTACGCGAAGTGGTCGCGCCGCTCCCGGTACTCGGTCTTGTGGTAGATGACGCCGCCGTCCACCTCGACCTGGCCGGTGGAGAAGTTGCGCTGGTAGTTGGTGGCGTCGTCCTGCGCGTCCCAGAGACAGAACTCGACCGAGGAGAAGAGCGAGAGATCGGCGGTGGTGTCGCGCTCGTTCGTCACCGTCGTGCGCCAGACCTCGAGGGTCTCGCCCAGCGGGACGAAGTAGAGGGTCTCGGCGCGAACCCCGTTCAGGGCCGAGGAGATTCTCGTGTACGACATCCCGTGCCGGCACTCGTAGTCGTCCAGCTCACGCCGGGTCGGCTGCCAGGACGGCGACCAGTAGTCACCGGTCGCGTCGTCACGCAGGTAGAGGTAGCGGCCGCCGACGTCGAACGGCGCGTTGTTGTAGCGGTACCGGGTCAGCCGGCGCAGCCGGGCGTCGCGGTAGAACGAATAGCCGCCCGCGGTGTTCGAGATCAGCCCGAAGTACTCCTCGGTGCCCAGGTAGTTGATCCAGGGCAGCGGGGTGTCGGGTCTCTCGATGACGTACTCACGGGTCTGATCGTCGAAGTGGCCGTAACGCACTATGCATCTCCTCCGTGTGGGAGCGCTCCCATTACGTAATTGTAAACGGTCGATGTGCCGGCGCTCACGTCTGATTGACGTGTCAACTACCTGGCGGCATAGTTGACACGTCAATCACGTTCGGTTCGTTCGATTGACTCGGTTCCTTCAGTTCCTCCAGTTCGTTCAATTCGTCCGGTTCATTCAGTTCGTCCGGTTCATTCAGTTCGTCCGGTTCAGCGGGAGGCTCAGTCATGAGCGATCTGGTTTTCGGTCTGGACACCTTCGGTGATGTCCCGGTGGACGACGCCGGCGCTCCGGTGTCCCAGGCCGCGGCGATCCGGCAGGTCGTCGACGAGGCGGTGATCGCCGACCAGCTCGGCGTCGACGTGATCGCCCTCGGCGAGCACCACCGCCCGGAATATGCGATCTCCACCCCGGAGACCGTGCTCGCCGGCATCGCCGGTCGCACCTCGCGGATCCGGCTCGCGTCCGGCGTCACCGTGCTCAGCTCGGATGATCCGGTGCGCGTCTTCCAGCGCTTCGCCACCGTCGACGCCCTGTCGAACGGGCGCGCCCAGACGATCCTCGGCCGCGGATCCTTCACCGAGTCGTTCCCGCTCTTCGGGTACGACATGAGCGACTACGACCTCCTGTTCGAGGAGAAGCTCGACCTGTTCGTCAAACTGCTCGACGAGCGCCCGGTCACCTGGAGCGGCACCACCCGGCCGGCGCTGGAGAACGCCGACGTGTTCCCGAAGACGGAATCCGGCCGGCTCGACACCTGGGTCGGCGTCGGCGGCTCCCCGCAGTCGGTGGTCCGCACCGCCCGGCACGGCCTGC
>KL571425.1:7461-11399 GCA_000715855.1 Actinoplanes liguriensis
CGATCATCGGGGGAGCGCCGGACCGGTTCGCGCCCTACATCAAGCTGTACGAACAGGCCGCCCAGCAGCTCGGCACGGTCGCCCACCCGGTCGGCATGCACTCACCCGGCTTCGTCGCCGACACCGACGAGGAGGCCCTGTCGCACTTCTACGCGCCGTACAAGGTGATCCGGGACCGGATCGGCGCGTTGCGCGGCTGGCCGCCGCTGCGCCGGGCCGAGTTCGAGGCGGAAGTGAACGGCGGTTCGCTCTACATCGGTTCCCCGGAGACGGTCGCCCGCAAGATCGCACGCGCGGTCAGGGCGCTCGGCGTCGGCCGCTTCGACCTGATCTACACTGCCGGGGCCCAGCCGGTCAGCGCCCGGCTGCGCTCGGTCGAACTGTTCGGTGCGAAGGTGATTCCCATGGTCCGCGACATCCTGGCCGGCTGAACGATGACCACGATCGGCATGCTCGGCGCCGGCAAGGTCGGCACGGTCCTGACCCGGCTCGCGATCGCCGCCGGGTACGAGGTTCTCGTGGCCGCCTCCGGTGACCCGGCGAAGATCCGGCTCATCGTCGAGGTGCTCACGCCGGGCGCGAAGGCGGTGAGCGCGGCCGAGGCGGCCTCACGGGCGGACATCGTGATCCTCGCGCTGCCGCTCGGCAAGCACCGCAGCGTCCCGGTCGACGAGCTGCACGGCAAGCTGGTGATCGACGCGATGAACTACTGGTGGGAGGTCGACGGGATCCGCGACGACCTGACCGATCCGCGTACGTCGTCGAGCGAGACCGTCCAGGCGTTCCTGCCCGGGTCGCGGGTCGTGAAGGCCTTCAACCACATGGGCTACCACGACCTGGAAGAAGGCGCCCGGCCCGCCGGTGCGCCCGGGCGGCGCGCGATCGCGCTGGCCGGGGACGATCCGGCCGACGTGGCGGCGGTGTCGGCGCTGATCGATGCGCTCGGCTTCGACCCGGTCGTGGCCGGGCCGCTGGCCTCGGGTGTGCGGATGGAGCCGGGCACGGAGCTTTTCGGCGCGAACGTGGATTCCGCGGAGATTCACGCCATGCTCGATCGTTTCCCGGCCTCGCCGCGCGGCCTGGTCGTCGCCGCGGCCCGGGCCGCCCGTTCCGGGTGACTCGGCGGCGGAGAGCGCCGTCGGCCTCGGCCGCCGGGCGCCGCACCGCGGTGACCTGCAGCGCCTTGACCCGGTGGCGCAGGCGGGACGGCATGACCTGGCGGATCGTGGCCAGCGCCCGCTCGGCGGCCCCGCCCCGGCACGCTCGGTGACGCGGTGCTGTTCGGGCTGATCGCCGGCGTCGGCTACCTCGCGGCCAACACGGTCACCATCGCGATCAACCCGAACTTCCCCCGCCCGCTGCTCTACGCGGCGATCTCCGGTGTCCACAACGTCCTGGGCAGCGTCATCGTCAGCGTCCTCCTCGTGAGTCTGTAATTCGGTGGACGCGGTGCGGCGGGTTCGATAGTATGCCCGGCGACCGTGACACCACCTGAGGAGGTGAGCCCCGATGAACGATGTAGCGATGTTGGGCGCTCCCCTCGTCGTCACGGTGGGCGGCTGACCCAGGGCCGCCGGGAGCGCCACTCCCGAGAGGCAAACCTGTGAATTCTGTACGAACCGCCGTGCTCACCCGCCCGGCGGAATGGCAGTGGCACGCCCTCGCCGACGACCTGGTCGTCGGGCGTGGGGAAGCGTTGCGCCGCCCCGACGGGCGGATCTTCCTGAGCGTCGACGCCTGGCACGACACCGTCTTCGACCAGCTCGTCGAGGCCATGCTGGCCGTGCTGCCCCGGCCCCTGCACACGGTGGTCGACGAGGCCGACGTGGACCTGACCGCCCAGTGGCGTGGCGCCGGGTTCGCCGTCCGGCGGCGCGAGTGGGAGCACGTCCTCCCGACCGATCCGATCATCACCGGCCTCGGAGCGGTGACACCACCTCCCGGCGTGACGATGGTGTCCGCCGACGGGGTGCGTGATGACCTGCTCGACGAACTGGACCAGGCGATCCGTGACGAGGGATGCCCGGCGATGCCGTCCGACGTGCTGACCCGGGCCCGGGGCCTGTCGAGGTTCACGGCGGCCGCGCACGACGGGCGGTACGTGGGTCTGCTGCGCCTGGCGCCGCTGCCCCGCAGGCCGCGGATCGGGCTGATCGCGGTCCGGGCCGGGATGCGCCGGCGGGGCATCGGGCGGGCGCTGCTCGCCGAGGTGCTCACCGGGTTGCACCGGCGCGGCGTCGAGACGGCGTCGGTGGACGTGCACGAGTCCAACCTCGCGGCGCTCGGGCTCTTCGAAGGTGTGCGGGCCCGGCGCGCGAGCAGCAACCTGGAACTGGAGCTGGTCTGAATGCCCGGATCGGCGAACGGGATCCAGGTCGAGGGCGTGGTCCTCGAATGCCTGCGCAACGCGACCTTCAAGGTGGAGCTCGGTAACGGGCACACGGTGCTGGCCCACATCAGCGGCAAGATCCGGAAGAACTACATCAAGATCCTGCCGTTCGACCGGGTGCTGGTGGAGCTGACCCCATACGACCTCGACCGCGGCCGGATAATTTTCCGCTACCGGAACTGAGGTCCCCGCCTCAACCGCCGGCGGGCGGGCGGCCGCGCAGCAAGTCGACAGCGGTCCGCGGCCTTCAATGTCCGGGCGGCGGCGGGGGGAGCTGATAGGGGCTCGCGGGCTTCACCGTCCGGGTGGCTGGGGAAGTTGATCGCGGTTCGCGGGCTTCACCGTCCGGGCGGCGGCTCAGGAAGTTAACAGCGGTTCGCGGGCGGAAAGGATGGCGCCGGCCAGGGCACGGGTGTCCGGGTCGGCGCCGTTGGACTGTTCGCTGCGGGCCAGGTTGATCGCCTGGGTGAGGCCCTCGTGCAGTTTGTTGGTGGCGGCGGTGTCGAACGCCGTACCGGAGAGCCTGGTCATTGCCTCTAATTCGGATTCGGTGACCATGCCGGGCATCGGCATCCCCTCGTGGGGGTTGTCGGCCGGGAGGCCGGCCTGGTCGTGCAGGGTGCGCAGCTTCGGCAGCTCGGCCTCGGTGACGGCTCGGACCTTTGTCGCGAGATCGGTCACCGCCGGTGTCCGGGTGTGTGCCGGAATCGCGTCGAGCAGCGGGATGGCCTGCTCGTTCATGGCCAGGGTCACCTCGATCCAGGCCAGGTCGGTGCCACCGAACGCGCGTCCCGGCGCCGAAACGGCGGCCGTCGTCCCACTGGCAGTCGTCCCACTGGCAGTCGTGCCACCGGCGGTCGTGCCACTGGCGGTCGTGCCACTGGCGGTCGTCGTGCCGACGGCGGCTGTTGTCCCGCTGGGGGTGGTCGCCTCGCCGGCGGCGGCTGTTTCGGCGCAACCGGCCAGCATCAGGGCGGCGGCGGCGATCACGAAGAGTCGCACGAAGAGGGTCCCTCCACTGGCGGTGCCCCCGCCGGGTGGCAGGGGCACCGATCTCCCGTCGAACAAAGTGAATGCGGGTTCGAGAACCGAACCGCGGTTGACGAAATCGCGGATCAGCCGCCGGTGAACGTCGGGGTCGAGCCGCACTTGGCACCGGCGTTGATGCAGACCTTCACCAGTGCGCCGATCTTCGCCGGCTCCCAGGCGTTCATGAAGTCGCCGTGGATCGAGGACGCCATCCCGGAGGAGAGCGTCAGGCCGTCCCCGCCGAGCGAGTCGTAGCCGAGCATCAGCGACAGGCTCGGGATCGCGACCGGGTAGTTCCCGGTGCACACGCCGTTGACCGATGGGCCCATGTGCGACTTGTGATCCGGCGAGTCGACGTGCTTGCCGTCCCAGCAGTCCTGGAAGGTGAGCTGGTAGATCAGGTTGCCGCCGGCCGCGCACTTGGGCCAGTTGCCGTCCTTGCTGCGGCCGATCTCGGCGCTGCCCGCGCACCAGAACTGCGAGCTCGTGCCGGCGGGCGTCGCCACCTGCCGCTTGGCGT
>KL571425.1:11610-13192 GCA_000715855.1 Actinoplanes liguriensis
CGTCGCCACCTGCCGCTTGGCGTCACCCTGGACCATCACCAGGCCGGGCGGGAACGGCCGTACCGTCGCCGGGTCCTTGATCTTCGCCCCGTAGTACGCCCGGAAGTTCTTCATCTTGACCGGGGTGCCGTTGAGCATCAGGGTCGGCGCCCAGTACGCGCTGTTGTCGCCGGGCGCGGTGCACGTCGTCGACTCGGCGAGCAGGTCCTTGCCGGTGCTGGTGGCGGTCACCCTCGGCCCGAAGAACGTGTGCATGTGCGACGCGCCCGGCAGGTTCGGGAAGACGATCGGGTCGTCGGGCGCCTCGCCGGAGACCGAGCAGTCGGTGTGGAACTCCGGAACCATGGTGATCCCGGCCGGGACCGGCTTCGAGGCGACCGCGTTGTACTGCGCGAGCGCCGCGTTCCAGGCGGTCTGGTCGACGTCGACCCAGCCACCCGGGGTCGCGCCGGGCGCCGCCGAGGTGGCCGCGGCACTCGACGGGGTGGTCGAGGACGGGGTGGTCGCCGGCGGCTTGGTGGTCGTGGCCGGCGTGGTCGCCGCGGGAGTGGCCGGGGTTGCGGAACCCGGCCCCAGCAGCAGGTAGTTGATGTTGACGAAGTCCGAGCGGGACTTGCTCCTCATCACCAGAACCAAGGTCTGCTTACCGGCCGGGACCGAGGCGACCGTGGCGGTGACCGTTTTCCATCTCTGCCAGCCGCCGGTCTTCGCGACCGGGAACGTCGCCAGGAGCGTGCCGGTCGGGCTGCTCAGCCGAGCCTCGATCGAGCCGCCCTCGGCGTTGTCCGAGGCGATCCGGGCGCTCAGGGTCGAGCCGCCGATGGTGACGTTCTGGTACTTCAGCCAGTCGCCGGTGGCCAGCCAGCCGACGTTCTTGCCGCCGCCGGTGTCCGAGGTCTTCTCCGTCTTGGCGCCCGACTGGGCCGAGAACGCCTCGGCCTGCAACCCGCCGGGGACGGCCACCTCGCCGGCGTCCGCGGTGGCGATGTAGACGCCGCTCGCCCCGAGCGCCGCGGCCACGGTGACGCCCAGGATCACCCGGGTGGTCCGGCGACGCCGACGGGGATCCCCCGGAGCGACGTGCCTCGATTCATTAGCCATGCGAAATCCTCTATTAAATGCCGTGGAACTGCTGCGCGACGAATTATGCGCACCTCTCACAGCTGATTCAATGGTTCAAGAAAAAATTCATTTGCCCAGCTCAGAGCGGTGCTGGTGGCTGCTGTAAAGCCTTTGAATAACAGTTTTTACGGACTCTTTCCTTAATTTTTCTTTAAGGCTTGCGAGTGGTCTGCGCTTGATCGACGAACGACTGGGTATCAGCTGCCCGTGTTGATCGAACTGCCTGACCTGCCCCTGCCCGGTCGCGGGGCCACCGTCGAACGTTTCCGCAGGCTGGCCGCGCTGGGCCGGGACGACCTGGTCGCCTGCCGGCTCGTCGAGGGGCACACCGACGCCGTGGCGATCCGTGCCGAGCTGTTCGACTCCCCGGCCGGCGAGGGCCGCTGGGGTGTCTGGGCCGCGGCGCCCTCCTCGGTACGGGCCGAGCACGGCCCCGGCGGATGGCGCCTCACCGGGGACC
>KL571425.1:13467-15634 GCA_000715855.1 Actinoplanes liguriensis
TCAGAGATGTGTATAAGAGACAGCCGCTGGACGGGACCTGGCCGGCGATCGGAATGTCCGGAAGTGACAGTCGCACTGTCCGGTTCACCGGCGCGCCGGCCCGGGCGGTCGGCGGGCCGGGCCAGTACGTCGACCGCCCCGGGTTCTGGCACGGCGGCGCCGGGGTGGCCGCCTGCTGGTTCGGCGGCGCGGCCGGGGTCGCGGACACGCTGCTCGCCGCGGCCCGGGCCAAGGAGCTGAGCCCGCACGCGCTCGTGCACCTCGGCGCGATCGACGTCGCGCTCGGCGGCGCCTGGGCGGTCCTGGAGGACACCGCGCGCCGGATCGACGCGGCTCCCGAGGCGGACGCGGGACGGCTCGTGCTGCGGGCCCGGGCGGCGGTGGAGGCCGCGGCCACCGAGGTGATCGATCGGGTCGGGCGGGCGCTCGGGGCCGGGCCGTTGTGCCGCGACCCCGGGCACGCCCAGCGGATCGCCGACCTGACGGTCTACCTGCGGCAGAGTCATGCCGAGAGCGACCTCGAACAGCTCGGTCACCTGCTCGTCGACACCGATCCGGATTGGTTCGCGAGCCCGGATGTGAATCCGGATTCGCGGGTGGGGGAGGGCTCGTCATGGTGAGGGCGATCACCGGGAACGGGACGACCGAGGAGCGGTGGCGGGCCTGGACCGCGATGCGCCAATGGCCGGAACTGCCGCTCGACCCGCCCGGGCCGCCGCTGGTCGTCGCGCCGCATCCGGACGACGAGATCCTCGGCGTGGCCGGGCTGATGGCGATGCTCGGTGCCGCCGACCTGGCCGCGGTCACCGACGGGGAGGCCTCGCATCCCGGGTCGGCCGTGCACACCCCGGCCGGGCTGGCCGCGATCCGGCGCGCGGAGACCGCCGAGGCGCTGCTCCGGCTCGGACTCGGGTCGGCGGCGGTGCACCGGCTCGGGCACCCGGACGGCGGGATCGACGAGGACACGCTGACCGGGCAACTCGCTGAGCTGCTGACACCCGGGCGGTGGTGCCTGGTCACCTGGCGCGGCGACGGGCATCCCGACCACGAGGCGACCGGGCGGGCCGCGGCTCGCGCGTGTGCCGCGACCGGGGCTCGGCTGCTCGAATATCCGATCTGGGCGTGGCACTGGTCGTACCCGGAAAGCTCTGATGTGCCCTGGGAACGCGCCCGCCGCGTCGACCTGCCACCGGCCGCGCGGTCGGCGAAGGCCGCGGCGATCGCCGCCTTCCCGAGCCAGATCGCGCCGCTCGGCCCGGACCCGGCCGACGCCGCGATCCTGCCCCCGCACGTCGTGGCCCGGTTCACCCGCCCGTTCGAGGTGATCTTCGCGTGAGCACGCCGATCTCCCACTTCGAGCGGATGTACGCGGACAACCCCGACCCGTGGAGCTTCGAGTCCCGCTGGTACGACGCCCGCAAGCACGCCCTGACCGTCGACGCGCTCCCGAACCGCCGTTACCGGTCCGCGTTCGAGCCGGGCTGCTCGACCGGCATGCTCACCGCCCGGCTCGCCGCCCGGTGCGACCGTCTCCTCGCAGTGGACGCGGTCGAGTCCGCGGTGCGGACCACCGTCGAGCGCCTGGCCGCCCAGTCGCACGTGACGGTCCGGACCGCGCGGATGCCGCACGACTGGCCGGACGAGTCGTTCGACCTGGTCGTCCTCTCCGAACTGGGCTACTACTTCGACGACGCGGACCTGGCGGCGCTGCTCGACCGGGCGGCCACCTCGCTCGCGCCCGGTGGTGACCTGGTGGCCGTGCACTGGCGGTGGCCGGTCGCCGAGCACGTCCGAGTCGGCGACGACGTGCACGCCGCGCTCGCCCGGGTTCCCGGCCTGCACCGGCTGGCCCGGCACGAGGAGGCGGACTTCCTCCTCGAGGTCTTCACCCGCGATCCCGCCTCGGTCGCCGAACGTTCCGGCCTGCGGTGATCACGGTCGTCGTCCCGGCCCACGACGAGCGCGCCCGGCTCCCGGCCTGCCTCTCGTCGCTGCGGGTCGCCGCCGCCCGGGTGCCGGTCCCGGTACGGGTCGTGGTGGTCGCGGACGCGTGCTCCGACGACACGGCCGCGCTGGCCGCGGCGGGCGGCGCCGAGGTGGTGACGATCGCGGAACGCAACGTGGGCCGGGCGCGCGCGGCCGGGATGGCGTACGCGCTGAACGGCAG